>JBEBVW010000245.1:0-3008 GCA_040392565.1 Aeromicrobium sp. | reverse complement strand
GTCGTGACCGATTTCGTCACAAATCGCGGGGAAATTTAGGGGTGAAACTCCAGCGTGCAGCACTTGACGCTGCCGCCGGCCTTAATGAATTCGGAGAGGTCGATCGGGATGGGGGTGTAGCCGCGGGCGGCGACGGCTGTGGCGAAACGCTTGGCTTGGGCGGGCAGGACGACGTGTTGGCCGTCGCTGACGACGTTCAACGCGAGCCACGCGGCGTCGGCTTCGCTGATCTGCAGGGCGTGGGGGAATAGGTCCTTGAGTGTGCGCCGGCTGTGGGCGCTGAACGCTTCGGGGATGTACGCGATATCAGCTGGTGCCTCGCCCGTTCCGTCGTCAAGAATCGCGATGGCGGTGTCGAGGTGGTAGTACCGCGGGTTGACCAGTTCTAACGAGACGACCGCTCGGTCCAGAACTGAAGCTGCATCAATGTGCGCCTCAATGGACGTCCGGAAACCGGTGCCAGCCAGGATCATCGAGTCCAGGGCAAGAAAGTCGCCCTCTCCTTCGTTGACGAACTGCGGTTCTGTGACAGTGATGCCTTGAAGCCGGAGGAATCGTGCGTGTGCTGCAGCCTCGCCCTGACGTTCGGGGTGCCGGAACTGAGCGCCATAGGCACGCCCGCCCACAACGAGAGCACCGTTGGCGGCAAACACCATGTCGGGCAGACCAGGCTCTGGCCGCAGTTGCTGTACGTCGTGACCGAGTTGGGCGTAGACCTTGACCAACTGTTCCCATTGGGCGATGGCGCGGGCGTGATTGACCGCGACTCCCGACACCATCCACGGATTGATTGCGTACTCAACGGCGAAGAAATCCGGGCGGCACATGACATAGCGCCGAGTGCGGGCCGTGCGAACGGTCTGGGGACGGACGCGCGCGTCAAGAACGGTCATCGAACCTCCGAAGGCGATCAGATCAACAAATCAATGGTAGATCTGGAATCTGCGCAATGACGAACGAGAAACATGCATTGATGCACTGGAATCCCGCAAGAATTAGCAGTTCAGCGCAAGATTCATGCGACCATCGGTAGATGGACACCATGGATCGCCGGATCATCGAGATCCTGCTCGACGATGGACGCGCTGGGTATGCCGCAATTGGTGAGGACATCGGCCTTTCGGCCTCGGCAGTCAAGCGCCGTGTTGACCGGCTCATTGCCGACGGTGTTATTGCCGGGTTTACTGCCGTGCTCGACCCTGACGTGCTGGGTTGGACCACCGAGGCCTATGTGCAAGTGCATTGCCGCGGCACTATTTCGCCAGATGAGTTGCGCGCCGCCTTCAGTCGCGTGCCGGAAATTCACTCCGCTGCGACGGTGTCGGGAATGGCTGACGCAATGCTGCGGATTGTGGCCAAAGATGTGCGCGATCTGGAACGTGCCTTAGAGAGAGTTCGGGTAGAGGTCGCAAACGTCGACCGCACGGAAACATCAATCGTGCTGAGTCGGCTGATCGATCGCTGGGATCGCGGGCCGCTTACCGATGCATGAGACATTCGAATTTGCCGACGAGGGTCGACTTCAACCCTTACCGTTAGGAACGTGATCAAGGCGCAGGCGCTGCTGGTTGTGGCATGTTTGCTTTTCGCGGGCTGCTCCGACGACGGGTCGAAGAAATCGTCAGTTCGGTCACCTTCTGCGGCAACGACAACAGCACCATCGCCAGATGAGGGCATCATCCGATTTCCTGGTGACGGGGTGCGCGTTGAGACCGCGGCTGACGTCGACGAGTTGGCGCCGGCACCTCAAGCCTTCCGCGACTTCATCGCTGCCGAGATTGCCCGCACAGACCCGCAATGCGATCTGCCACGCATCATTCATGTTGAGGCCGTCGATGTGCGTGGGCTTGCTGTGGGCGCGGTCAACGAGTGCGGCGGATATATCGCAGTCTGGGGCCGCGACAAGTCTGGCTGGCGAGAATTGTTCGGCACCCAAGCACCAGGTCCGTGCCCGTCTGACCTCGCAGGGTTTACCTCCAAGGACATCGCCGATCTGGCGGATGGTGAGCTCTGTGGCAACGATCAACCCGCTCCGGAGCCGGTGAAGACGGACGCACCCGCACCGGCGAAGTCTGGCGAGTTCACGCTGGGTCAGACTGCGCATTTCAGCTACTTCGATGTCACGGTGTTAGATCACCGCCGCGCTTCGAACGGAGTTGAGGGTGGTGGTATCTACGGTGCGCACATCCGGGTTTGTTACACGCGGCGCCACCCGGGAGCCAATGCCGACGGCACAACTCGTACCAGCCGCGATCCATGGCGATTCGGGCTTGCGCATGGACCCGAACCGGTTTGGGATCGAGGCAGCAAGCAGCTCAGCAGTCGCTGGAAACCGGTCTACACCGAGCGCAAGCTCAAAGTTGGTGAGTGCAACTCCGGGTGGTTGACCACCGATATTCGTCAAACGGTCTACGTCGCGCACATCGGTATGCGGTATGCGCCCGCAGGATTCGATTTCCGGGGTACCTGGACCTGGTGACCAGGTAGTCGCGAGTTGCGCGATTTGAGTCTGCGAGGCGATTCCGCCTAGAATGATGAGTCGGCCGATTCGGCTTGCGCTTCCCCGTCTTTGATCCGTTGGATCAGATGCGGTCAGGCGTGTGTCCGGGCCGGTCCAGATGTTGCAGATCGAAGAAGAGGTTATGGCGAAAAAAGAAGGCGTTATCGAAATGGAGGGCTCCGTCGTGGAGGCCCTACCGAACGCGACCTTCCGCGTCGAGTTGCAGAACGGGCACAAAGTGCTCGCTCACATCAGCGGCAAGATGCGCCAGCACTACATCCGCATCCTCCCCGAGGATCGGGTTGTGGTGGAGCTTTCGCCGTACGACCTCTCCAAGGGACGCATCGTCTATCGCTACAAGTGAGCGCAGTTTGCTCGTCAACAACTCAATACCAAAACACTGACACGTTCATACAAGAGAGAGCTTCATAAATGAAGGTCAATCCGAGCGTGAAGCCGATCTGTGACAAGTGCAAGGTGATTCGTCGCCACGGCCGCGTCATGGTGA
>JBEBVW010000244.1:0-3020 GCA_040392565.1 Aeromicrobium sp. | reverse complement strand
TCGAGTCCGGTGGTGCGGTGCACGTAGTCCCCGACGTTCATCCGGTCGACCGCGGCGACCCAGGCCGCACACGTCTGCCGCGTCCAGGCAGCCGGATCGGCGGCATCGGGATGCTCGGCGGCGATCCAGCGGCCCACCTTGAGCAGACGTAACCGAACATTTCCGCGTGCTCGTGGCGTCAATGTCGAAGTCGCGTACCAGCGTTCGACCCACTGCTGCCAGGCCTGCGCACCACCAATCGCCCGAGCAGTGCCACGACCGGTGGTCGCGGGCGGCGGGTCACAGAACCCCAGAGCATTCACCGCCCGTTGCACGGCATGCACAGTGTTCAGCCGGGCCCCGCCGAGCAATTCGTCATGGCGGACACGATCGAACAGTTCGGTGCCGAGATCTTCCACGTGTGGGCTGCGGTTGAGCAGGAACAGCTGGCAGGTCACCATCGGCAGAAGTGTGTCGTCGCCGTGCCCGAGCCGATAGCCCCACTCGGCGAGCACTTTACGAACCCTGTCGATCTCACCGCTGACCCGGTCGCGACCAAAGATTCGCCACGACAGAGTGAGTCGTTGGAAGCTGCCGAGCTGGTGGAACTCGGTGAAGGAACCGAGCAGGTAGGCGTGCGCGGCGAGGTAGGGGCGGACCTCGTCGCCGGCCCAACTGGGCGCGTTCCGGCGGAACTCTGCCTGATCGCGGCCGAGTAGATGTATCCATTCTTCGGTGCTCCAACCCCAAAAGGTCTGCCCCACTTCGGCGCAACGCGTCAGCAGCACTGCGATTGCATCGGCCATAGCACGCCGCCGATGCGCAGTGGGCGGCGAATCCAGCCCTGCGTTGACCGCCTCCACCGGTCGCAGCAGTCGTCCGATCACACGCCAGCCCGGCGCGGTCGGATCGTGATACTGCAACCGTCGCAGATTGCGGATTCCGAGTTCACCGATGGCCCGCGACTCTTCCGCGCGGACCGCAATAGTGGTGTCGAACTTATGTCCGATAATCGATGAGCACCAACGAGATTCAGGATCCGTATCCACGTCGACCTTCAATATCGCGGTCACCGTTGTGTTCCTGCCGCCGCGAGCATCGCGATGCGTTGGGCGTGGATATGGTCCATGCTGCGGCCGTACTTGTCGTCAAGATCCCGGCCGGACAGGTGGATATATCGCAACGTCGAGTCAGTATGGCGATGCCCGGCGAATGTCGCGATCGTATGCAGCTCCCAACCCATCCGGGCCAGATCCGTCAGACACAGATGCCGAGTTGTGTGGGTGGAAAACCGCGGAACATCGGCGGCCAACGCAATCCTGCGCACCACCTTCGACCACGTCCACAAGCTCAATGGTTGCGCGTGATTACGGCGGGACTCAGACAGGAACAGCGGTCCACGTGCCCTGCTCAGACTCGCCCGGTGCACGAGATAGCCCGACAGCAGCACACCGGTCGCAGCCGAGTACGGCACAATCCGCTCGAGCCGGTTCTTCGTCGTCTCCGCCCGGATCCTCAGGGTGCGGTGGGCGGGGTCGAGATCGTCGGTGCGCAGCGAGCACAGCTCCTCACGGCGCAGCGCTGCGTCGTAGGCCAGGGCGAGCATCACCCTGTTTCGGACCGGTTCCGCGGCGGCGACTTCGAGGATGTCCGCCCACTGCTGTTCGGTGGGAATCCACGGCAGTTTCGTCAAGCGGGGCACGAGCCCACGCTGGTGGCCACTGCTGCGTCGGCCGGGCGTATATCGGCCCCGACCAACAGGATTGGACTCGCGCAGCCCTTCCTCCATGAGGTAGTCGTAGAACAGTCGGACCGACACCAGTCGTTGCTGGATCGTGGCATTCGCCAGCCCGGATCCGGAGTCGATGGACACGACGTTCGGGCCTCGGAGGCTGGGACGTTCGGTCAGCTCCCGCACATAAATACCGATATGGGCGCGGGTGGCGGTGAGCGGATCGACACCCTCCCGCTCGCACACCTGCAGATACTCGGCAAGCCCCCGCGCGTAGGCGTCGATCGTTCGGGGTGCCCGCCCGAGATCGGTCCATAGCCGAAGCCAGTCGGTCGCCTGCGCATGCCGGCCCAGTACCGGCCACTTGTTCTCCAGTGTCACCGTGCCGCTCATATCGTCTCCTCAGTTCCGTGGTCAACCCCGAGGAGAACATGATCGTCCGCGTGGTCAGATTCCACAGAAGGATCAAGATGCTCAAACGGCAAATGTACGGACGTGCTGGATTCGAGTTGCTCCGCAAACGAATACTCCTCAGTGACTGATACTTTCAGAATCGATCTCGGAAAGTGGGCCAGAACCTGAAGTCTGGCCCTTTTCGGGGCCCGCAAAATTGACCCACCGGCTGTCCTTAGTCGTTGTTGGACCGATTTGGTGAGAAGTTCTCGCCGGAAAGGAAGATTGGAGGTGACCATGATCGAGCCTTGCTCGGGAGGCGATCAGCTGGAAGAATAAGTTCGCCGCGTCCTGGTTGAACGGGATGTATCCGACTTCGTCGACGATGATCAGTTTGTAGCGACGGATCTTCTTGAGTTCGGTTTCGAGTTGCCCGGCATGGTGCGCGGTGGTCAGCCGAGAAATCCAGTTCGATGCGGTGTCGAACAGGACGGAATGTCCGGCGTGGGCGGCTTTGACTCCGAGTCTGATCGCGAGATGTGTTTCGCCGATACCCGGAGGGCCGAGCAGGATGACGTCTTTCTCTTTGGGGACCAACATGCCAGTTACGAAGTGCGCCAACATATCGCGGCGCAGCGACGGTAGATGGTAGAGGTTGAAGTCCTCAAGCGTTTTCACTGCCGGGAAGTGGGTGGTGCGGATCCGCATGGTGGTGCCGGCCGATTTACGATTGGCGGGTTGGCGTTGTAACACCGTGGCGAGGTATTCCTCGTGTGACCAGTTTTCGTCGCGGGCGTGATCGGCGAGTTCTTCCAGGCTTGTCCGATGGTCGGAGTTTTCAACACCCTCGTCAGGTATGCCATTTGCGATGACAGTCCGTCGGCAGGCAAGGCCAAGGCTACTGATGCCGATGTCT
>JBEBVW010000243.1:0-3025 GCA_040392565.1 Aeromicrobium sp. | reverse complement strand
GACGCTCTAGTCTGACGCCGTGACTGATCTGGGAACTCCTCTCTCACCTGGGGCGACGCGCGTCCTGCTCCTCGGCGCCGGGGAGCTGGGCAAAGAAGTCGTGATCGAGCTGCAACGTCTCGGCGTCGAGACCATCGCCGTCGACCGATACGCCAATGCGCCGGGAATGCAAGTGGCCCACCGCAGCCACGTCATCGACATGCTCGACGGCGCACAGGTGAGACAGGTCATTGAGGCCGAGCGTCCACATTTCGTGGTGCCCGAGATCGAAGCGATTCACACCGCCACGCTCCTGGAGTTGGAATCCGAAGGCGTCACCGTGATCCCCACGGCCCGTGCTGCGCGCCTGACGATGGACCGCGAAGGCATCCGCACTCTGGTCGCTGAGGAGTTGGGTCTACCGACCTCGCCGTATCGCTTCGCAGGAACCCACGATGAGTACCTGGCTGCAACTTCCGAAATCGGGCTGCCGTTCGTCGTCAAGCCGGTGATGTCGTCATCGGGCAAGGGCCAGTCGACGGTCACCGATGAGTCACAGATTGATGCTGCGTGGGACTACGCGCAGTCGGGCGGCCGTACCGGGGCAGGTCGCGTCATCGTCGAGGGGTTCGTTGACTTCGACATCGAGATCACGCTCCTCACGATCAAACACGCTGGCAGCAACGGCGGCACAGACGTCATCAGCTTCTGCCCGCCGATTGCCCATACCCAAGAAGACGGCGACTACCGCGAGTCGTGGCAGCCGCAGGTCCTTCCAGAAAAGGTCCTGACTCGCGCCCAAGAGATCTCTGCCGCTGTGGTCTCAGACCTCTGCGGGCCTCACGGCCGGGGAGTCTTTGGGGTCGAGCTGTTCGTGACCTCTGACGGCAAAGTGATCTTCTCCGAACTTTCCCCACGCCCGCACGACACGGGCCTGGTCACGTTGATCTCACAGGATCTGTCCGAGTTCGCCTTGCACGCTCGCGCCATCCTCGGTCTGCCGATTCCCAACATCCGGACCCGCGGGCCCGCCGCGTCGTGTGCCGTCGTGATCGACGGTGAGATCGAGTCACCCACATTCGTCGGGGTCGAACGCGCACTCACCGAACCCGACACGGCGGTTCGGCTGTTCGGCAAGCCCGAAGTATCTGGCCGTCGACGTATGGCGGTCGCACTTGCGCTCGGCAACGACGTGGACGCAGCCCGCGCAAAGGCACGTCAAGCCGCCGGACACATCACCGTGAGCTGACTGCAATGAAGACCATTGCCTCAGGTCGCTGGCATGCGGAGGGTCGTGATGCGCAGTTCCTTGACACGTCACACGATCTGGTCCTCACCGAGGCGTAAATCACGGCCGAATCTCCGGCCCGACCTGCCTGCGCTGACACGAATGCTGGGAGTAGGCTTGATCGCGACTTCATCACGCGCGCCGACTGACAACGGAAGAGGCGATCGAGGCCGTGGCCGAGACCTCCCAGGACACCCCAAATACCCCCGACTTCGGCACCAACCAGTGGTTGGTCGAGGAGATGTACGACCGCTTCCAGGCGGACCCGAGTTCGGTCGACGCCTCGTGGGCCGATTTCTTCCGCAATGGCGGCGCACCAACCACTGCTGCATCCTCCAACGGAGCCACTCCGGCCGCCGTTGAGACGCCTGCGCCAGCGGCTCCCGCAGCGCCAACGCCGACCCCGGCCCCAGCACCAGCTGCACCCGCGGCCGCAGCACCGGCAGCACCCGCACCCGCTCCGGCAAAGCCGGCTGCCGCACCGACAGGCAGTGGCGAGGTCGACAAGGTCGTCCTGAAGGGCGCCGCGGCACGCACGGCCCAAAACATGGATGCCAGCCTGACCGTTCCCACCGCTACCAGCGTGCGGTCTGTTCCGGTCAAGTTGCTGTTCGACAACCGCACCGTGATCAACAATCACCTCGCTCGCGCACGCGGCGGCAAGGTCTCATTCACCCACTTGATCGGCTACGCCGTGGTCAAGGCCGCCAAGTCCATGCCGGAAATGAACACCGGCTATGAGACCAACGAGAAGGGCAAGCCGGTCCAGCTCAAGCCCGAGCACGTCAACTTCGGCTTGGCCATTGACCTGCAGAAGGCCGACGGCACTCGGCAGTTGGTCGTCCCCAGCATCAAGGCTGCTGAAACACTCGACTTCGCTGGCTACTGGTCGGCGTACGAAACCATGGTCCGCAAGGCTCGCGACAACAAACTGGAAGTTGTCGACTTCCAAGGCACCACGATCTCGCTGACCAACCCTGGCGGAATCGGCACCAACCACTCGGTGCCGCGACTGATGGCTGGCCAAGGTGTCATCATCGGCGTCGGCTCAATGGAGTACCCGCCGGAGTTCCAGGGCGCCTCGGAGCACACCATCGCCCAGATGGCCATCTCCAAGATGATGACCCTCACCTCGACGTACGACCACCGCGTCATTCAGGGCGCCCAGTCTGGTGAATTCCTCAAGCGCATCCACCAGTTGCTGCTGGGTGAAGAAGGCTTCTACGACGAGATCTTCCGCGCACTGAAGATTCCCTACGAGCCCATCCGTTGGGCGCAGGACATCGCGGTCAGCCACGACGATGAGGTGCACAAGCAGGCCCGCGTCCTTGAGTTGATTCATGCGTTCCGCGTGCGCGGCCACCTGATGGCTGACACCAACCCGCTGGATCACTCCCCCCGCATTCACCCCGACCTCGACACGGCGTCGCATGGCCTGACCCTGTGGGATCTGGACCGCGAGTTCGCCACGGGATCGTTCGGCAACGGCAAGCGGTTCATGAAGTTGCGCGAGATCCTGGGAATCCTGCGCGACTCCTACGCCCGCACCGTCGGCGTGGAGTACATGTATATCCAGGACCCAGACGAGCGCCGCTGGTTCCAAGAGCGCGTTGAGCGTCCGCACACCAAGCCGCCGCGCGAAGAGCAACTGCGCATCCTTAGCAAGCTCAATGAGGCTGAAGCCTTCGAGACGTTCTTGCAGACCAAGTTCGTCGGCCAGAAGCGATTCAGCTTGGAAGGCGGCGAGACCACGATCCC
>JBEBVW010000242.1:0-3065 GCA_040392565.1 Aeromicrobium sp. | reverse complement strand
GAGGTCGAGAACGCTCGCTTGGTGCGTAAGGCCGGCGACGACCCCAAGAAACTCAAGCGGGTGCAGCGCAAGAAGGCGCCCGAGGGCTTCGTGTCGTGGGGTGAAGCAACATTCGACAACCTGATGAACGGGACGCCCGAACCACTGGTGTCGCGCATGCGCATGTCGCATGCGATGGTGCTTGACGTCATCGCTCGACCCGGCGACGCCCGGGCTTCCCTCGCGCGGCTGATCGGTGAATCGGGGGAGTCAGAGGAATCTCAAGAGCGCTTGCTGGAACAGTCCGAGCAAATCATCGACGCTCTCCTTACCGGGCAGGTCATCGAGGCGGTGGAGCCCCCAGACGCAGAGGGTCGCACGCTGCGATTGACCGTCGATCTGCAACAGAACTTCGCGCTCAATCAGCCCCTGGCGCCCTTCGCGATCGCCTCGCTAGAACTGCTCGACCGTGAGGCGGAAACCTATGCACTCGACGTGGTCTCGGTTGTCGAGGCGACGCTGGAGGACCCGCGCCCAATTATCGCCGCGCAGCGTAATCGGGCCCGCGGTGAAGCGGTTGCCGAAATGAAGATGGACGGCATCGAATACGACGAGCGCATGGAGTTGCTTGAAGAAGTCGAGCATCCGCAGCCACTGCGCGAGTTGCTTGAAGTCGGCTACGAGGCGTACCGAATCGGTCATCCGTGGGTCGCCGATCATCCGCTGAAGCCCAAGTCGGTGGTACGCGAAATGTGGGAACGCGCCATGACGTTCAGCGAACTCGTCGGCGACTACCAATTGGCTAGAGCCGAAGGTCTCGTACTGCGCTATTTGGCCGACGCGTACAAGACGTTGGCCCGCACCGTGCCCGTCACCGCTCGCACTGAAGAACTAGAAGACATCATCGAATGGCTCGGTGAACTGGTGCGACAGACCGATTCGAGTCTGCTCGATGAGTGGGAAGCGCTGATCAACCCGACCGACGACATGGCTGAGGTGCGTGCTGGTGTGGAGTCCGGTGCACCGCCCCGCCCACTGACCGCGAACACCCGAGCTTTCCGCGTGTTGGTGCGCAATGCGATGTTCCGGCGCGTCGAATTGGCCGCATTTGGTCGCTGGACCGAGCTGAGCGATCTCGATGCCGATGCCGGCTGGACTGCCGACGCCTGGCGCGAAGCCATAGCCGAGTACCGCGAGGAATACGACGAAATCGGTACCGGCCCGGCCGCCCGCGGACCGTCGTTGTTCATGGTGACCGAGGGCGCTGACACCTGGACCGTCCGCCAAGTTTTCGACGACCCCGAGGGCGACCGCGATTGGTCAATCTCGGCCATCGTCCACCTCGCCGCTAGCGACGAAGCCGGCGAGCCGGTCGTCCAAGTCACCAGCGTTGGCCCGATGGCCACCTGAGCGACGGAGCCGCTTAGCGCCGCGTGAGGGTCAGAGGAGCTCGATCGTTGGGGACGTTGGTGATATTGCGCAACACGTTGTGGGTTGGCTGGTCGGCGGTAACTTCGAAGCGCTGAAGCACCTCGCGCAGCACGGCAACGCCCTCCATGATGCTGAATGCGGCACCGATGCACCGGCGCACACCGCCGCCGAATGGAATCCAGGTGTTCGCCGCGATCTTGGTGTCCAAGAATCGATCGGGGTCGTAGCGGTGCGCGTCGGCCCAGTTGTCGTCACGGCTGTGCGCGATGACAATCGACGGGGCGACGGTCGTGCCCTTCGGCAGTCGACGTCCGGCCACCACCTGATCGCTTTGAAGCGTCCGCGCCACGAAGTCGATGACCGGGTGAAGTCGCATCGCTTCCTTCAAGCAGGCTTCCAAATAGGCGTCGTCACCGGTATCGGCTGCATGTGTGGCCTTCTCCAGAAGTTCGCGGTTGCGGCCCAACTCATGCAGCGTCCAGGTCAGTGCCGATGCTGTTGTTTCGTGGCCAGCCAGAAGTAGCGTGACGAGTTGATCGCGCAGTTCGGGGTTGGTCAGTGGCTTCTCGCCGTCCACCTCGCCCACTTGGAGAAGTCGGGACAACACGTCAGTGCGGCCGTCTAAGTCTGCTTCGCGGCGCTCGTCGATCTCGGCGTTCAGCAAGCGATCTACTTCGCGCTGGTTGTTGAAGTACCACCGCCACGGCGGGAGTGCCTGCAGTTTGGGGAAGGCCCATGAGAACAACATCCAGGTGTCGACGTCGACCATGCGCTTGACCTTCGGCCGCAAGACGTCGAGGCGTTTCTCGTCTGTAACTCCGAACACGACCTGCAAGATCACGTCGAGCGTGATGTCGTTCATGCGGTCGAGGGTCACAATGCGTTCGCCGTCGACCCAGGAATCGACGTGGTCTTTGGCGATCGACTCCACCAATGGCTCGTACCCGCGCATCGACGGGCCGGTGAACGCGGGCATCAGTAACTTGCGAGCGCGCATGTGCTCATCACCGTCGGTCACCAGAACCGAATGCTTGCCCATAACCGGCTTGAGGATCACATTGCCTTCGCCGGCGTAAAACTGATTCGGGTCGGCAGCGAAAATCTCTTTGATGTCAGCTGGATCGCTGAAGATGGCGATGCGCCGCGGGCCAGGCATGATCTGCAGGCTGAAGGTGTTGCCGAACTCTTCGTGCCAGCGCGGTACCCAGACATTGCGGGTGCGTAGGAACTTGCGCGTCATGAGCCACGCTGAACCCTTTGGCCCGTCTGGCATGTCGTACTGGCTCATATCGCGTTTGGTCATGTCAGGCCGCCTGCTTCTCGAAACTGAAGTCGTGTGATTCCACCTTGCGGGTGCGCCACCAGTAGCGGAAGGTGAAGCCCGGCCAGATGGTGCGGTTCTTGCCCTTGCTGTCCAGGTACCAGCTGGTGCAGCCGCCCTGGCTCCACACGCCCTTGGTGACCTTCTTCTGCAGCGCGTCATTGAACTCGCGTTGCGCCTGCTCAGTCGGCTCGACAGCATCTGCGCCGCGGGCCTTCATTTCGTCGAGCATCGTGATGATCCACTTCGTCTGCTGCTCGATCATGAATACGACCGAGTTGTGGCCCAATGCGGTGTTCGGGCCGAGCATGAAGAAGAAGTTCGGGAAGTTCGC
>JBEBVW010000241.1:0-3071 GCA_040392565.1 Aeromicrobium sp. | reverse complement strand
TGGTCAGAGAGGTCGGCATTGACCGTTCACAGGTCGCGTTCATGGGTTACTGGCGTCGCGGGGTTGCGATGAGGTCGTGACTAGGTAACGGCATCGATCGCGAACCAGGCAGCGAAGGCGGCGCACCCGTAGAGCGCAGCAATCACGGGTATGAAGAGGGCCGCCCAGACGCCGATCCGGCGGTTGAGATTGCTCGTCGCATAACTGGTGTCTGGATCGGCGGGGTCGTACATGATCTCGATGGGGCTTCCGAGTGGAAGGGTCGCCGATTGCGTCTGCCAATCGACGCCGGCAAACGTGCGTCCAGTGAGATCGGAGAACTCGTACGCAGCGCCTTGCGTTGCTCCGACCGACTCGACCGACAAGGACCGCACGTCGGTCACGACCCCCATCGCGCGGGGCCAGTCGCGGCCCATCGTGAGCGACTCGCGCCAGCGACGCACCAACATGCGGGTTCCCCAGATCGCGCACAACAGCGCGAAGGCTGCCACGAGCAGTCCGGCAATTGCGAACCCCGACTTCACTGCAGCACCAATGAATTCGAACGCCCCGGAAATAGTCGCTAACGGCACGGCCCGACCCTAATCGACAGGCGCGACCCGATGGCTGGTGACTGCTTGCTCGCATCGAAATAGCGGACAAGTGGTCGAAAGTGCTCTACCTTGACCACACCACGAAACGTCCATGGATCGCTCGATCCAGAAGCGGAAGGTGCACTCCCATGACCATTCGTCCCGTAATTGGTGCAGTTGTCGCGACGGCCGCGGTCAGTGCCGCATTGACCGTTGCGACCGCTGGTGCGGCGCACGCTGCTGATCCGTTCCCGCCGATGGGTTGCGGAATGACTCGCGCAGAGATTGGACCCTTGTCGTCGGCTGTCCACGGTCTCGAAGCGACATTGCTATCGCTGAATCTGGCAGGGCCTGTGCACGGGTTGAAATGCTCTGTCGTCATCGACGTGGAGCGCCTCGTGGGACTGCAGTCGACGCCAACCTTCCCCTGATCTAGCGGGCAGTGAGTAGCGTCGCCATGGGTTGGCTGAGCGTGACCCGATAGCCAGTCGGGTAACTGGATATCGGAGTTGCCGGGCCGGGGGAGAAGTGGCCGTCAGCCGTCACCGTGGAACCGGCGAGTTTCGCGCCTGTCAACGCCTCGGGTGATGCTCCAGTCAAGCTAATGGCCGAGGCTGTGGTGGTCGTCGTACCGACGATCTTGACGTCGGCGTCGCCGGTGAATCCGGTGTCGAGGTTCGCCACAACAACCTTGATTTCGCCGTTCGGCATCCGTGCCGCGTAGGCCCGCACATTAGCCGCAGAGTCAACGGTGACCGGCAGCATCTGACCGCCCGCCAGTTCCGACACCATCCGTAGCCCGTAGTAGTTGGGGTTCACTCGGGCCGTGCCAGCCTGGCGAGCCGTCTCATCGGCGAAGCAGATAACTGAATAGCTCTGGCAGTCGAGTGCCTGCACGTGCAAGTTCACGCTGGCGATGCCCTCACGAGCCGCCGTCAGGAGGTAATCGACCGTCCACAGCGCTGCTCCGAATGAGTTGGTGACTCCCTCTTTGCCTTCTTTGGCCACCGAGTTCGTTTCGGTCAATCGTGCTTTGAGACCAGCAGATTCGGCTTGCGAAACGAACTGACGGAAGAACGTCACCTGCTTCGTGGCCGCATCACGTGACATCAACTTGGCAATCGATGGTGGGCCACCGATCAGCGGACTGATCTCGTCGGGGATGCCGATGCGGGCAGTGTTGATGAACGGGTAGTAGTGCTGATTGAGCGACGTGCTCTCTTTGCCGAAGGCTTGGATATACGGCGGAAGCCAAGGCTGGGCGAGAACCAAACCGAGAAGCGGATCGCCGATCGGATGTCCGACTGCGCCGTTCACGCTGTCGGGGCCTTCGATGGCAACTCCTGGAGCGGCGGCACGAATGGCAGTGCGGTATTTCTTGACGTCCGCTATGTAGGTCAGCGGGATGTATGGCTTGCGGTTTCCGGCCTGCAGGACAGGAGCAAGGATGTAGAAGTTCGGTTCATTGCCGATCTGGACGGACCGCAATGACGACCCGATCCGCTGCTTGGCTTCGCGCGCCTGATCGGCAGCTGCCGGCGGATTGAACTGGCCGAGGTTCACTCCCATGTCGACGCTCCACCCGGTCGCTTGCGCTAACTCGCCGACTCGAGACAGATCAGCGGGCGTGATGATTTGCCCGTTGGCCCACGCTGGCGGCGTAAGCGACGGGTCGGGCATCCACGCCGTACGGTCCACCTGATTGGCGCTGAATCGCAGGTTTCCGTCGCCGAGATTCCCGATGAGCTCATCGACATTGCTCACTGCCGGATCGATCCACGTCTCGTGCATCATGTTGGCTTCAAACGACAACCCGACGAAGTCGGTAGCGATGGTGCGTCCGGGCTTCGAGGCGTCGACCGTGATAGTCACAGTCGGCGACGGTGATGCTTCTGCGGTAGCGAAGTTGATGGTCGCCAGAACGCACGTCAGCGCGAGGGCGGCGGAGGTGTGAAAGCTGGCGATGCGGGGGAGTTTCACGGGGAGTCCTCGTCTCAGTGGATCGACCAAACCTAGGGGTATGGATGAGGTGTGGCAATAGTCCACTAGTCCGCTGCAAAGCCCTCAATCATCGTGGCGTGGTTGAGTGAGACGCGACTATCTGCGGCTGAATACGCTCCAGCCGCCAGGGCCCACCGCGCACCCGAGGATGATCAAGACGACGCCCCACAACAGGCTGCCGTTGATGATCATGACGATGCCGTAGACAACGAGTACAACAGCGGCGATCCACAATAGGAATCCCATGACAGTAGTCCTCTCATTGAGCGCAGTGCTCTCTTGGGATTGATGTACCCACGCAGGTCAGGTGCCAAACGAGCTGATTCCTGCGAGTTCAACAACACGATGTTCGGGGTGCCGGGTTTCTTCACCAGACTTAGTTGGTCGAATCTTTGATCAGGCCCTCCTTGCGGGCTTCGGCGACGATGCTCCTGATGTTCGCAATCGCGCCGCAGTCGGCATCGATCTGGCGGTTGCGTTCGGTGGCGAACGCAACGC
>JBEBVW010000240.1:0-3079 GCA_040392565.1 Aeromicrobium sp. | reverse complement strand
CGAGCGGGATGCCCTCGAACAATTTGCGAGTGTCGTAGATCGAGTCGATCGCGACGCCCGCCATGCCGACGTCACCGACAACACGCGGATTATCGGAGTCGTAGCCACGATGCGTGGCCAAATCAAAGGCGACCGAAAGTCCCTTCTGGCCAGCAGCGAGGTTGCGGCGGTAGAAAGCGTTGGACTCTTCGGCGGTGGAGAAGCCTGCGTACTGACGGATGGTCCACGGCTGAGTCGTGTACATCGCCGGGTACGGGCCGCGCAGGAATGGCGCGATGCCCGGGTAGGTGTTCAGCCCGTCGACGCCGTCGAGATCGGCCGGCGTGTAGAGCGCCTTGACGTCGATGCCTTCAGGCGCGGCCCACGGCTCAGCCCCATCAGTGGCTGCGGCATATGCATCCGGATCGGCCGAATACGGCTGCTCCGGATCAAGCGGGAGCCCCGCGAAGCTGTTGGGAATGCTCATGCGGTCAGTCCTTTGATGGTTTCGAGGCTCGTACCTCGCACCTCAACCACCGGTGGTTGAGGTGCGACGAGCCCTGCGAGGAGCCGCGAAACCAGCGTTTCGTCACTCATGCGCCCAACTCCTGTCGGCCAAGAAATTCACGAATCGTGCGGAGGAACGCCAGCGCGTCAAGTCCCATCGCAGCATTCGCATCGGCTCCGATGTCGGCCTTGCCGGCGACGACGACGTACTTGGCGCCAGCGTTGCGGAGTGCGGAAACCACGTCGGCGCCGAGTTCGGCATACGAAGCGTCGGTGCCGCACAGGCACACGACCGGCGAGCCGTCATACGCCGCAACAACGGCTTCAACACCGTCGGTGGCTCCCCCCACCACGGTGTCGACGCCACCGGCTGCGAACAGGTTCGCTGCGAAAGTCGCACGCGCCGTGTGCTGCGCAACCGTGCCCATCGTGGCGAGGAAGACTGGCTTCGCAGCGCGTGCGTCGCGCATTTCCTCGAACTCGTGGCCGTAGCGGAACACCTCTGGGCGACCGGCCGCGTAGGGACGGCGCACCGGCAGTTCCTCGTGCAGGTTCGGGAATTCTGAAACCCCAGTCAGCGGCAAGCGGCGCTTCGCGATTTGCAGCGCGCGAGCAGCAACTGCCTCAGCGATCAGCGGGCGGATCGCGTCCACTAGATCATCGGCTGCGTCCAGTTCGCCGAACAGCGCCCAGGCCGCGCGGGCCAGATCGTCGGTGAGCTTTTCAACTGCGTGAGCTCCACCTGCCGGATCGGTGACGGCGGCGACGTGCGATTCGTCGATGAGCAGGCTCGAGGTGTTGCGAGCAATACGGCGACTGAACGCTTCGGGCAGGCCGAGCGGCTCATCAAACGGAAGCGTGGTGACGGCATCAGCGCCGCCCACCCCGGCAGCGAAGGTGGCCACCGTGGTGCGCAGCATGTTCACGTACGTGTCGTAACGCGACATCATCGGCCGCGATGTGACGGCGTGCTGCATTTGGCCGATGGGCGAAATGCCGCTCAACTCCTGCACCCGAGTCCACAGTCGGCGTGCTGCACGCAACTTGGCGATAGTCGGGAACTGCTGATCGGTGGCCGCGTAACGGAAGTCGATCAGCGCTGCGGCGGCGTCCGGCGCGAAACCGGCGTCGACCAAGGCGCGCAGATAGGCAGCGCCAGCGGCAAGTGAGTAGGCAAGCTCCTGAACATCAGAAGCACCGGCGTCGTGCACGGCAGTCGCGTCGACCGTGATCGCGCGCGAGCCAATGCGCTCAGCAATGCGGGCGACCTCAACGGCGACCGATACGTCGGCGTTTCCGGTTGCCCGGACCTTGGCGCCAATGGGATCGGCGCCGAGCGTCGTTCCGGGCGCAGGCGTGACGGCCTTGTCGGTGACGATCGCGGCGAATGCCTCGGCGGCCTGAACAGGTTCACTGGGAGCGTCGAGGACGACAGCAGCCAGATCGATGAAGACCGGCTCCAGAATGGCCGCAAGCGAATCGATCGCGATGCCGCCGGTGCCAAGTGACAGCCACACTGAATTGACGCCATTCTCCAAGTCAGCGGCGACATCGTCGGCCGTGCGCTGGGCGTCGGGGTCGGCGAACCATCCGCGGATGTCCCAGCCTCCCCCGGCATCTCCTTCGAGTCCACGCATCGCAGCCGCGCCGCGCGTGAACGGTGCCTGGCCCGGGAGTCCGGGGTCGGGCAAGTCTGCACTCAACTCGGGGGTGCCGAGCGGGGAAACCGAAATGCCGTCGAGCGTCGTAGTGGCGAGCACGTCCCAAACATCACTGTCGGACGCGTCTTCAGCCAGTCGCCGAGACTTGCGCAGCACGGCCGCAGTGGCGGCCTGCCACTCCTCACGGCTCGGCTCGAGTCCTTCGGCGAGAGGGACGGATGGATCAGAAGCCATAAGGGGAATCGTACGAACCCCCACCCTCCCCCGGCCACCGGGTGTGAGAAACCCAACCCCCACCCGAGGGGGCGTGGGACGGTGGAACACTGGGGGTGTGAAGATTCCCGCGTCGCTGTTGCCCGCTGACGGACGGTTCGGGTCCGGTCCTTCAAAGATCGCGACCGAGGCGCTTGATGCGCTCGCAGCAACTGGCACGTCGCTGATGGGGACTTCGCATCGCCAGGCGCCGGTCAAGGATCTGGTCGGTTCTCTGCGCGAAGGCCTGGGCTCGCTTTTCGCCATCCCCGATGGCTACGAAGTGGTCTTCGGCGTCGGCGGTTCACATGCGTTTTTTGACGCGGCCGTGTTTGGCTTGATCGACAAGCGCGCCCAGCATTTGGTGCACGGCGAGTTCACTCGAAAGTTCGCAACCGCCGTGGCAGCGGCACCGTTCCTTGATGACCCGATGCTGCTGGAATCGGACCCATCCACACATCCACTTCCCCACGCTGTCGAAGGCATCGATACCTACGCTTGGGCGCACAACGAAACGTCGACAGGCGTGATGGTTCCTGTTGAACGGGTTGACGGAGCAGACGACAACGCGCTGGTCCTGGTCGACGCGACCTCCGGCGCAGGTGGACTTCCCGTCGACATCACCCAGACCGACGTCTACTACTTCGCCCCGCAAAAGGGCTTCGCTTCCGACGGCGGAT
>JBEBVW010000239.1:0-3082 GCA_040392565.1 Aeromicrobium sp. | reverse complement strand
CCCCCGACCTTCCGGGTGTAAACCGGATGCTCTAACCAACTGAGCTATTCGCCCTGGTCGTCCAGTATCGCAGGACATGAACGCAGGCGCAGCCGCCAGGGTCTCGGGTCCCTGGCGGCCGCTGAAGACATGCAATCAGAGAACAAGCACCTCGCGCAGCAAAATGCGGGTTTCTCAGGAAACTCTCGTAATCGCGTCCAGATGCAGATCGATGGAACGCTGCTCCCCCAACCCGTGATGCAGTGACCAGGCAATACGACCCGCCGGATCAAGCAAATAGGAACTACGGGACGCCGCGCCAAGGTTCTCGTCGAAGCAGCCGTAGTCGAGGGCAACTGCGCCGTGTGGCCAGAAGTCGCTGAGCAAGGTCAGCGAGAGGCCGGCTGCGTCGGCCATTGCCCGCAGCCCGTACACGGGGTCGCACGACACCGCGATCACGTCGATTCCAGCGTCGTCGAAGTCACCGAGGTGCGCCTGCAGGTCGTTCAGTTCTGTCGCGCAGATTGAACTGAAGGCGAACGGGTAGAACACCACCAAGCTCCAGCTGCCGTTGCCGACTGGCGCAACGTCCGCGCCGTGCTGAGATCGCAGCGTGAACTCGGGCGCCTGAGATCCGACGGCCGGGTACTGCACGTCGGTTAGCGCTTGTGGGTCGACAACTTCGTCGACGCCCATTCAGCTGACGCCGATGAAGTAGTGGTGGTCGAAAGGCCAGCGATAGGCGCAGCTTCCGCGATATCGGCGCCCTCGACATAGCCCGGCCGCCCGACCTTGGGCGTGAAGAGCCACACGGGGCCACCCTCGACGAGATCGCGCAGCGTGTCGACAAGAGCATCCACGAGATCGCCGTCGCCGTCGCGCCACCACAAAATGACGCCGTCGACTACATCGCCGTGATCGCCGTCGACGAGCTCATTGCCTGTCAGGTCCTCGACCGCAACCCTCAACGCCTCGTCGACGTCGTCGTCCCAGCCGAGTTCCTGGATGACGCTGTCGGGGGCGAAGCCCAGTTTGGCCGCGTCCACTGACTCTCCTTCGTGTGAATGACTATGGATGGAACCTACTCGTCCGTACCGTGAACGATTCTGTTCCAAGGATCACACTAGCGAACACCTGAGTGGGAGGATGGAGACGTCCACAAGACGTTGTAAGGAGCATTCATGCCGCAATCCGGCTCAGCAGGTTCCCATCGGCCGCCAATCATCCATGAGGGGCTGCCCACCCAACTGCCAGATATCGACCCCGACGAGACATCAGAGTGGGTCGGCTCGCTGGACGAAATGGTCGAAAGTCGGGGCCGAGAGCGCGCTCGCTATGTCATGCTCCGCCTCCTTGAGCGGGCCCGCGAACAGAACGTCGGAGTTCCCGCGCTGCGCAGCACCGACTTCATCAACACCATCCCGCCGGAGCGCGAACCGTGGTTCCCCGGCAATGAGGACATTGAGCGCCGCATCCGCAGCATCATTCGCTGGAATGCCGCCGTCATGGTGTCGCGAGCCAACCGTCCCGGCCTCGGGGTCGGCGGCCATATCGCCACCTACCAGTCAGCAGCCAGCCTGTACGAAGTCGGTTTCAACCACTTCTTCCGCGGCCGCTCCCATCCCGGCGGTGGCGATCACATCTACTTCCAGGGCCACGCCTCCCCCGGCATTTACGCCCGCAGTTTTCTGGAGGGCCGGCTCACCGAACAGCAATTGGATCGATTCCGCCAAGAGCATTCCCACGGCGAGGGCAACGGTCTTTCGTCGTACCCCCATCCGCGGCTCATGCCGGACTACTGGGAATTCCCCACTGTCTCGATGGGCCTTGGCGCCATCAACGCGATCTACCAGGCACGGTTCAACCGCTACCTGCACAACCGTGGCATCACCGATACCAGCCAACAGCGAGTGTGGGCATTCCTCGGCGACGGCGAAATGGGCGAGCCCGAATCGCTCGGCGCCATCGGCCTGGCTGCCCGTGAAGAACTCGACAATCTGACGTTCGTCATCAACTGCAATCTGCAGCGGCTCGACGGCCCGGTACGCGGCAACGGCAAGATCATCCAAGAATTGGAATCGTTCTTCCGCGGCGCTGGCTGGAACGTCATCAAGGTCGTGTGGGGCCGCGAATGGGACGATCTGCTCGCCCGCGACACCGATGGCGTGTTGGTCAACCAGATGAACCGAGTTCCCGACGGTGAGTTCCAGACGTTGTCGGTCGAATCGGGTGAATACAACCGCGAGCACTTCTTCGGTCCCGATCCGCGACTACGCAAGATCGTTGAGCATCTCACCGACGAGCAGATCGAACGGCTCCCGCGTGGCGGCCACGACTACCGCAAGGTCTATTCGGCGTTCGACGCTGCGGTGAAGCACACCGGCCAACCGACGGTCATCTTGGCGCACACCATCAAGGGCTGGCTGCTTGAGTCATTCAAGGGGCGCAACGCCACCCACCAGATGAAGAAGCTCACGAAGGACGATCTCAAGGGCTTCCGCGACCGCCTCAACATCCCGATTTCTGATGCTCAGATCGACGGCGACGACCTTGCGCCCTTCTATCACCCAGGCGCAGACAGCGACGAAATCCAGTACATGATCGCCCGTCGCGACGCGCTTGGCGGCGGCATCCCGCGCCGCGAAGTGAATCCGGTCAGCGTCAAGATGCCCGAACCGACGCTGTACGACGAGTTGAAGAAGGGGTCGGGCAAGCAGGCCGTTGCCACGACCATGGCGTTCGTCCGCCTGTTGCGCGATCTGATGAAGGATCCGGAAGTCGGGCCGCGCATCGTGCCCATCGCTCCCGATGAGTACCGCACGTTCGGTATGGATTCGATGTTCCCGTCGGCGAAGATCTACAACCCCGCCGGCCAGACGTATGAATCGGTCGACCGCAAACTGCTGCTCGCCTACAAGGAATCACCGCAAGGACAGTTGCTTCACGAGGGCATTAGTGAGGCTGGAGCGATGGCCTCGGCCATTGCTGCGGGCAGCTCGTACTCAACGCACGGCGAGCCGATGATCCCGATGTACATGTTCTATTCGATGTTCGGGTTCCAGCGCACCGCTGACTCGGTGTGGGCTATGGCCGACCAAATGGC
>JBEBVW010000238.1:0-3097 GCA_040392565.1 Aeromicrobium sp. | reverse complement strand
GTGGCGTCGTTGCTCGCTTCGGCGAAGAACACACTCGTGGCGTCAAGTTCTACGCTCTGCTCCGCAGCACCCAACTGCGCCGCTTCCGACTGCCCAAGGCCGCAGTCCCCCGCGGCGGCCAGCCCCGCGCTTAGGCCGGGTGGAGGGACATCGGCCCGTAGATTTCGATGTCCCCATCAAATAGGCGTACTTGGTCGACACCTTCGTCGAGGAGGTCGCTGAAGGATTCGCCCACCCACGACTCAGCATCGCCGCGGCTGTCAAACGCTTCGGACTGACCCGTGACGGTGCCGTCGGACGTTTCGAACTTCCAGATCCATGCCATGACGTGACCTCTCTCAGGCTTCGCGGGTAGACGGTTGGACGAACGGCGGCTTCGTCACAGTGAACGCCTCGGCCCGCCCCCGCACATCGACGGTGACGGTCGCTCCATCGGCGATACCGGGCTCAAGCAGGGCAAGCGCAATGCCCTGACGAAGCGTCGGCGAGAACGTGCCCGAGGTGATCTCGCCGATCTCAGCGCCGGATTCCTCGGCCACCGTCATGCCCGGACGCGGAATGCCACGACCCTGTGCGGTCAGGCCGCGCAGCGTGCGCACCTTCTTCTCAGCCTTCTGCTGTTCAAGTGCTGCCTTGCCCCAGAACTCCGGCTTTGACCAACCAACCGCCCAACCGGTGCGAGCCATGACAGGGCTGATTTCTGCCGACAGTTCGTGGCCGTGCAGTGGATAGCCCATTTCGGTGCGAAGCGTGTCGCGTGCGCCCAAACCAGCAGCGCGCAGACCGAACGGTTCGCCGGCTGCGACGACTGCGTCCCAGACGTCAAGCGCATCGGCGGACGGAACGACGAGCTCGTAGCCGCGCTCCCCGGTGTACCCGGTGCGGCAGACGGTGACTGCCTTACCGCCGATCTCGGCCTCCGCAAACGACATGTAGTCGTGGTCGACCGGGAGTCCGAGCGCTTGGAGGAGCTCATCGCTGGACGGGCCCTGAATTGCGAGCACGGCGTAGTCGCGGTGCAGATTGGTGACCTCGATGCCTTCGGGCGCTGCAGCCTGCAGTCGCGCCACGACATCAGCGGTGTTGGCAGCGTTCGGGATCAGGAAGACCTCAAAGTCACTGCGCAAATACTGGATCAGGTCGTCGACCGTGCCGCCGTTGTCATCACAGCACAGCGTGTATTGAGCTTGTCCGGGCCCGATCTTGGTCAGGTCGTTGGTGAAGCAGCGGTTCACGAACTCGGCCGCTCCTGCACCTCGGACCAACGCCTTGCCCAAATGGCTAACGTCGAACAGTCCGACTGACTCACGCACGGCCTTGTGTTCGGCGAGCACACCACCCCCGGCGTACTCCAGTGGCATCTCCCAGCCACCGAATTCGGAGAGCTTGGCGCCGAGCGCCACGTGACGGTCATGCAGCGGCGAATGAAGCAGATCCATGCGGCCAACTTAGGCCACGACTCATGGGGTCGACGCATGACCCAATGTGACTAGAGTCGGACTATGCCCACTGTCTCGCTGACAACCGCCAAGCCCACCACTGCCGATGCTGAGGTGCTCGTTCTCGGCATCCGATCCGACGACGATCGTGATGTGCAGTTGGGCGAACTTCTGACCTTGATGGGATTCACCGGCGAGAAGAACCAAATCGTTTCGGTCCCGTCGAACGGCACGGTCAAGGCACCGCGCGTCATGGCCGTCGCCCTGCCCGCAGAGCCCACCGCTGAGGATCTGCGTCGTGCCGCGGGCCGCGCCGTGCGCGCGCTCAAAGGCGTGAAGAGCGCTGCATTCGCTCTTCACCCAGCCACGGTTGAGGAAGTCGCTGCGATCGCCGAGGGCATTCACCTCGGTGCGTACGCCTTCAATCAGTACAAGTCCAAGAAAAAGGGCAAGAAGGCCGATCAGCCCGTTGAACTGGGCAAGGTCGCGATCCTGTCGGCCTTCGCTCGCCAGAAGATCGCCACGAAAGCCGTCGACGACGCAAGCGTCGTCGCCCAGGCCGTCAACATGGCCCGCGACTGGGTCAACATGCCTCCCGGCGATCTGCGCCCGCCGACGTTCGCGCAGGCAATCAGCGACCATTCGGTTCCCGCGGTCAAGGTGACGATCTGGGACGAGAAGCGCCTGGCCAAGGAAAACTGCGGCGGCATCTTGGGCGTCGGCCAGGGTTCGGACGCACCGCCGCGTTTGGTGCGCCTGACCTACTCCCCCGAGAACGCGGTTTCTCACCTTGCCCTCGTCGGCAAGGGCATCACCTTCGATTCGGGCGGACTCTCCATCAAGCCGGGCGCATCGATGCAGACCATGAAGTGCGACATGGGCGGCGCGGCTGCCATCGCTGCAGCGACCGTAGCCATCGCCCGCCTCGGCCTGCCGATCGCCGTCACTGGATTCGCTTGCATCGCAGAGAACATGCCCAGCGGCTCGGCAACTCGTCCCGGTGATGTGCTGACGATGCGCAGCGGTGCGACCGTTGAAGTCCACAACACCGACGCCGAGGGCCGGCTGGTGCTGGCCGACGGTCTCGCACTGGCAGGCGAGGCAAAGGCGGACCACATCGTTGACGTCGCCACGTTGACGGGCGCCGCAGTGGTGGCGCTCGGCAACTACACGAGCGCCGTCTTGGGTAATAACGGCGACCTCATCCAACAGGTAGTCGACTCCTCGCTGACTGCTGGTGAGTCGATGTGGCACCTGCCGATCACCGAGGAAATGCAGGGGCTCGTGCGATCGTCGAACCTCGCCGACCTTCGCCAGCACAATCCAAAGCCAGCCGGCGGCACCCTGTTCGCGGCCGCCTTCCTGCGCGAGTTCATCCCCGAGGGAACCCCGTGGGCGCACCTCGACATCGCCGGCCCAGCGTTCAACGACGGCGGCGCCTCCGACTACACCCCCACCGGCGGCACCGGCGCCGGCGTCCGCACTCTCATCAAACTCGCCGAGACGTTGTCAGCGAAGTAAGCAAGCCAACCCCTGTCCCGAGATTTGCGCACTTTTGCACCATTTTTTTCCATATTTCGGTGCAAAAGTGCGCAAATCTCGGGGCGGGTGGACACAAGTGGAGGGCGAGGGATAGGGCCCCGTCTTCGACATTGTCC
>JBEBVW010000237.1:0-3105 GCA_040392565.1 Aeromicrobium sp. | reverse complement strand
TGGAAAGCGGGTTGAGTGAAAGCTCTCAGGGGTTCGAATCCCCTATCCTCCGCCACGTGCCAGGACCCCGCAGCGCTCTTTGCTGCGGGGTCCTGGCACGTAATGAAGCAGAGTGGATTCGGGGAGGAGCTTGCGACGGAGTCCCCTATCCTCCGCCATCGTGCCGTGGGCTCCAGCGCTCTTTGCTGGGGCCCACGGTGCGTTGTTGCATCCCGTGGGCCTTCAATTAGCAGACGCTCACGGGGGTTGAGCTTTTCCTTTCCAGATAGCCGCTAGCGGTCGGGACAATTGCGTCCACCGCCTTGACGCGTGGATAGGTCTCTTTGAGGTCGGCGTTGGACATCTCCGGGTGCCCGACGAGTTCCATTGTGAAATCAGAGACGTCCTTCGTCACTGGGTCGACCTTCAGGACGACTTTCGACACTTTCGCGCCGAACTGGCCAGCCTGCATCACCGGCCGCTGCGTCCCGGCCGGTGCACCAGGGACACTCGCTCTGAAGGCCTCGTCCAAATGGGTGTGTCCAGCGAAGATAACGTCTACATCAGCGGACGTCTCCTCCCGGACACGGGTCCTGACACTCGCCCCGTCTCCTGCCCCCTCGTGGTACAGCGCAACGATGATGTCCGGGGGATTCGCGCCGGCTTTCAATTGCGCTGCAGTCGCGTTTACAGCGTCGACTGGGTCAGTGACTGACACCCCGCACAACAGGAGCCGCGGGTCGAGCAGGGCGGCGTCTCTCGTGGTCGCGCCGATCACTGCGACTTTCAAGCCTGCAACGTCAAAAAGTTCGTACCCCTGGAAGGGTTGAGCGCCACTCTTGACGACGTTCGCCGACAGAAACGGGAAGTCAGCCGTGTCCTGCATCGTGGTCCGAAGTGCGCCGTACCAGTTGTGGAACTCATGATTTCCGATCGCACTGGCATCTACATCAAGCGCGTTGAGAACTTGAAGCGTCGGAACGAAATGCAACGACTTGGAATCCTGAGAGGTCGACTTACTCGATGAATCGAACGGATCTACTTTCGTCGCGATGTTGTCACCGGCGGCTAGGACGAGGGTGTTGCTCTCCCCGTACTGGGCCCGCACACCCTCGATCGCCCCAGCAACTTTCACTGTCCAGTCGTCCTTAACGGCCCCATGAAAGTCGTTAAGGCTCACCAACGCGAGCTCAATCGGTTCAGGAGGGTCCGCCACTGCAGGCGGTGCCACCCAGGCAAGTGGGAACGAGATTGCGGCGGCGACGATCAGGAGTGGACGTACGGAACGACTGCGCATCGGCAATGTCTACCGGAGAAGTCTGGCGCCCGTCTATAACCCGCAGCTGAGGCACGCTCGTGCGAGACTGCCTGGCATGAATCCCCCGACGTCACCTGCGATGACGGCGATCGAGGACCGCCTATTTGCAGCGCTGGCAGTTCTGCGGTGCGTTCTGTTGGTGAATACTCTCGGGCTCAGCTTCGTTCGACGCGGAAACTTCCACGAACCCGAAGCGGCGATTCTGTGTCTCGGTGTCATGGTTCTGTGGACCGGACTCATCGCCTTCGTCTACAGCGATCAACGGCGACGGACCACAGCGTGGCTCCTGGCAGATCTGACGCTGGCGGTCGCTCTGATGCTGGTGACACCACTCATCAAAGGCGATGACTTTCGCGCGACGATGCCGGGATTTTGGGTGTCCAGCGCGCTGCTGGCCTGGGCGATCCGATTCGGGTGGCGCGGTGGCCTGGCAGCAGGCCTCATCCTCGCGATCGTCGACATCGGGCAACGCAATGAAGTGCGCCAATCCGATTTCGGCAATGCATTCTTGCTCGTCGTGGTGGGAACAGTCGTGGGATACCTCTGCAGCGCTCTGCAAACGATGGCGGTCGAGAGGGCAGCTGCCGAACGAGCTGCCGCAGCCGCGCAGGAGCGCACTCGGCTGGCACTGTCAGTCCACGACGGCGTACTTCAGGTGTTGGCTCTCGTTCAGCGCCGAGGCCGCGAACTCGGGGGCGAATTTGCCGAGCTCAGCCAACTTGCCGCCGATCAAGAACAAGAACTACGACGGCTCATCAGAACCGACAGCTCAACGACCCCAGCGACCGGAGTCGTCGATCTGACGACCGCATTGGTGCAGTGTGAACAGCGGCCGGGCGTCACCGTGGCAACGCCCGATCACCCGGTCGAACTGCCCACCGCAGCAGCTGCTGAGCTTCTGGCCGCCGTGAACGCCTGTC
Source organism: Aeromicrobium sp. (assembly GCA_040392565.1). Classification (GTDB taxonomy): domain Bacteria; phylum Actinomycetota; class Actinomycetes; order Propionibacteriales; family Nocardioidaceae; genus Aeromicrobium. The sequence continues at coordinate 888 of JBEBVW010000237.1, read as the reverse complement.
TGGACAACGTCCGCCTACACGCCGGCGACAGCGCCTCGGCGTGGGTGTTGCTTCATGCCGACGGTGACCGGGTCACCGTGGTGGTCCGCGATGACGGCCCAGGTATCCCCGCCGGTCGACTCGAATCAGCCGCCGCTCAGGGGCGAATGGGAGTTGCAAAATCGATTCGCGGACGGCTTGACGACATCGGTGGCACCGCGCACCTAGCCACAGGCTCCTTCGGCACCGAATGGGAACTTGTGGTTCCCCGCGAAGGGAGGGCCGCGCAGTGAGTCTGGATCGAGAGTCCGCAGACCTACGGGTGATGGTGGTCGATGACCATCCGATGTGGCGCGAAGCCGTCACCCGCGATTTGGCCAGCGCCGGCTTCGACGTCGTCGCCGCAGCAGCAGACGGTGCTGAAGCCTTGGAGAAGTTCCCGCAAGCCAATCCCGACGTTGTGGTGCTCGACCTGCAGATCCCTGAGCCGAATGGGATTCGAGTGACCGCCGAAGTGACCCAGCGCGATCCGTCGGTGCGGGTGCTCGTGTTGTCGGCATCGGGCGAATCGGCCGATGTGCTGGCGGCCGTCAAGGCTGGTGCTACCGGCTATCTCGTCAAGTCGGCATCGCGCGAAGACTTGTTCGATGCGGTGCGGCGTGTGGCTGGCGGGGATCCAGTGTTCACGCCGGGACTAGCCGGCCTCGTGCTGGGCGAATTTCAGCAAACTGCCGACGACCAGGCTGGGCAGCTACCGCCGCCGCAGCTGACCGATCGTGAACACGAAATCCTGCGCATGGTGGCGACCGGGATGTCGTATCGACAGATCGCCGATCGTCTGACGCTGTCGCATCGGACCGTCCAAAATCACGTTCAGAACACGCTCGGCAAACTTCAGCTGCATAACAG
>JBEBVW010000236.1:0-3146 GCA_040392565.1 Aeromicrobium sp. | reverse complement strand
TTCGGCAGGCCAGCGTGCATCCAGGCGCGACGCACCATGTTGTTGGACTGCTCACCTGCCTGTGAAACGCAGCCGCCGATCACTTCGTCGATGAGTTCGGCATTGACACCCGAGCGGGCGATGACTTCTGATTGCGCTAAGCCCAATAGGACGGCGGGATGAACGCCGGCGAGCTTGCCATTGCGCTTCCCTTGAGGCGTACGGACAGCGCTAACGATGACAGGTTTACCCATAGGGCAAAACTAGAACACGTTCTTGTCTGAGACAAGTCTTTCGATTCGTCTCGTTGTGTGGCAGAGTAGAACTAGAACGTGTTTCAGTAATGCGAGAGGGACCGATGTGACCGTGACTTCCAACCCGGCCTTGCCGACCGGATTCGATCCGACTGATCCGGACGTCAACTTGGCGGGCATTCCGCATGCCGAATTCCTAGAACTGCGCAAGACTGCGCCGGTCTTCTGGGTAGAGCAGCCCGAAGAGGCGCGCGCCGGCATGGAAGGTGGCACCGGTTACTGGGCCATCAGCAAGCATGAAGACATTTCTGCCGTGTCGAAGAACAGCAAGAACTTCGTCACCAGCGAGAACACCGCCATCATCCGCTTTGGCCCGGATATGACCCGCGAGCAGGTTGAACTCCAGCGCATCATGCTGATCAACCTTGATCCGCCGGACCACACTGCGATGCGCGGCACCATCAGCCGCGGCTTCACGCCTCGCTCGATCGGCGCGCTGCACGGCGTGCTGACGGAGTGGGCCGAGAAGATCGTGCGCGACGCGATGGCCAAGGGCGAGGGCGACTTCGTCGAGGAAGTCGCCGCTGAGCTGCCGTTGCAGGCTATTGCTGAATTGATCGGTGTTCCGCAGGAAGATCGCAAGAAGATCTTCGAATGGTCCAACCAGATGCTCGCCTACGACGATCCGACGTACGACGTCGATCCCGAGGCCGCCAGCATCGAGATCCTCACCTACTTCATGGCGCTGGCCGAAGAGCGCAAGGCCGAGCCCAAGGACGACATCGTCACCAAGCTCGTCACGCCTGGCGAAGACGGTTCGGTGCTGTCGTCGGACGAGTTCGGCTACTTCATGATCATGCTGGCGGTGGCAGGCAACGAGACCACTCGTAACGCCATCACCCACGGCATGAACGCCTTCATCGACAACCCCGATCAGTGGGAGCTGTACAAGAAGGAGCGTCCGAAGTCGGCAGTCGACGAGATCATCCGTTGGGCCACCCCGGTGACTGTCTTCCAGCGCACCGCCACGGCGGACACCGAGGTCGGTGGCGTGCTGGTTAAGAAGGGCCAGCGAGTTGGCATCTTCTACGCCAGCGGCAATCACGACACCGACGTGTTCGACGATCCGGACACGTTCAACATCATGCGCGACCCGAACCCGCACTTGGCGTTCGGCGGCCATGGCGCCCACTACTGCATCGGCGCCAACCTGGCTCGCCTGGAGATCGAGATCATGTTCAACATGCTCGCCGACCTCTGCCCGAACATCACCAAGATCGGTGAGCCCGAGCGTCTGCGCAGCGGCTGGATCAACGGCATTCGGGAGATGCGCGTCAAGTACGCCTGACCCGCACCCGACCGCAACGGCCCGCCCCGACTCCCTCCGGGCGGGCCGTTGTCGTCTGTCAGGGTGGTCGGTTTACCACGTGAACGTGGTAAACCGTCACTTCACTAGGCAAATTTGCCCAGTGAAGTGACGGTTTGCGTCGTGAAGTACGCCGCCCGATGGCAGCGAAGTCCGGCTGTTTGGTCTGCGGTCAGTGAGTGGGTTTGTCGGAGCCGACGACCCACATGGCGAAGAACTGCGAGCCGCCGCCGTAGGCGTGGCCGAGGGCCTTGCGGGCGCCGTCGACCTGATGTTCGCCAGCCTCACCCATCACCTGCAGGGCGGCCTCGCCGAAGCGCAGCATGCCGCTGGCGCCGATCGGATTCGAGGACAGCACGCCGCCACTCATATTGACCGGGATCTTGCCCTCAATGCGCGTTTCGCCGGCTTCGGTGAGCTTCCAGCCGTCGCCAGGTTCGGCGAATCCGAGGTTCTCCAGCCACATCGGCTCGAACCACGAGAAGGGCACGTAGATCTCGGCGCAGTCGATCTCGTCGATGGGTGACGTGATGCCGACCTGCTTCCACAAGGCAGCCGCAGCTTCGCGACCAGCCTGTGGGTTCACCTGATCACGCTCGGCCGCCGTCGTGGGCTCGCTGCGCATTTGGGTGCCGTGAATCCATGCGGGGTTCTTGATGTCAGAACGCTCAACAGCCGATTCCGAGACAATCACCATGGCGCACGCGCCGTCCGATGATGGGCAGGTTTCGTCGTAGCGAATCGGATCCCACAACATTTGCGAGGCCAGCACCGATTCGACCGTCGTGTCGGCGTTGTGCAGGTGCGCGTAAGGATTCTTCAAAGCGTTCTGACGATCCTTGGCCGCCACGATTGCGCCAATATGGGTGGGCGCACCCGAACGGCGAATATAGGACCGAACGTGCGGAGCAAAGTAGCCGCCCGCGCCAGCGTGCACCGGCATGATGAACGGCACTGGCACCGACAGCGCCCACATGGCATTCGACTCAGACTGCTTCTCAAAGGCGACCGTCAGCACCCGCTCGTGGACACCGGACTCGACCAGCGAGGCGGCGACGATCGCAGTAGTGCCACCGACCGAACCGGCGGTGTGCACGCGCAGTAGCGGTTTGCCCGCCGCACCAATCGCATCGGCGAGGTACAGCTCGGGCATCATGACGCCCTCGAACAGATCGGGCGCCTTGCCGACGACGACGGCGTCGATGTCGTCGAAGGTCAGCTGGGCGTCGATCAGCGCGCGGTCGATCGCCTCGCGCAACAAGCCCGCAATCGAGACGTCTTTGCGCTGTGCGCGGTGATGGGTCTGGCCGAAGCCGATGACAGCTGCATGGGTACTCATCCGCGGGCCTCCATCGTGAGCACGAGATTCTGCTGCAACGCCGGGCCCGACGTCGCGTGCGCCAAGGCGCGGTTAGCGGTGCCAGCCTGCACCTGGCGGGCGGCTTCACCGATGCGGTTCAACCCGGCAGTGAACAGCGGGTTCGCGGTAAGCGCGCCACCTGACGGGTTGATGCGCACGTTGTCGCCCAGCTCCAGAGCATCGCGCA
>JBEBVW010000235.1:0-3153 GCA_040392565.1 Aeromicrobium sp. | reverse complement strand
AGGTTGACTGGCGGATGTGCAGTATTCGAAACATGCACTATTCCCTAGACGGACCGATCAGGGACTCACTCGTCGAACACAAATGGGCACCACGGCCGCCTGTCAGTTCGCGACAATCACGTCCTCACCGATTCCCGTGGTAATGGAATACGAAAGCGTCAGTCTGACCATCGATTTCGACGAACCAACTAAGCGAGACCCCTCGCTGACGGGGAGCCCGACGGAAGATGCTGCCTTCTACGACCGACCCCGGGCGCGGTGCACCGAGTGGACCGTGTCGATAACTGTTCGCCGAACGACGTCCGGGTCGATCACCTCATCGTCGGGCCCGATCTGTGACGGCTGAAAACTCGTCAGAGCAAACGGTAGGCGGATCATCACCGGCGGGGGGTTCAGGAATCGCACCCGGTTGTCGCTGAAGTCGAGATCGGGTGCAAGCGCGTCAGGTGCGAATTGCCTACCTGGTGGGCTAGTCGCGCGTTGGTGAGGAAGTAGATCGGACGCTTTCCGATGTAGATCTTGATCACGTTGCCGCTGGCACGAAGGTCAGCGAAAAAATCAAAAGGATTCCGCATCAGTGGCCACATATGGCCCACCATGGGCAGCCTTCCTGGTGCGACCTGCATCGTTGGCGCCGGAGATGCAGATCCGACTTGTTCTGCCCCATTGAAGGGGCACTCTGTTGTCTGCTGCGCTGGCGATTCGTTGTTCATACGATCTCCGAACAGAATTGGTCCCGGTCAGCGCGATGCCACCCAGGAGCGATGGTGATGCATTGCAGAAAGGCGATGAACTGCCCGGCCTTTGGGCGTACCGCTGCGGCGTCAGGTCCGCATTTCCCTCCCCGATTGGCGGCGTCGACAACGGGAGTGTTCCGTCACATATCTACCATCAAATTCGAATTTTTGTTAGTAGTTAGTGACTACTAACTACTACTCTCGGCGGGGTGAGTAAACGTGAAGTCAAGCGAATGACCGCCCAGCAGCGACGCGAACAGCTGCTCGCTCTGGCAGCCGAGGAGTTCGCCGCAGCTGGCCTGCACGGTGCGTCGATGGAAGCACTCGCCCATCGCGCGGGAATCTCGCAGGCTTACATCTTTCGGCTGTTCGGCACGAAGAAGGCACTGTTCCTCCAAGTCGTCCAGCGTGCGTTCACGCACCTCATCGACGGAATGGACCGTACAGCGGCAGACACCACAGGACCCGAGTCGGTTGCCGTGATGGGCGAGTACTACAACAACAGCACCCTGTCGAACCGCACCGAGTTGCTGGTAGAACTGCAAGCCTTCGCCGCATGCGGTGACCGCGAGGTTCGCGATGCGGTGCGCAATCACATGTCCGGAATGTGGACGGCGACAGCCGATCACACCGGTATGCCTCCGGTGGCGGTGAAAAGTTTCCTCGCCTACGGCATGTTGCTCAACGTCGCCGCGGCGCTGGACATCGACGACCTCGACACCGAGTGGGCGCGCGGCATCCGCACCCGCATCCATGCCGGACTATTCGATCATCTGACCGAGGAGAACAACCAATGAACGCCTCCACAACTCCCGAGACACACCCCAGCGGAACCGCCAAGCGCGGCGACACCAACATGGTGGCGGCACTGGTCTTCATCGCATTGGTGGTCGCAGCAATCGGAAGCTTGGGAGCGCCCCTCATCACCTCCGTAGCCGAGGACTACGACGTTTCACTGTCCACTGCTCAATGGACGTTGACCATCACACTGCTGACAGGCGCTGTCGCCACCCCGCTTCTCGGCCGCCTCGGCGCCGCCCACCGGCGGCGAAAAGTCGTCCTCTCCACTCTGACCGTCGTGGCGCTGGGCAGCGTGGCGACCGTCGTGCCCGCACCGTTCGTCGTGCTCCTGCTCGGTCGGGCAGCACAGGGGATCGGATTGGGCCTGACTGCACTGATGATGGCCACCGCCCGCCAACACCTCCGGGACCGCGCAGAGGGCACGATCGCAATGCTGTCCGTGGCCTCCACCGTCGGCATCGGCGTGGGATACCCCATCGCGAGCTTGTTGGTCCAAGTTTGGGACGTCCGCGCGGCATACCTACTCGGTGTCGTGGTCGCAGTCGCCGCGCTGATCACCGCCGTCGTTGCACTCCCAGCTGACAGTACGGCCGCACCGGCCAAGGAGTCGGTGGACTGGTGGGGAGCATCCCTTCTCTCCGTCGGTCTTGTTGCGGTGCTTGTAGTTACGAGCCAGTCGAGCTGGTGGTCGAGCAGGCCGTTGGTAGTCGTATCGGTCCTCCTCGGCGGGGCAGCGGTGTTGGCCGTGTGGGTCGCCGTCGAGCGGAAAGTGGCGCATCCGCTGGTGGACCTGACCGCGCTGCGGCACCCGGCGGTCGCTGGCGCCAACCTGATAATGTTCGTCTCCGGTATCGCCATGTACTTGCTCTTCACCCTGATCACCCGCTTCGTTCAGACTCCCCCGAAGGTCGGCTACGGTTACGGGCTCAACGAGGTCGAGGCGGGCTTGGTGCTGGTCCCGTTCTCCGCGCTGGGTTTCGTCGCAGGACGTGTAGTGCCCAAGGCGCGCCGCAAGGTCAGCCCATTTGGTCTACTCATCGCCAACGGTGTCGTTATCGCCCTCGCGTGTGTCCTGTTCGCCACCGTCCGCGACATGGGCGTGGCGTGGCCGATCGCGATCATGGGGTTGTTGGGCTTCGGTGTCGGAGGCTTCTCCGCCGTGATGCCCCAAGTGATCCTGGCAGTCACACCCTCCGAAGAGACCGCGGCCGCGATGAGCGTCAACCAGGTTGTGCGTTCGGTCGGCTTCTCCATCGGTAGTGCCGCCAGTGGTGTGATCTTGGCCGCGCACACAGTGACCGGTTCCTTTTCCCCAACCAACTCGGGCTACTCGACCGCAGCGTGGACCGCATGCGCTCTGGCACTCCTCACCATCGTGCTCGCAGCTGCAATCAACGCCTCCCGGACCAACCGGCACCCTTCCCCCTGAACGTGAAGCGGAGAAGCAACACAGCCACTGCCGGGCGATAAGCCTCGTACTTGACTCCCAAATCTACTGCGCACCAATAGCTTCTCTAAACACAAAGTCGCCATCCTCTGTGCGTACGGGGTTAGCGAGCCGAACTGTCGCCCAGAAACAACCGCGCACAGACCGATGAAGTCGAGCGTAGCTTCT
>JBEBVW010000234.1:0-3176 GCA_040392565.1 Aeromicrobium sp. | reverse complement strand
ACGGGAAGCCGCCGCAGATGTTGTACTTCTCGCCGGTCACCTTGTCGGTGATGCCAAGCAGCATGAACTGCTCGACCAGGAAGCCGTTCTTCCAACCGTCGTACGAGCCCTGGCGCAAGCCGTGGGCGATCTTGCCCAGCAGCGCATTTCCTCCGTAGGAGGAACCGAAGTGCAAGATGGTGCGCTCGTCGGCGACGGTCACGAAGTAACGCTTGTCGTCCGGGGTGCCTTGGCCGAGGTTCTCCAGATCGCCGGTCACGTGGACGGCCTTGACGAACGAATCGCCCAAATCGTTGACGTACTCCACGCCCACGCGTGCCATACGGATCATCTGCAGCACGACGTTGCGGTTGTCGGTCAGTTCAACGCCGGCGGCGAACTGCTCAACCGGCGACCCCTTCGGCGACATCAGATAAGGGATCACGTACATCGTCTTGCCCTGCGAGGCGCCGGTCATCAGCTCAACGAGCTTCGGCTTCATCTCGGCAGCGGGCTTCCAGTTGTTGTAGATGCCCTTGTCGCGCTCATCGCTGGTGGCAACGATGGTGCGCTCCTCGGCGCGTGCGGTGTCCTTAAAGTACGAACGCGAGTAGTACAGACCCTCGCCGGCAGGAAGCAGTTCGCCAGCTTCCAACGATTCAGCCACCAATCGAGCGTCGTCGGCCGCGGATACGACCTCTACGCGGTCGGCGCCGGTAATACCGGCCCAGTGCTCCACGTACTCACGAACGTGCTGGTTCGTCAGTCCTGCTGCATCGAGTGCTGCCTGCACATCTGCCATGGATGTTCGTCCTCCTTGGGGGGCGCTGATTCGCCACAGTCTCCTGACCGTACCGGACTTGAAAGATTCTTCATGCAGAAGGTGGAAAACATCACACCAACTGGGCCGAATCTCACACTCGGGTAGCTACTTTCGGTTGTCCACCCGGCATTTCGAACAGCGCTCGTACGATTCCTGATCGGCGATACAGCCAAGACGCAATCGCTCCGGCGGTAAAACCAGCTGCGGCCGCGCACACCACTGTGGCTTCGCCGTTGTCAAAGAGTCGATATCCCACGGCCGCGCCGATTAGCAGCGGGTACCCGTGGACGACGTAGTAGACCAACGACATCTGACCGACGTAGCGAAGCGGCTGGGCAAGTCGATGGTCCGCCCACGCCATCGCCAACCGAGCCCAAATGATGATGGAAGCAGCGACGAACGGCAGCGACGCTGGCTGATACCGAAGGTGTTCGCGCAGGTTGAACCAGGTCACCGCGATGACGACGACCAGAACCAAAAGCACGACCGCGGCGATCACGACTTCGCGGCGTCGAACCAACTTCTCAAAGCGGTCGGGGTACTTGGAGAACCACACGCCGGCCATGAAGCAGACGAGAAGCGTGGCGAAGCGCATTTCATCGCCAGGATCGATCGCCAGCGTGACCACAAAGGCCACTCCGGCCACGATCAGCGGATTGATGCGCCGCGTGACGAGAGCGATGACGTAGTAGATCGCGAGGTACTGCAGGAACCACAGCGGCGTATAGCGATGTTCGTTCTCCCCGCGCAGTTCAATGATCACGAAGACCCACACCGCCGAGACGGCGGTCCACACGAGGAACGGCCACACAACAAAGCGGAACTTGCCCACCAGATACTCGCGGGCACTCTTTCGCGACAGCGACCCAGACACCAGCAAGCCGGAGAGAAAGACCATGACGGGCATACGGAATGGCGTCACGATGTCGTTGGCAACGCGCATCCACTCAGGCACGTCATGACTGAACTGCTGGCCATAAAGGACAGCGTGATTGGCGATGACCAGCGCGATAGCCGTGCCGCGCATGAGGTCCATCCAGCCAATACGCGCTTGTGCCACAGTCCACCTTTTGACAGAACCCCGGCCGACCGTGTGGTCGACCGGGGTTCACCCTGCGCGCCCGTAGGGATTCGAACCCCAGACCTTCTGATCCGTAGTCAGACGCTCTATCCAGCTGAGCTACGGGCGCTTGCCCCGAAGGGACCACAGGAGTCTATCTGGTTGTTGCGGAGGAATGAAAATCGGGCTCACTGTGCCCGTAGGCTGTACCCGTGAAGATCGCTGTTGCTGGCACCGGATACGTCGGCTTATCTAATGCAGTTCTGCTGGCGCAGCACCACGATGTGGTCGCGATCGACATTGATGACGCCAAGGTGGCCCAAGTCAATCAACGGATTTCGCCCATCGAGGACGCCGAGCTTGAGGAGTACCTGGCAACTCGCGAGCTGAGCCTCACGGCAACCACTGATGCGGCGGCCGCACTGACAGATGCTGAGTTTGTCGTCGTCGCCACGCCTACCAATTACGACGAAAGCACGAACTTCTTCGACACCAGCAGCGTGGAATCAGTCATCGCCGATGCGTTGGCCGTCAACCCACGCGCCGTCGTGGTCATTAAATCGACGGTGCCGGTCGGCTTCACCCAGCGGATGAGCAGCGAATACCCCGGCTCAACCATCATGTTCTCGCCGGAATTCCTGCGTGAAGGTCGGGCGCTGTATGACAACCTGCACCCTTCGCGCATCGTCGTTGGCTCCCGCACCCAGCAGGGCCAACAGTTCGCCGATCTACTCGCCGAGGGTGCCGTCGACACCGAGATCCCGGTGCTCTTGACTGACTCCACCGAGGCCGAAGCAATCAAGCTGTTCGCCAATACTTACTTGGCGCTTCGGGTCGCCTATTTCAACGAGCTCGACACCTACGCCGCCGTCCACGGTCTCGATGCCAGCCAGGTTATTGAAGGCGTCGGCCTAGACCCGCGTATCGGTTCGCACTACAACAATCCATCCTTCGGATATGGCGGCTATTGCCTGCCCAAGGACACCAAGCAGCTGCGCGCCAACTACCAAGATGTGCCGCAGAACCTGATCAGCGCAATCGTGGAAGCGAACACGACGCGCAAAGATTTCATCGCATTCGACATCCTGAAGCGCGAACCGAAGACTGTCGGCATTTACCGACTTGTCATGAAGTCCGGATCCGATAACTTCCGGGCGTCGTCGATCCAGGGCGTCATGAAGCGGCTCAAGGCCAAGGGCGTCGAAGTGCTGGTCTACGAGCCGGTCCTCGAAGAGGACGACTTCTTCGGCTCGGAAGTGCTCCGCGATCTGGACGAATTCAAACGGCGCTCAGACAGCATCGTGGCCAACCGAC
>JBEBVW010000233.1:0-3281 GCA_040392565.1 Aeromicrobium sp. | reverse complement strand
CGACCTTGCGGTCGCAGCTGAAGAACTCGGCGCGGACGGCGCCTATTTCCGGGTGCACCACTTCGCTCGCCAACTCGCATCGCCGTTCCCGCTGCTTGCTGCTGCTGGCGCAAAGACGTCGCGCATTGAACTCGGCACCGGCGTCATCGATATGCGTTATGAGAATCCGCTGTATATGGCAGAGGACGCTGGTGCTGCTGACCTGATTGCTGGCGGTCGCCTCCAATTGGGCATTAGTCGCGGATCACCAGAGCAGGTCGTCGATGGCTTCCGTTATTTCGGGCACCAGCCCGCTGAGGACGACCCCATGGGCGCCGACATGGCCCGGCAACACACCGACGTGTTCTTGAAAGTCATTGAGGGCGAAGGATTCGCCGAGCCCAGCCCGCGACCGATGTTCCCCAATCCCCCAGGCCTATTGCGTATCGAGCCGCACTCGGCCGGTCTGCGCGACCGCATTTGGTGGGGTGCTGCCTCCGATGCCACCGCTCGATGGACAGCCGAACAGGGCATGCACCTCATGAGTTCAACCCTCAAGGTTGACGAGACCGGCGAGCCGTTCCACGTTCAGCAGCGCAAACAGATCGACGTATTCCGTGAAGCGTGGAAGGAAGCCGGTCACGACCGCGAGCCGCGCGTATCCGTCAGTCGCAGCATCTTTGCGCTGGTCAACGACATGGATCGCGCATACTTCGGTCTCGACAGCGCATCGCGTGATCAAGTGGGCCAGATCGACAACTTCCAAGCGATCTTCGGCCGCTCCTTCGCTGCCGAGCCCGACCAGCTCATCGAGCAGTTGCGTGAAGACGAAGCAATCGCCGCAGCCGACACGCTCCTATTGACAGTTCCCAATCAACTGGGCGTCGACTACAACGCACACGTCATCGAAAGCATCCTGACCCACGTGGCCCCTGGGCTCGGATGGCGGTAGTCGATCAGTCGATCGTGCCGCCGGCCGTGAGCGTGGCAAAGATGTCCTCGTAGGCACTCACCAACTTGGCCTCATATGCATCGGTATCTGATGGGCGCGCCATGGCGGGATCGGTGCGTCCTGCCTGGATCAACACTTCCCATGGAACGGGCTCTTCGGTGCCTCGAACGAATGCCGGCGGCGAACCGACGAGTCGGGTCGTAGCTACCCCGTGAGGAAGCGCTCCCAAGCGGGCCAGTGCCAACACGCTGATCACCTGATGACGTCCGCGTGGAACTTCAACAGCGACCTGATCGCCTTCGCGAACACCCAAGTGGGTGAGCGCGCCGGCAATAACGGCCGAGTCGTGCAGCAATTCGGCATAGGTGACTGGTCCACGGCTGTCGATCAGCGCGGCCTGCTCGCCGCGGCCCGCAACAACTTGGGCGTCGAGAGATCGATAAGCCAGACTCGGGCGGCGCTCAGCCATGTCAGCGTCCCTGGAAGTTCGGCGAACGCTTCTCGGTACGAGCGGTCGCGGCTTCTCGGACGTCCTCGCTGGCCCACACCCGACCGAAGCTCTCGATAATCGCCGAGTCATCGCCACCGTTCAGCCCCAACTTGTTGTGGGCGATCGAGAGCGGAGCGAGCGTCGCGATCTCGTGCGCCCACTCGATTGCCGCAGCCAGGTCGCCGGTTCGTTCCACCATGCCGCAGGCGACAGCTTCATCCCGCGAAATCAGTTCGCCAGCGATCAACATGCGTCGGGCAGCGGCTGAACCAGCTAAGTGGTCAAGGGTGCGAATTGTCCAGGCATCGACCGCCATGCCGTTGCGCACCGTCGGAACGCCGAACTTGGCGCGCTCGTCGGCCACACGAAGATCGCAGGCCATCGCCAACTGAGTGCCCGCTCCGATGGCTGCACCATTGACCGCTGCGATAACCGGCACGGGAACTTTCGTCAGGTGCTGCAGCATGCCGTAAAGCGCTTCAAGGAACTCGTCGCCGTAGACGCCGTTGAGATCGGCTCCGGAGCAGAACGCGGTGCCTTCACCAGTGATCACAATGACCCGAGCCCCGGCGGCGATCTCAGCGTCGACGCCAGCATGGATCGCACGGCACAACTCGGTGTTCAGCGCATTGCGGAAATCGGGACGGCCGAGGGTCAGGATGGAGACGTTGCCGTCGCGAGACGTAGCTAGAACCATGCGTCCAAACTATCGGGCCTGTGATTGGTGCGTTCGTCGGCCACCGGGACGTCCGACCCGCAGCAATCGTCGCCACGACCAGCACAAACGGCCAACATTACGCGTAAACCCTATGTTGCTGAGGAGGCCGAGAGCCCTATTTTTCGATCATGTCATTACGTCGCGCCCTCGCAACTGCCCTGATTGGTTCTGCTCTCTTCCTCATGGCCGCCTGCGGTGATAAGGAACCAACGAACGAAAGCGGTCCGGACAAGACGGCGTCCGCACCAGCCGATGCGCCCGCTGCTGCAGCAAAGAACTTCGCTGATTGCTCTGCGATTCCGGCAGCCGATATGGCTCCCGCTCTTGGCGAAGGAACCGCGACCTCCGAAGTTCCGCCGGCATCGACGTCGTGCACCTACCAACTCGATGATCCGCGCCTACCGTCGGTCAACATCGAACAGTTCACGACCGACGATTTCGCCGAGGGTTGGGATGGAGCCAAGGCCAAGATCGGTTCGACGCAGGTCGGCCCCATGAACGGCACTCCCGCCGCCGCCCCCGGGATTGGCGACGACGCGATCACCGTGACCGATACGACCACCGACGGAGTGCTCCCCAATGCCATCGGACTGGTGAAGATCGGCGACACCATCGTTCGCGCCAACGTCCTCGACGCCTCCGGTAAGACACCTGAGGAAATCACCGAAGTCACCAAGAAGATCCTCCAAGTCATCGTCGACCACTCCTGACGTCCAGCTTCTGGCGGTTGAGGTGCGCGAGGAACGAGCGCCTCGAAACCAGGCCACGACACGTCGCAATCTCGAGGCTCGCAAGCTCGCACCTCGATCAGCGAGTCCGCTGGTTGAGGTGCGAGGAACGAGCCTCGAAACCAGCGCGCCAATATCGATCAGGAATGGAGAAGCCCTGGACGCTGACGGCTATCTAGTCTGGTTTCACCGAGATAACCAGGAGGACAACGATGGCTGACAACGCCAAGTACGAAGGCTTCAGCGCAGAAGAGCGCGAGGCGATGAAGGCCCGCGCTGCTGAGTTGAAGACTGCGTCAAAGAAGACCGGGGGCAAGAAAGCCGAGGCTGAAGCCAAGGCCTGCGCCGACACCATCGCGGGGATGCCTGACATCGAACGAGCGATCGGCGAGAAACTGCAAGAGATCGTCAGCG
>JBEBVW010000232.1:0-3320 GCA_040392565.1 Aeromicrobium sp. | reverse complement strand
CTACGTCCCGCAATCTGAAGTCCCCCACGTGGTCCACCACGCCGACGGCACGACCCAAACGATCGACCCGCCCTCAGCCTTCTCCTCCGGTGATTTCGAGGCGCTCGTTCCTCGCGCACCTCAATCACCGGGTGGAGGCGCACCTCAATCACCGGGTGGGGGCGCACCTCAATCAACGGCGAATGCTGCTTTGGGAGAGATTGCGTTTGCTCGCTCGGGCGATAAGGGCGGGAATGCGAACGTCGGGGTGTGGATCCCGGCGGGGCATCCGGATCGTGCGGCGGCCGTCGACTGGTTGATCGGGCTGTTGGATGACGCGACCGTACGTGCGCTCCTGCCGGAAGCAGCCGCTCTCGACATCGACATCCACCCACTGCCGAATCTGGGCGGCGTCAACATCGTGATCCACGGACTGCTGGGCGAAGGCGTTGCCTCGTCGACGCGCTTCGATCCGCAGGCCAAGGCCCTCGGCGAATGGCTGCGTGCTCGCTTCGTCGACATCCCGCAGGAGCTGGTGCAGCGATGAGCATCTGGACAACCCCCGAACGCACAGCGCTTCGGACCGCCGTCGAGGACTTCACCCGCGCCGAGTTCGCGCCGAATATGGCGCAGTGGGAAGACGACGGCCAACTTCCGCGCGAACTGCACGCCACCACAGCGAAGGCCGGTTTCTTGGCGGTCGGCTACGACGAAGCCGTCGGCGGCGACGGCGGCGATGTGGTCGACGCATGCATCGTGACCGAGGCGATTCTTGCGGCCGGCGGTTCCACCGGGCTGCAGGCCAGCCTTTACACGCACAGCATCTCGGTGCCGCACATCATCGACTCGGGCAATACCGATCTGATCGATCGCTACGTGCGCCCCACCTTGGCGGGACAGAAGATCGGATCGCTCGGAATTACCGAGCCCGGCGGCGGATCTGATGTCGCAAATCTGCGCACTCGTGCTGTCCGTGACGGCGATGAGTACGTCGTCAACGGATCGAAGACGTTCATCACCTCCGGGGTGCGCGCCGACTTCGTCACGACGGCCGTGCGTACTGGGGAAGACGGCCACGCCGGAATTTCGCTGCTGGTCATCGACAAAGATTCGCCGGGATTCACCGTGAGCAAGAGCCTGCGCAAAATGGGCTGGCACTGCTCGGACACCGCTGAACTCGCCTTCGACGACGTGCGGGTGCCAGCGTCGCATCTGGTGGGCGAAGAGAACGGTGGCTTCTACCTCGTGATGCAGCAGTTCGTCGGCGAACGCCTCGGCCTCGCCGTGCAGTCGTACGGAACGGCGCAGCGCGCGTTGGATCTGGCTGTCGCGTACGCCCGCGAACGCGACACGTTCGGCAAACCGCTCATCACCCGCCAGGTCATCCGCCACAAGTTGGTGGAGATGCACTCGCGTATTGCCGCGGCACGCGAACTGACGCGGCGCGCGGTTGAGCGGTCGCTGGATACGCCGAAGACCGATCCGTCTCTGATCCTCGACGCCGTGGTGGCCAAGAACCAGTCGGTCGCCTGCGTCGAATACGTCGTACATGAGGCCGTCCAGATCTTCGGCGGCATGGGGTACATGCGTGAAAGCGAAATCGACCGCCACTACCGCGATGCCCGCATCCTCGGCATCGGCGGCGGTGCAACCGAAGTCATGAAGGACCTGGCAGCCAAGCTGCTGGGCTATTGAGAGGCACACCATGAAGACGACGGTCGACACGTCGAGTGCGACGTATGTGTCGAACCGGGAGGCGATGCTGGAACGCATTGCTGACCTGGGAGTACAGCAGGCCAAGGCGATCAACGCCGGCGAGAAGTACGTGGAGCGCCATCACGCGCGCGGCAAGCTGACAGCCCGTGAGCGCATCGAATTGTTGCTCGACCCGGATGCACCATTTCTCGAACTGTGCACTTTGGCCGCTTGGGGCACCGACTTCCCGGTCGGCGGATCAGTGGTGGTCGGCCTCGGCGTCGTTGAGGGCGTCGAATGCCTCATCGTCGCCAATGAGCCGACCGTGAAGGGCGGCACGTCGAATCCCAGTACGCTCAAGAAGAGCTTCCGGGCTGCTCAGATTGCGGCCGAGAATGGCCTGCCGACGATCAACCTGGTCGAGTCCGGTGGTGCCGATTTGCCGACGCAGAAGGACATCTTCGTGCCCGGCGGCGCGACGTTCCGCAATCTGACTCAGGCCAGCGCGGCGCGCACGCCCACGGTGGCGCTGGTGTTCGGCAATTCGACGGCCGGTGGCGCCTACGTCCCCGGCATGAGCGACTACGTCGTGATGGTCAAGGACGCTGCGAAGGTGTTCCTCGGCGGCCCGCCTTTGGTCAAAATGGCCACCGGTGAAGAGTCTGACGACGAGACCTTGGGTGGCGCAGAAATGCACGCCCGCACCTCGGGTCTCGCCGACTACTTGGCCGCCGATGAACTCGACGCCATCCGCATCGGCCGATCGATTATCAAGAACTTGAATTGGCGCAAGAAGGGTGCTGCTCCGGCGGAGAACTATCCCGAACCGCTCTACGACAGCGAGGAACTGCTCGGCATCATCCCGACGGATCTGAAGATCCCGTTCGATCCGAAGGAAGTCATCGCTCGCATCGTCGACGGTAGCGAGTTCGACGAGTTCAAGCCGCTTTACGGCAGCAGCTTGGTGACGGGCTTCGCTCGCGTGCACGGCTATCCGGTCGGCATCTTGGCCAATGCCCAAGGGGTGTTGTTCAGCGAAGAGGCGCAGAAGGCCACCCAGTTCATTCAGTTGGCCAATCAGATCGATACGCCGCTGCTGTTCTTGCACAACACGACCGGCTACATGGTCGGCGCCGAGTATGAGCAGGGCGGCATCATTCGCCACGGCGCGCAGATGATCAATGCGGTCTCCAACTCCAAGGTGCCGCACATCTCGATCGTGATGGGCGCGTCCTACGGTGCGGGCCACTACGGCATGAGCGGCCGCGCGTACGATCCGCGCTTCATGTTCAGCTGGCCGAACGCCAAGTCTGCAGTCATGGGACCCGCACAGTTGGCGGGCGTCATCTCGATCGTGTCGCGCGGTGCTGCCGAAGCCAAGGGGCTGCCGTTCGACGAAGAAGCTGACGCCCAGATGCGTGCCTTTGTGGAAGCCCAGATCGAAGAACAGTCATTGGCGTACTTCACCTCCGGGATGATCTACGACGACGGCGTCATCGATCCGCGCGATACCCGCAGCATCCTCGGCATCTGCCTGTCCACCATCCACACCGTGCCCGTCCAGGGCGCCCAGGGATACGGAGTCTTCCGATGACCCCAGCAACCCTCGTCGGTTTACCACGTGAACGTGGTAAACCGTCACTTCC
>JBEBVW010000231.1:0-3340 GCA_040392565.1 Aeromicrobium sp. | reverse complement strand
GCTTGCGAGCCTCGAGATCACTTGGCACCAGCACCCTGACGCTGGTTTCGAGGCTCGGCCGCGGCCGGCCTCACACCTCAACCACCGGGGTTGGGTGACCGACGTGCGCCCAGCCCACTGGTGATCGAGGTGCGAGGAACGAGCCTCGAGATCAGATGAGACGTTCGATGGTTTCGAGGCCCTCGTTCCTCGGGCACCTCAACCACCGAGGGCGGGCCGGTGATCGAGGTGCCCAACCACCGGTGATCGAGGTGCGAGCTTGCGAGCCTCGAGATCAAGCCGACCGATGGTTTCGAGGCTCGGGCGGGGTCACGCCTCAACCGCCGGGGTTGAGTCGTAGGCGCGGGCGAAAGCCACGAGGTCGGCGACAAAGTCGTCGCGACGGTCAGCTGGCACTGCTTCCAGGGCTGACTGCACCTGCTGGAGCCCAGTAGTGAGGTCCTCGGTGAATCGCGCGGCTCCTTCTTCGGTGGCCTCCAGCAGGTGGGCGGTTTGGCCGGGCGCATGGAAGCGGCGCAAGATCCCCGCATCTATCGCAGCGTTGGCCTGGCGATTGACGGTCGACTGTTCAAGCGCGAGTGATTCGGCGATCTCCTTGAGCGTGCGCGGCGTGCCGTCACGGAAAAGCCACATCAGTCGCTGCTGGGAAAGTCCAAGCGACGCAGCGGCTTCCGCGGTGCGTCGACCGCGGTCAAGCGCCGTGATCGCGCGGGCGGCGGCGAAGGCTGCAGTCGCTTCGGGCGGTTCTGTGATGGGTGTCATGCTCGCGTCAGGTAGGCAGGGGGCAGATGAATGTGTAGCGTACACAAGTCGATATGTAGGTTACATATTTGATCCGCTCCGAACGATGAGGAACGCTCTGTGAGTTCGACCCCGACCGCAATCACCAAGGCTTCGCCGATGTTGATTGTGGGTGTCCTCTGCTTCGGCAGCCTGAGCTGTGCGCTGATGCAGACGCTCGTCATTCCGATCCAGGCAGAACTCCCCGAACTGCTCCACACCGACGCCGCGACTGCGTCGTGGGCGGTGACGGCCACCTTGCTGGCAGCGGCAGTCACGATGCCCGTCAGCGGCCGACTTGCCGATCTATATGGCAAGAAGCGAGTCCTGGTCGCATCGGCGATTATTTTGATGCTGGGCTCATTGGTCGCAGCTTTGGCCAGCACGGTCGCACCGTTCTTGGTTGGTCGCGTGCTGCAGGGCGTCGCGATGGGCTACGTCCCTGTGGCAATCAGCATGGTGCGCGAAATCGCTCCGCGAGAGCGCGCAGCCGGAGCGGTTGCAGCAGTGAGCGCGACGCTTGGTGTTGGAGGCGCAATCGGCCTTCCGCTGTCTGCCTGGATCGCTGAGTACTACTCCTGGCATGGGCTTTTCTGGCTTTCGGCCGGACTCGCTGGCGCGGTCGCGCTCGTGACCGCACTTGTCGTGCCGAATGTGCCGGATCGTCACCCCGGCCGCATTGACGTGGTGGGCGCGATCGGGCTGGCCATCGGCCTGAGCGCCGTGCTGATCGGCGTCAGCAAGGGATCGGTGTGGGGATGGTCCAGCGCAGAGACCATCGGATCGATCGTCGCTGGAGTGCTCGTGTTGCTCGTGTGGGGAGTCCACCAGCTGCGCCACAAAGATCCACTGGTCGATCTGCGCACCACCGCGTCGAAGCCGGTGCTGTTCACCAATCTTTCGGCGCTGCTGATCGGATTCGGCATGATGGCGCAATCCATCGTTGTTCCACAGTTGCTAGAGATGCCCGAAGCGACGGGCTTCGGTTTGGACCAGACGATCCTGCAGGCTGGTCTGTGGATGGCTCCGGGCGGACTGATGATGATGTTGTTTGCTCCAGTCTCGAGCGGTTTGATCAATTCGGTCGGTGCTCGAATCACGCTGACGACCGGCGCTCTGGTCATCACCGTCGGCTACATCGCGGCGCTCGGCCTGATGGACGCCCCGTGGCAGTTGATGATCGCCTCGCTCATTGCTTCAGCCGGCGTGGGCATCGGCTACGCCGCGATGCCGACTCTGATCTTGGACAACGTGCCTGAGTCAGAAGCCGGGTCGAGCGTGGGCGTTAACGGCCTGATGCGTTCGGTCGGCACCACGATTGCTGGTGCGGTGATGGCCGCCATCATGACCAGCCAGACCATTCAGTTCGGTGACGGTGTCATCCCGAGCCAGCGGGCCTTCGAGCTCTGCTTCATCGTCGGCGCCGCAGCCGCGCTGGGCGGCGCACTATTGGCGCTGGTGATCCCCAGCTCGGCTGCCAAGAAAACAGCTCCGAGCATGGCAATTCCACCGAGCACTGCGAATGCCGAGGCATAGTTTCGTCACGACTGCGTGAGGTCGGCGACCGAGTTGATCGCTACGGCCGGAATCGGTGGTTGCGTTGCCATCCGGTGCTACCGGGCGACTGGAACTCGATGTAGCCGTCGTTGCTGAGTCGTAGTCTCCAGTGTTGGTCGTGAACCACGTGGTGGTGGTGGCAGCAGAGCAGGACGCCGTCGTTGAGGTTGGTGGTTCCGCCTGCGGCCCAGGCTCGTTTCCAGTGGTGGACTTCGCACCATTGGGGTGGGCGGTCGCATCCGGGGAATGCGCAGCCGTTGTCTCGTTGCGCAATGGCTGTCTTTTGTGCGGAGCTGAATAGTCGGCGGCTGCGGCCGTAGTCGAGTAGCACCGAGGCGCCGTTCATGACGCCGGGGAGCAGTTTGGACTGGCAGGCGAGCCGGCGAGTTTCGCCTGCGGAAAGTCGGGTGCCTGTTTCGAGTGTGGAGGGAATCAAGGCCTCGTCGAGAGACTGGTATTGGGTGGTGACCAGCAGGGTAGGCCCGCCGTCGAAGATTGTTTCGGGTGTGGCTTTCTCGGCCAATGTGGCAAACGCTTGGCCCATGCGGGTGACGGTGGGTGTTTCGGTGGGGACGGTGTCGTCGCCGTGGTTGCGGCGTGGCGCGCTGAGGGCTTGCAGGGTGGAGCGCAGTATGTCGGCTTGGGCTTCGGGAATCGTGAAGTCGCCGGAGTGTGTGCCGTTGTGGTTGTCCCACATACGGAATGACGCATTGGCGTAGGCGCGGCGTTCGCGGTCTTCAAGTTTGGCGTTCTCGTCGGCGTCGGCCTCGCGCGTTGGTTTGAAAATATCTGAGGCGCGAAGCGCTCGACGTTCAAGGTCTTTGGCGGTCAATCTGGCTGAATCGGCAATCAGTGTCTGCTCGACCTGGTCGCGATGCTCGTGCGGCACGTCTGCCGATGCTTTGGCGATGATGTCGGCTTGGCGCTGCGAGACTTGACCATCGGCCAATGCTTGTTCAACCCGAGGCGCGGCTTGTAACGCTCGGCCAGAACGCACCATGCG
>JBEBVW010000230.1:0-3373 GCA_040392565.1 Aeromicrobium sp. | reverse complement strand
TCGAGTCCGCGAGCGTCCGATCAAGGACAGCGAGGGCGCTCATGCTGCACCGCCCGTGCTGTCGCCCCAGTAGTCCGAACTGTCTTCGCCCTCGCAGAGCGGCCCACTGCTCGCCGATCCGATCGAGACGATGCCGCGCGCAGATGCAGACTTCTCGCCGACGTTGTACTTGTCGTAGTAGCCAGTGCGGTTGCGGGCGCGGGCCTTGCGGCGACCCTCAGCGGATCGAGTCGGCCACTTCGCTGTGCGGTGGCCGGTCTCTGCCGTGTGAGCTTCTGCCGCTGCGTCGCCCTGCAGGATCGGATTGCATCCGACCTCCGTGCAGCGCCGCCGATTCGGCTGCTTGCGCTCGCCCATCAGACGCCTGCCTCGTCCGAGAGGGCTCCGTCGCGGACGGTGAACCCGATCTGGCGGGACTCGTCGCGGTCGCGCTCGACGAGTGCGGTGAACGCGCGCTCGTCGGCGATGTCGCGCAGCGCGGCGAGGGAGTCGCTGTCGAGGAGGTCGCCGTTGCGGACGATGACGAGGCGGAGCTGCGGGTCGCCCGACGTGGCGACCGCGAACGCGACACGCATCCGGTGCGCCGAGTTCACCTGACCGAACGGGACACCGTCGAACGTGACGCCGTCCTCGTCGACCGAGAGGCCAGAGACCGGGAACTCTGCCTTCGCGAGCCCGTCGCGCTTCGTCTGCTCGATCTTGTCGAGCGTCTCCTGCGTCCCCTCGTGCAGGTCCACAACCTGCGCGAGATCCGCCGCGGTGCGCTCGTACGCCTTCCGGTCACGGACGGCCTGGTTGATCGCGTCGAGGCCGCGCAGCCGCTCCTGCAGAGGCTCGATGACGACCTGCGGCGGGAGGCTGTTCAGCTTCTCGGCGGCGAGGCCCTGACGTGCGAGGACTTCGCCTTGGACGCGCTGGAGCTCCTCGATCTGCTTCTCGATCTCGTCGAACCGCGCGGCGGCGGCGTCGTAGTCCGCGGATGCTGCATGCCACTCACGGTCGATGCGCTGCGCTTCCTCGATCTCAGCGAGGATCGCCGCCGACGAAACCTCCTCAGCAGGTGCGTCATCGGCGGGCTTCGGGAGCGAATCGAGCGCGCCCTGCAGTCGCTTCACCTCGCGGCCAGCCTCCAGGCGGCGGTCCTCCGCGCCCTTCTTCTGACGGGCGAGCTCGTCGATGTCGAACGGGAGATCGACCTTCGCGAGAAGCGCCTCACGCTGTGCCTTCTCCGGCAGGTTCAGGAACGCGACCGGGTCGAAGATCGCCCCGCCGAGCAGCTTTGCGACGACGTCCGATGGCTTCGAGTACTTCGCCCCATCCAGGGCCTCGACGGTCAGCGTGCCCGCGGTGCCGTTCTGCTTCCATACGCGGCGGATCCGCAGCTGCAGTTCCTCGTCGACGTACTCGGCGCGGGCCTCCTCTGCGCCCTCGCGGATCGGCTTCGGGGTGAGCTTGGCACCCTTCGGGTCGAACAGTTCCGTGATCGCGTCGATGAACGACGACTTGCCGGCGCCGTTCCCTCCTGCGATGACGACCAGGCTCCCTGTGGGGGCGAGGTCGATCTGGTGGACGCCCTTGTAGTCGGTGACGGAGAAGCGCTTAGTCATGGTGAGGTGCCTTTCGAGAGTTGGGGTCGGACCGGGCGAATGCGCCGAAGGTCCAGCAGATGAAGAAGACGAGAGAGACGATCGCGAGCAGCAGGACCGTCGAGGGCCAGCCGAACGGGGCGAAGGGGACGCCCCCGAGGCAGATGAGCAGCCAGAGGATCGCGACCCAGCGGAGGAGGACCATCAGGCGATCCGCTCTGTGAACTCGTGCCCACAGGGATCGCGTGGACACTGCAGGTCGACGAAGACGGGATCCGGGCCATCGATCACGAACGCCGCGACCTGCTTGTCGCACAGGGGGCAGACGGTCTCGATGAACGCACCCTCGAACTGCTGCGGATCGAGCGGGACGCGGGACTCGAGAGACTGCTTCCGGTCGCCCATGTAGTCGGGGAGCTCGTCGACTACCTCTGCCTCCGCCGTGACGCCGCCGCGGCTCATCGCAGCACCGTCCGTTCGTGCTCGACCTGAACGACCGTCTCCACGCCGACGGCGGTCGCCGTGAGCGTCACCGTGAACTCGCCGCGCGCGATCTCCCCGGCGAACCAGATGCGCCACGTCGGGGTCGCGCCCCACCCGCGATCGATGATCTTCGTCGTCGACTGCGCCGGATGCGTCGCCCCCGCGGCGTCGACCAGTACGGCGAGCAGCACGACAGGGCCGATCGCATCGGGGCCGGTCTTGTCCATGACCGCGATGTCGACACCGATCTTCGGCTTGTACCCGCCCGGGTTCTCATCCCATGCGCGATGCGTGTTGAACGTCAGGCGGTCCCTCACCGGTGCCGTAGTCGGAACGGGCTCGGATGCCGCAGTGAGCGGAGTGGCGACGGCGAGGGCGATGACCGGGAGAGACCAGGCCGCGCCGCGCACGAGCGAACGGCGGGTGACGTCCCCGGCGGTCATGCGCGCTTCCCCAGGACCAAGTCGGCGAACTTCCCGAGCGAGCTGCGCGTGTTCGGCAGGGCAGGGTTGTCGAGGACAGGGGGGAACCGGTCAGCGGCGGTGCGCGCTGACACCGGACGCACATCCGCGTCCAGTGCGAGGTCCTGCGCGTCCATCAGGCACGCCCCAGCCCTGCGAGGAACGCCCCGCGACGGAGAGCAGCGAGACCCGCCTGCGACGAGACTCCCGGGGCGGGCCGGGTCGTGACGTGAATCCGAGCCTCAACGGGCTTCGGGACATCTGCGGATACGATGAGCTTGAGCATCGTGGTGCTCCTTTCATGTTGGGCCGCCGTCCGTTGCACCGGGCGGCGGTTCATTTCTTTGGTCAGGCAGCGACGAGGCGCGACTTGAGCCACGCGTCAAGATCGGCCGGGTAGTACACGTTCAAGCGGCCTTGTTTGAAGGCTTTCGGGCCGTTGCCCTCGCACTTCAACCGGCGGAGGGTCTGCGGCTTGTAGCCGACGTACTCCGCTGCCTGCTTGGTGTTCAGCACTGGCCCTTTGCGATCCATCAGGCGACCGCCTTGACCTTGGGCGCGGTCGCCGCCTGGACGATCGCCGCAGCGATCGCGGAGGCAACGTTGCCGATCCATGCGGGCTCCGCGATGACCTTGCCGTTCTCGACGCGCGACAGGTAGGACTCGGAGACCCCTGCGCGCGCCGCCACTTCTCGGGCAGTGAGGCCCGACTGCTCTCGAAGGGCCCGAAGTGCTGGGCCGGTAGTTGATCCGCTCATGGGAAAGACTGTACGTATTCTTTCCTATCAACACAAGCCGAAAGCGGAATGAGTTAAGAAGAAACTTCCGATTATTCGACAGCAA
>JBEBVW010000229.1:0-3395 GCA_040392565.1 Aeromicrobium sp. | reverse complement strand
GGGGGTTCGCCGCCACCATGGCAGGCGATACGGGCGCCAGAAACATAGGAGGCAAGGTCACTGCCGAGGAACGCGACGACATTGCCGATCTCTTCGGGTTCAGCCATCCGGCCGGCCGGGATGGTGGCCTCGACTGCGGCGACCGTGGTGTCATCGCCGTAGTGGTCGTCGGTTTGCTCGGTGCGGCACAGCCCAACGTTGATGCTGTTGATGCGGACTTTGGGTCCCCATTCGATCGCCAGTGACTGCGTCAACGAATCTCCGCCGGCCTTCGCGGCGCCGTAGGTTGCCGTGCCGGGCGAGGGACGAATGGCAGAAACCGACGAGATGTTGACGATCGAGCCGCCGGACTCCTGCTGCTGCATGACAGCGTTTGCTGCCTTGGACACCGTCAGCACTGCGCTGAGGTTGAGGCCCAAGACCCGGTCGTCCAGCCGGGGACTGGAATCGGCAGCGAGTGCAAACGGAGCACCGCCAGCGTTGTTCACCACCAGATCAAGCCGACCGTGTGACGCCACAATCTGCTCGATCATCGCGGCGACTTGCTCAGGATCGCGGACATCGCACTGCACATGTTCGACGGGTGAACCGGGAGCTTCTGAGCGCGCACAGGTAACAACTGTCGCGCCTGCTTCCAGCAGCACCGAAGTGATCCCACGGCCGATGCCACGGGATCCGCCGGTCACTAGGGCGACCTTGCCAGCAAGGTTGACGGCCAAACTCATGCGACCAGCGTACCAAGCAAGTGTTAGGTTGGTCCCGTGAGCGTGACATCTGAACTGCGGCCCGACGGCATCCGTGTCGTCACGATGGCCCACCCCCCAGTCAATGCACTGCCGGTCAGTGGCTGGTTCGACGTCGCCGCGGCGATGGACGAAGCCACGGCCGACACGGCAACGCGCGTGGTGATCTTGCGCGCCGAAGGCAAAGGCTTCAACGCCGGCGTCGACATCAAAGAAATGCAGAACACCACTGGCTTCGACGCACTGATCGGCGCCAACAAGGGCTGCTTCGCCGCCTTCAAGGCCGTCTACGAGTGCGCCGTTCCGGTGATTTCGGCAGTCAACGGCTTCTGCGTAGGCGGTGGAGTCGGCTTGGTCGGCAACTCCGACATCGTCGTGGCCAGCGATGACGCCTACTTCGGCGTCCCTGAGGTCAACCAGGGCGCGCTCGGCGCCGCGACCCACATGGCACGCCTCGTCCCACAGCACCTGATGCGCACGCTGTACTTCACCGCACGCACCATTCCAGCGAAGGATTTGGTGCAGCACGGATCGGTGTACGCGATCGCCAGCCGCGATGAGCTCGACGATCTCGCACTGAGCATCGCCGGCGAAGTCGCCGCCAAGGATCCGCGCGTCATTCGCGCCGCAAAAGAAGCGCTCAACGGCATCGATCCCATCGACGTGAACCACAGCTACCGGTTCGAACAGGGCTTCACGATGGAGCTCAACCTGATGGGCGCCAGCGATGAACTCCGCGATGAGTTCGCTGGCACCAACAAGGCAAATCAGAAACAGGAGGGCGGAGCATGAGGGCTCCCTCGAAGGAGATGTCGATCGACGACGTCATCGGCCGCATCAGCAGCGGAATGACGGTCGGCATCGGTGGATGGGGCTCGCGCCGCAAGCCCATGGCACTGGTGCGCGCGATGTTGCGCAGCGATCTGACGGATCTGCACATCGTGTCCTATGGCGGACCCGACGTTGGTCTACTGCTCGACGCAGGCAAGGTCAGCAAGCTCACCTACGCCTTCGCCACCTTGGATTCAATTCCGCTTGAGCCACTGTTCGGTCGCGCACGTCAGGACCGAGCCGCCACCTTCCGCGAGTGGGATGAAGGAATGTTCCAGACCGGCCTGCGTGCGGCCGCCCAGCGCGTGCCGTTCTTGCCCATGCGCGCCGGCCTCGGTTCGGCCGTCATGGACAACGATCCCGACTTGCGCCTGGTCACCTCGCCCTACGCCGATGGCGAGCAGTTCTTGGCAGTTCCGGCGCTGCACCTCGACGTCGCGCTCGTGCACATGAACCGCGCCGATCAGTACGGCAACGCCCAGTACCTCGGGCCCGACCCGTACTTCGACGATCTGTTCTGCATGGCCGCCACCGAAGCGTTCGTCTCGACCGAGCAGATTATCGACACCGCAGGACTGACCGTTGATGCCCCGCTCCAGAGCCTGCTGATCAACCGCACCATGGTCGCTGGCGTCGTCGAAACCCCCAATGGCGCTCATTTCACCACGTGCACGCCGACCTACGAGCGAGACGAAAAGTTCCAGAAGGCCTACGCGACTGCGGCCAAAGACCCCGAGACTTGGACCGCCTTCCGCGAGCGTTTCCTGTCTGGCGATGAGGCTGCCTACCAGGCTGCCGTGAAGGAGTTCTCGAATGAGTGACGTCACCCGCGCCGAGTACTGCGCGATCGCGATTGCCGATTGCTTCGCCGACGACGGCGAGATCATGGGCAGCCCGATGGGTCTGCTTCCGAGCCTGGGCGCACGCCTGGCGAAGAACACCTCGAATCCGCTGCTGGTTCTCACCGACGGTGAAGCCCGCATCCTGGCTGGAACTCCCCCGCTGGGGCAGACCGCCGATGTGGTCGAGGGTTGGATGCCGTTCCGCCTGGTGCTGGAAGCCACGGTTCCCTACGGCAAGCGCCACGTCATGATGGGCGCGACGCAGATCGACCGCCAAGGCAACCAAAACATCTCGGCGATCGGCCCGTGGGATCAGCCCACTCGTCAGTTGCTGGGCGTGCGCGGCGGCCCGGGCAATACGGTCAACAACAAGACGTCGTACTGGGTACCCAAGCACTCGCCTCGGGTTGTTGTCGAGCAGGTCGACATCGTGTCCGGCGTCGGACGCGCTCGCGCTGAAGCCGCTGGTGGCGCTGCCACCAAGTTCCACAACTTGGGCCGCCTGGTCACCAACTTGGGCGTGCTGGACTTCAACGGTCCTGGCGGCACCCTGCGACTGGTATCAACTCACCCCGGCGTCACGGTCGATGACATCCGTGCGGCCAGCGGATGCGAGATCGTCGTCGAAGGCGATGTTCCCAACACTCGCGAACCCTCCGCAGGCGAACTGATGCTGATCCGCGAAATGCTGGACCCGAAGAACCTGCGCGACCGCGAGGTCCCACCAGTTGACGGTGCCGCATGATCGACCAGCTGCTGAAGACACCCCTGACCGATCTGGTCGGTTGCCGCCACCCGGTGGTCCAGACCGGAATGGGCTGGGTCGCCGGACCGAGCCTGGTCACCGGCACCGCCAACGCTGGCGGCCTGGGCATTTTGGCCTCGGCAACCATGACATTGGCCGAGCTGGAACAGGCCATAATCGAGGTCAAGAGCCGCACCGATCAGCCGTTCGGCGTCAATCTGCGCGCCGATGCAG
>JBEBVW010000228.1:0-3407 GCA_040392565.1 Aeromicrobium sp. | reverse complement strand
GCTAGCTGTGATGTCCAGGGAGGTTGTGCCGCCCGGCATCGGTGAGCCTGTCTGACAGACGAAGGCCTCCGGTTGTGAAGTGGAGCTGTCTAGGAACCGCTTCACCGACCGGAGGCCCTCGTGTCCCACGCTAACGCTGCCCTGACCCCGCGCGCCCGTTTGCGGCTCGCCCAACTCGTCGTCGAACGCGGCTGGACCTACACCGCCGCGGCCAAGATGTTCATGGTTGCTCCTCGCACAGCAAAGAAGTGGGCAGACCGCTACCGCGCCGAAGGCCCGGCCGGGATGCGGGACCGGACTTCGCGACCACGTTCAAGCCCGTCCAAGACCCCTCCTGCCATCGTGCGGCGAATCGTGCGGCTGCGGTGGCGCCACCGACTCGGGCCTGTCCAGATCGCCGGCCGGCTCGGCGTCGCGGCCTCGACCGTGCACGCCGTGCTGGTGCGTTGCCGGATCAACCGCCTCGCCCACATCGACCGCGTGACAGGCGAGCCGCTACGGCGCTACGAACACCCACACCCCGGTTCGCTGATCCACGTCGACGTCACCAAGTTCGGCAACATCCCCGACGGCGGCGGACACCGATTCGTCGGCCGCCAGCAAGGCGACAAGAACCGAGTCGCCACCGCGAAGCGCACCGGACAACGCAACCACCTCTACGAACCTCGCCTCGGCAAGGCGTTCGTCCACACCGTCATCGATGACCACTCCCGCATCGCCTACGCCGAGATCCACGCCGACGAAAGAGCCCTCACTGCGATCGGGGTGCTGCAACGGGCAGTGGCCTGGTTCGCCGACCTCGGCGTCATCGTCGAGCGCGTCCTGTCCGACAACGGTTCGGCCTACAAGTCCTACGCCTGGCGCGACGCCTGCGCCGAGCTCGGCATCACCCACAAGCGCACGCGGCCGTACCGTCCCCAGACGAACGGGAAGATCGAGCGTTTCCACCGCACGCTGGCCGACGGGTGGGCCTACGCCCGGTTCTATGAGACAACCCAGCAACGTGACAACGTGCTGCCCGACTGGCTCCACTTCTACAATCATCACCGAGCCCACTCCGCCATCGGAGGCAAGCCACCGGTCACCCGACTGACTAACCTCCCTGGACATCACAGCTAGCCCGCTTCTACTTCCGGAGGGCCGTAGCAGCAAAGGCTGACACGATCACCTCGTCCGATGCTCCGATGTAATACCGTCGAGTTGTCGCCGTATCGGAAGATGTCAAGCGGTCTGAGACACGTCTCGTTACGCGGTCTGTATGAGGGCCTCCGATGAGGGCTGGTTGATCCAGGCTGCCTCGGGCAGCTTGGGGGCGATGGGTCGACGGTTGCCGAACCGCTCGGGGCGAGCGGCGTGGGCCGCGTCCAGGGTGGCCTGGCGTTGGGTCCGGATCTCGGTCGCGGTGCCGTGATGCACCGACGCCGGGGTGTGCAGGCCGATCCCGGAGTGACGGTGCTCGTGGTTGTAGTAGGTGAAGAACGCCTCGCAGAACGCTTTCGCGTCGGCCAGCGACCCGAAGGACTCGGGGAAGACCGGCGCGTACTTCAGCGTCTTGAACGCCGCCTCGCTGAATGGGTTGTCGTTCGACACCCGTGGCCGGGAGTGGGACCTGTCGACGCCGAGGTCGAGCAGCAACTGGGCCACCGGCTTCGAGGTCATCGAGGTGCCCCGGTCGGCGTGCACAGCCGTCGGGATGCCGTGCACGCCCATCGCCTCTTCCAGCATCGTCTTGGCGATCTCGGAGTCCTCGCCGTTCTGGACGGTCCAGGCCACGACGTAGCGGGAGAAGATGTCGAGCACGACGTAGAGCTGGAACCAGATCCCGCGGCCAGGACCGCGGAGTTTGGTGATGTCCCAGCTCCAGACTTCGCCTGGCCCGGTGGCCAGCAGTTCCGGCTTCTTCCGCGCCGGATGGGTGGCCTGACGACGGCGCTCACCGGCCGCACCATGAGCGCGCAGCAGTCGGTGCATCGTGGACATCGAGCACAGGTAGGTGCCCTCGTCCAGCAGCGTGGCCCAGGCCTGCGTGACCGACTTGTCGCAGAACCGTTCGCTGGTCAGCACGCCGAGCACCTCGGCTTGCTGGGCCTCGGTCAGCGCGTTGGGCGGCGTGGGTCGCCTCGGCGCCGGCCCATGCATCCGCGGCTGCTTGGCGCGGTAATGGCTCCCGCGGGCACGACCCATCAACTCACAAGCGTGCTTCACGCTCGTGTGCTCGGCCATCTCCTCGATCGCGGGGTTGATCACCGCTGCGGCGGCTTCGGTGTGCCCGTGCTCTCGGAGAGCGTCTCCAAGAGCGCGTGCGTTTTTCCCACGATGTCCAACACCGCCTTGGTCCGCTGCAGCTCGGCCTCGGCCTTCTCCGCACGAGCACGTAACTGCTCGATCTCCTTGTCGCGGCGGTCCTTGCTCTTGGGTCCCAGCGCCGCGGCGGCGCCGGCCTGGGCGGCCTTGCGCCACTCGGTGATATGGGAGGAGTACAAGCCTTCCCGGCGCAGGATCACACCCCGCTCGCCGTGGTCAGCAGCGTCGTACTCGGCCACAATCTGCGCCTTGTATTCCGCGGTGAACGTTCGTCGCTTGGGCCGGTCAGCTCTTGGGGTCACGACCCCATCATCGAACGCAGTCGTGTCGGCCAACGTCATCGTCATCAAATGTCTCGCTTCTCCGCCCCGTGCAGAGGGAAGGAACTCAGAAGTGGTGTCTCACCTCAGCCTGACGCACAGGGGTGTGCCCGCCGAAGTAGGCGAGTTCGAGGACCGTTCGCTGAATCGGACTCAGCGATTCCAGGGCTGTGCGAACCCGCTCAGCCTCGATAGACGCTTCGGCAGCAGCCGCGGTCACATCGTGCTCGACTTCGCGAGAGTCCTGGTGGTGGGCGGTGTCTCGACGGGTATCGGCCTCGGTCGATCGAATCCTGTCCACCGCTCGACGGTGCGCCAGCGTCATGAGCCACGACATCGCGCTGCCTCGTGCTGGATCGAACCGCGCAGCCGTCTGCCACACCTGCAGATACACCTCTTGGGTGACCTCCTCCGCCATGGCGTGACTCCTGAGGACGCGCAGCACTAGCCCGAAGACTCGGGCGGCCGTCGCGTCGTACAAGTCAGCAAACGCTGCTTCGTCTCCGAGCGCCGAGCGTGACAGCAGTTGAGCGAGCGTGGCGACGCTGGCGGCTGGCGCAGATGAGTCTGGGCCCTCGGGGACTGAGCGCAGCGGACCAGGCGAGGTCACGGTCTGACTCCCTACACAGTTCTCTCGAACGCTCTCCTGAGGAGAGCCGATCCAAACGCCGAGCGACGTCTGGCAGAACCGTGGAGACCCTCCTTCGCAGTTAGTTGTGTACCTGCGCTCTGAACGTAGCCCTAGAACCAGGTGGCGCCCCATCGGAAGGACCCCGGAACACG
>JBEBVW010000227.1:0-3415 GCA_040392565.1 Aeromicrobium sp. | reverse complement strand
TCGGCCCCAATGTGCAACAGTTCCCCCGAGATTCCGACCATTTCGACATGATCCGGAAGACCATCCGCCTCCGCTATGAGCGAAAATTCAGGTCTTCGGCCACAAAGTGAACCGGCCGGGGTAGCAATGCGAAAGAATCGACGCATGAAGAACATCGAGCGCCCACGCCTTGAGGGCTCTGTCGCAGTCCGTGACGGGCGTCGCCTGTCATTTGCCGAGTTCGGCACGCCACACGGCGACGCGGTGGTGTGGATGCACGGTACGCCGGGTAGCCGGCGGCAGGTGCCAGTTGAAGCGCGCCTGTACGCCGAACAGCACAACGTGCGCATCATCGGCATCGACCGACCTGGCATCGGTACGTCGACACCGCATCTATACGACAACGTGCTGGACTGGACTGGCGATCTGGAAGTCCTGCTCGACTCCCTCGGCATTGACACCGTCCGAGTCATTGGCCTCTCCGGCGGCGGGCCCTACGCCCTGGCAGCCGGCGTCGGCTTGCCCGACCGCGTGGTCGGCGTCGGGGTATTAGGTGGCGTGGCCCCCAAGGTCGGCCCCGATGCGATCGGCGGAGGACTGCCCGCCCTCGCACCGTACGCGGCTCCGGTGATTCGACCGCTGCGAACTCCGCTGAGCTTTGCCCTGGCTTCGGCCATCCGGGTGATTCGCCCGATCGCCGGGCCCATCATCGACGCCTACGCCGTCGTGCAGCCGCGCGGAGATAAGGAACTGCTCGCCCGCCCGGAGTTTCGCGCCATGTTCCTCGACGACATCCTCAACGGGACCCGCTTCCAAGTGGGTGCGCCGCTGTCCGATGTCGTGCTGTTCGCGCGTCATTGGGGATTCGAAGCCAAAGACGTGCAGGTTCCCGTGCACTGGTGGCACGGCACGCACGACCACATCATCCCGCACCGCCACGGTGCTCACATGGCCGCGCGACTGCCCAACGCCACGTTCGGCACGATCGAAGGCGAATCCCACCTTGGTGGCATGGCCGTCGTCACCGACGTCCTCGATGAGTTGATGGACGCACCCTCACGACCGACGTCGAAGGTCAAGCACCCGTAACCAGTTCGGTCAGGGTGGCAGCCTCTTCGGCGCACGCTCCGCACCCGTCGAGATGGATCTGCATCGCCACATCGCGGTAGTTCGGATCTGCGACGACCTTCTCCACGTAGGTGTCGAGCTGCTCAAAGCACTCATCGCACGACAGGTATGGGCTGGTATCGAGCAGTAACCCGTCAATCGTTTCGGCGGGGATACGCGAATTCGATGTCATGAGGTGCTCCCGGATGATGCTGGGTCAAGATGTCCGCTGGCTTGTAAGGACGATCGAAGTCTTTGACGCGCGTCGTGGAGGGTCTTATATAGCGCGTTGCGGTTGGTGTTGAGCCGTTCGGCCAAGACATCTATCGGTACTTGGTCGATCAGCAATGCCACGGTGACGCGGCGTTGATGAGGCGTCAGTTCTTGGGCGATGGCCACACTGACGGCGTACTGCAGATCGGCGGCCTGGACAACTGCTTCAGGCTGCGACGCGACTTCCGGCGGATCGAATGAATCGACGAGCGGAACTTCTCGATGCCGCCAAGCCTGACGGCGAACTGCGACCCCAGCGTGCAGGATGCCGAACTTATAGACCCACGTGCTGAACCGGCTGCGGCCTTCGAATGTTTCCAGTTTGCCCAACACCGCAACCAACGCGTCGTCAGCTGCCTGCTGCGCCAGGTCTTCTAGATCAACGTTCCCTGCGCCGGGCAGTTGATGACGTAGCCGCCACACCTGATGCCGGGTAGCGCGAACCAACAGCTCGTGCAGATTCTGCTGCGCGGCTTGAGCAGCCGGGCCGGTCGCGGTCAACTCATTCACCCACGCTTCGTCTGGCACTGGTGCCGTCTCCGACGCGATGGGCCGCATGAGACTCATCATCGCACCTCATCTGGAAGCGGATCCACGATCCGGATGGCCAACTCGGGCGCACAGCCACGATCGACCAACTGCAGCATCGCGTGAAGGTCGTAACGCAGGTCTGCGGCAACCTTCGCTGCCGTATCTGGCGCGAATCCAGCAGTCAACAGACTTCGCCGTCGCCAGTCGATGGCGGCATCGAGATCTTGCCGGGTGCGCAAGTCGTCGTGGTGTCGCTGAGAGACCTTCATGACCGTTGGTGTCACTTCGCGCCCGCGTCTTACTGACGAGATTGGGAAATTTTGTTGGTAAGACCCTGGCCACTTGGTGACACCAACAGACGAACCACCTACGGGCCACGCTGCGTGGCATCCGTACCGCTGACCACGAAGGGACAACCCATGTCGAGCAATACCTCTTCTGCAACTTCTCTGGTGGGAACCAGTGGAGCCGACCGCGCCTTCTTCCTGCTGCGCACCGTCTTTGTCATCGCACCGATCGCTTTCGGCCTGGACAAGTTCGCTGAGGTGCTGACCGAATGGGACGGCTACCTGGCGCCGTGGATCAACGACATCGTGCCCGGCAGCGCACACGACGCCATGCTGATCATCGGCGTCATTGAAATCGTTGCTGGTCTCGCGGTAGCTGTCGTGCCCCGCTACGGCGCGCTGATCGTTGCGGCGTGGTTGGCCGGCATCATCGTCGATCTGGTGACCCTCGGCGACTTCTACGACGTCGCCCTGCGCGACTTCGGCTTGTTCGTCGGCGCGCTGGCGCTAGCGGCACTCGCCTTCGACCGCGACGAACGCCGCGCATGACCTCCAGCTACGCCGCGCGTGACCACGACGCACCCCCGGTCACGCGCGGCGGTCTACATTCGGTTGCCTCACGGCCGCACCCGCACGTCGACGCCGCTGCCGCCGAAGCTGCCGCCGGTCAGTTGCTGGCTGCGCTAGGTATGGACTTGACCGACGAAAACCTGATGGAGACGCCGCGGCGGATGGCCCATGCGTTGATCGAGATGACCAGCGGGCACGATTTCGAACTCACCACCTTTCCCAACGAAGAGGAGTACGACGAACTGGTGCTGGTGCGCGACATTCCCGTGCAATCGGTGTGCGAACACCACATACTGCCGTTCGTTGGCGTCGCGCATATCGGCTATCTACCCAGCAATCGCATCCTGGGCTTGTCGAAGTTCGCGCGCATGGTCGAACTACACGCCCGTCGACCACAAACCCAGGAGCACCTGACCAAGCGCATCGCCGATCACTTACGAAATGAACTGAATCCGAAGGGCGTCGGCGTCGTCATTGAGGCCGAACATACGTGCATGAGTCTGCGTGGAGCGAGAAGCCCCGGCGCTCGCACCATCACCTCGGCGATGTTCGGCGATCTGCGCGATGATCCGCGCAGCCGTTCAGAGTTTCTTGCCCTCACTAGGAGCACACAATGAACACCTCAGCTGATCGCATTGAACACATCGTCATCGTCGGCGCAGGCCTGG
>JBEBVW010000226.1:0-3430 GCA_040392565.1 Aeromicrobium sp. | reverse complement strand
AGCCATCGCGACCGTAGTCGCCAATGGTGTCGAAGAAGTCGAGGATTCTGTCGCCGAACCGTTCGGCCAATGGATCAATGCGTTCCATAACCCAGTCCTCGAGTCGCAGCCACGCGTCGTCCGAAACGAACAGCACGGTCACGGCGACAACAGCCAGCTGCGACCACGGTGCAGCCAGCAAGACCGAAAAGATCAACGCGACGGCGACGGCCAAGACGATCACGATGCGTCGCGAGATATTCGACAGCAACAGGGGTGCGAAGAATAGTTGCGTCAGCAGCACCAGGTAGGTCAGGACCGCGAGCGACAGCTGGCTTTCACTGACGAAGTCCGCCAATCTGGGATATGGCCGCGACTCAGGCAGCTGCAACGTCGTATAGAGCGCATTACCGTGCTGCCAGGCCGACTGCCCCACCTTGTCCAGCCCGGCGGCCGTGTAGGCGAGCACGGTCTGCGTGCACAAGGCGACGACGCCGGCGTTGTGGAATGCGTTGGTGGCCCAAGTGGGCATCACCTGCTCATCCCAAGCGCGTTCTTTGATCTCGCCATATTCCATCCGCATGCGTCGGCGAGCGTCCCACGACCAGTGATCCCCGGCGCGAGTCAGGAGCATCCACAGCAGTGCCAAGCGCATCAAATTATCGGTCTGAACACCCACGACAGGGTTCTGCGCCACGACGGCGATGAAGCCGACGTAGGTGACGACGTTAGTCGCTTTCGTGTGCCACCCGATCGTGAAGCCAATGGCCGCCAGCAGCGTGACGGCGTAGACGACCAGCAGAACGTCTGGACTGGCACCGCGCAGGAGAGCAAGTTCGGGAAAGGTCGAGAAGGATCGAGTGGGACCAGCCCAAATTGACGCCTGACCTATCCACGTTGAACGCGTGGTGAAGTTCGAGACCAAAAGGCCCACGACCGCTAGACCCAAACCGATCCGACACGCAGCAACCGCATACGCTGCATGACGCTTTTCCGTCATCCAGTGGATGAAGCCGTCTGTTGAATCACGCACGGCGTCGACGGTGCGCCACCACAGGTCACCCATGACGCCTCGCCTTCACATAATCCTTGAACGCTGCACGCGCCTCCGGCGTGCCACGGTATGGCTTCCGGTTCCCCATATCGAACCACGTGAAGGGTCGACCTTTCAGCGTGGCTGCACTGCCATCCTTGACCGAAGGCGCTTGGCGGCGGCCAACCCGGTAGGCGACCTTTACGATCTCGCCGTCGGTGATCTCAGCGCCCAACCACAACGAGGCATACCGGCGCGCCATCTCGTCAGCGCCCAGGAAGTTCAGAACATAGAGCGGCTTGGCGCCAGCGCCCAGGAGCTCACGGCGCATTGATTCGCGATCAGAGTCGGCGCCAAATTCTGCCACGACCTTCAGTTGCTCAGGGTTGAACTGCAGCATCGCCAGATTGAGCGACGCCGCGATACGTCGCGCAGCCTGATGTGATCGCGCAGCTGCGAAGTCGCCACGGAGCCGGCGAGTCTCCAGTGCTGTGACGTCGAGCCACTCGGTCTTCTTCGATTTCTTCGAATTCGGGGTTTTCTTGACCCATGCGCGAATCTGCAGCGATTCGTCGATGCGATTCGACCCAATGCCGAGGGTGTCATTGCCCTGTTTGAAGTAGGGATCGATATACGACGCGAGGAAACTTCCACCTACCACGTTGCGCACGGGACTGCTGGGCGCCAGCCACAAGCCAACCAGGACGCCATGCGCAATCAGCGCTGCGCCCAACAACAGCACCACAAAACGTGGCCATCGGCCGAGCCCGTCAGAGACAGACTCGGCCGATGGCACGGGTGTTGCTATTGAACTAAAAGTTCAGTCAATCAGGCGACGTTGCCGAGGCGACGACGCTCGTTGACCAGAACTGCGAGGCCGAAGGCCACCAGCGCGAAGCCGAGCAAGAAGAACGGCAACAGGTTGGGAGCACCAGTGTCGGGCAGAGCTGCAGTGGCATCTGCATCGGCATTGGTGTCAGCGTCAGCGATTGCGTCGGCGTCAGCGTTCGCATCTGCGTCGGCAACTGCGTCGGCGTCAGCGTTCGCATCTGCGTCGGCAACTGCATCTGCATCTGCATCGGCAACTGCATCGGCGTCGTCGGCAGCCGCGAAGGCGTTGGGACCACATGCAGCACGCGCCAGGGCCAGGTGTGCACCAGAGCCCAACACGTTGACCTCAAGCGCAGTCACTTCGACCGAACCGTCCGGGTTGGTGACCTGCTTGTTGACGGTTCCGTTCAAGATCGGACCAAGTGCGTCGCCCAGCGGATCCAGCAAGGCCGGGCCCAGCGCGTCGAGGACCGCGTTGATCACTTGATCCTGAATGCCAGCGATCACGTCGTCCAGCGCGCCAAGGGTTCCCATCAATGTGGTATCCGACAGCAGGGTTGCGCGGACATCGTCCAGAATCGCGTTGACGATCTCCTGCGGAGCAACCGAACCGACAAGCGCAGCATTAGGGCTCAGGTCATTGACCGGCAGTACAGCATCAACGATCTCGTTGCCGCCCAGCGACGCCTTCAGGTGCGTATCTCCGGTGATGGTGGTTTCCATCGTCGGAGTACCACCTGCGGTCGCGGTGCAACGAGCTTCAACGGCAGGGAGTTCAAGCGTTACGTCAACAACACCGGACAGCGCGCCTGTCACATTGCTGATGACTGCCGACTGAACCTGCCCCAGAAGCGCGTCGAGGCTGCCGAGCCCCAGAGTGTTGAGAACGGTGTCCAACAGGAGACCCAAGCCCTGAAGGGGACCATCCAAGACGGTGCCCGTATCGATCGTGCTGAGGTCCGTGCCGAGAGTTGAAATATCGATCGACTTCAAGCTCAGCGCATCAAGTCCGGCGACCGATGCGTCAGCCTGCGATGTGCCAGCAAGTCCCGAAAGACCAGTCGAAGCATTCTGGTTGAAAGTGCCGGCGATGCCAGCTGCCGACAAGCCAGTGCCACACGTGCCGGAGCCCGTGGCGACTGGAGTGCCGTCAGTGGACTCAGCGAGACACACGTCGCTGTCAACGATGCCTGTCAGACCACTTGCCGTGATCGCGCTGGCATTGGACTGCGCAATGTCGCCCGGCGCACCAGTTGCGGAGAACTGCACCGCTGCGGTCACCAGGAGGGTGGCCGCGCCGAGAGCGAGGCTGTTCCTACCCAACTTATTCATCAAAACTCCGGTTCATTTCGGGTGCCAAGGAAGATTGCCCTCGACTGCACTCAAAGCACTTACGCGCACGTCAAACGTCTGCGCGTCCAACATCTTAGCCATATTTCAGCTCGTCGTCAGTACCTGGGGGCCGGTTTTCTCGCTATGACGCGCGCCACACGGGAACGAAGCCAGGTCCCGACGGCATGCCAAGTGTTGTCGCTCACCAACATCATGTCGACGGCGATCATCACCAGCGAGAAGTACATGATCCCC
>JBEBVW010000225.1:0-3487 GCA_040392565.1 Aeromicrobium sp. | reverse complement strand
CGACGAAGGCATAGGGATAAAACGATGCGATGACGTTAGGTCTGCTTTCGTCGGAGGTAACTGGGCCGCAGGCTGTTGTCAGTGCAAGCGCTGCTGCGACCAGGACCCCGGACTTCATGGGAACGATTCTCAACTAGATGGGAACGATTGTCAAAACGGCGGCGGCCGGAGGGCTGCGCCGCAGCGCCGATAGACTGCAGATTCGACTTCGGGCGCACGCTGTCACGACGACGTGCAGGGCCCGCCGACAACCAGCCGGAACAGGAGCTTCCCCATGGCATCCACTTCAACCGTTGACCAGGTCATCAGCCTGTCTAAGCGTCGCGGATTCGTCTATCAGTGCGGCGAGATCTACGGCGGCACGCGTTCGGCGTGGGACTACGGCCCGCTCGGCGTTGAGCTCAAGGACAACATCAAGCGCCAGTGGTGGAAAGCCATGGTGCAGCGCCGCGAAGACATCGTCGGCCTGGACTCTTCGGTCATCTTGCCCACGGCAGTCTGGGAAGCGTCGGGCCACCTCGCTGCCTTCGTCGACCCATTGGTTGAATGCCGCAGTTGCCACAACCGGTTCCGTCAGGATCACCTCCAGGAAGCGTTCGCGGAGAAGAAGGGTCTCGACGACCCCGACGCGGTGCCCATGACAGACATCGCCTGCTCTAGCTGCGGAACCCGCGGCGAGTGGACCGAACCGCGCATGTTCAACGGCTTGCTCAAGACCTACCTCGGCCCAGTCGACACCGAAGAGGGGCTGCACTACCTGCGCCCCGAAACAGCCCAAGGCATCTTCGTCAACTTCGGCCAGGTGCAGACCACGACGCGCAAGAAGCCGCCGTTCGGCATCGCCCAGATCGGCAAGAGCTTCCGCAACGAGATCACGCCCGGCAACTTCATCTTCCGCACGCGCGAGTTCGAGCAGATGGAGATGGAGTTCTTCGTCAAACCCGGCGAGGACGAGACCTGGCACGAGTACTGGATCCAGAATCGGATGGACTGGTACGTGGGCCTGGGTATCGACCGCGACAATCTGCGCCTCTATGAGCACCCGCAGGAGAAGCTGTCGCACTACTCCAAGGGCACCACGGACATTGAGTACCGCTTCCAGTTCCAGGGTTCGGAGTGGGGCGAGTTGGAAGGCATTGCTAACCGCACTGACTTCGATCTGAGTACGCACAGCAAGCACTCGGGCAAGGACTTGTCGTACTTCGATCAGGCCAGCGGTGAGCGCTACACGCCGTACGTCATTGAGCCGGCTGCCGGCGTGAACCGCTCGCTGATGGCGTTCCTGTGCGATGCGTACGCCGAGGACGAGGCGCCCAATGCCAAGGGTGGTGTCGACAAGCGCACCGTGCTGCGACTTGATCCCCGTCTGTCGCCGTTCAAGGTTGCTGTGTTGCCGCTGTCGCGCAATGAGGACCTCTCGCCCAAGGCGCGCGATCTGTCTGCTGAACTGCGTGAGCACTGGAACGTCGATTTCGACGACGCCGCTGCGATTGGCAAGCGCTACCGCCGTCAGGATGAGATCGGTACGCCGTTCTGCATCACGGTCGACTTCGACACACTCGACGATCAGGCGGTCACCATCCGCGAGCGCGACACGATGGCGCAGGAACGAGTTGCTCTTGATCAGGTCGTGTCGTGGCTTGCGGCGCGTTTGATCGGCGCCTGAACCGAATCTGGTCCACACTGGCCGGGTGAGAATCGGACACTCGGCCAGGTGGGCAAGTTCTGTTGTCGCAATCGCGATGGTCTTCGCTTCGGCAGGCTGCGGTTCTGACGACCCCAAACCCAAGGCCTCGCCGACGCCGGCTGTTGATTTGCCGGCCGGTGTCACGCTGACTGCTCCGTCGACGAAGTTGAAGGTCGGCGACGACGGCACGTTCGTCTATGAGATCGGCGGTGGAGCATCCAGCGCGGTGACGGCCACCGTTGAGGAGATCACGAAGGGCTCGATTGACGAGGACTTTCGGTTCTTCACTCTCGATGCGGAATCGAAGTCGGCAACGCCGTACTACGTGAAGATCGCCGTCACAAACCACGGCCCGGCCGGGCTAGGTGATGCGCCGGCGCCGTTCCTGATCCACGATGACCAGAACTCGATCGCTCCACCCAATGCGATTACCGGCACATTCAAGCCATGCCCCAACCGCACGCTGCCGGAGTCGCTGCTGCCCGGCAAGTCCGCAGACATCTGCCTCGTCTTCCTGCTCCCCGAGGGCCGCAAGCTCGTATCGATTGACGCCCGCTCCGCCGACCCCACGACCGCCATCCGCTGGACCCCCTAGCCCGCTGAGGAGTCACTCCGTACCCGCTGAGGAGTCACTCCGTTCCTCGTTGTGAGAACTAAGTGACTCGCGGGTGGGTACTAAGTGACTCGCGAGCGGGGATGGGATCATGGGGGAGTGAGTACCGCAGTCATGCCACAGGGGCTGCGTCTGGGGCCTGTGGAGGTCGAGACGCCAGTCGTGCTGGCGCCGATGGCGGGTGTCACCAATGCGGCGTTCCGGCAGCTGTGTGCTGAGCAGGGCGCCGGGCTGTACGTGTGCGAAATGATCACCTCGCGGGGCATTGTCGAAGGTGACCGCACGAGTCTGTCGATGCTGCGTTTCGCCGACAATGAATCAGTTCGCTCTGTGCAGTTGTATGGGATTGATCCCGACACGATTGGCCGCGCAGTTGAGATGCTGTGCGCCGACCACGGAGTTGCGCACGTTGACCTGAATTTTGGCTGCCCAGTCCCCAAAGTCACTCGCAAAGGCGGGGGAGCGGCGCTGCCGTGGAAAGACCAGTTGCTCGGTCAGATTCTGACTGCCGCTGTTTCCGCCGCTGCTCCCTATAACGTTCCCGTCACGATGAAAACCCGTAAGGGCATCGATGAGGATCATTTGACCTTCCTGGACGCTGGCCACATCGCCGAAGACACCGGCTGCGCCGCCATCGCGCTCCACGGCCGCACCGCAGCTCAGCACTACTCGGGTTACGCCGATTGGGATTCGATCGCCGAACTTAAGGCCGCAGTCAACATCCCCGTCCTGGGCAACGGCGACATCTGGGAAGCGTCCGACGCGGTCGCCATGGTTGAGCAGACCGGTTGCGACGGTGTGGTGGTCGGCCGCGGCTGCCTGGGCAGACCGTGGCTCTTCCGCGATCTCGCCGCTGCGTTCGCCGGCGAATCGGTTCAAGGCCTTCCCGTGCTTGGCGATGTGATGTCCGTGATGCGGCGCCACGCGGAACTTCTCGGCGACTTGATGGGCGAAGAACGCGGCTGCATCGAGTTCCGCAAGCATGTGTCCTGGTATCTCAAGGGCTTCAGTGCCGGCTCGTTCGTACGCGATCAACTCGGCAAAGTGTCGTCATATGCGGCTCTTGACGCGCTGCTGGCCAATCTTGATCCCGCCGAACAGTTCCCTGCGTCCCAACTGGGCCAGCCCCGTGGCAAGCAGGGCTCGCCCAAGAAGGTCGTCGTGCCCGACGGATGGCTCGATTCACG
>JBEBVW010000224.1:0-3604 GCA_040392565.1 Aeromicrobium sp. | reverse complement strand
TGCGGCTGTCGGTCGCGGCCGATCTCGTGCGCCACTTACTCGACGACCCCCTCCTGCCCCAGCAATTGCTTCCCTTGGACTGGCCGGGGACAGAACTGCGGTCGATCTATGCCGACTACCAGACTGAACTCATCACGGCCTGGTCGTAGCGGGTCAGGTCAGTTGTTGCGGTGTTCGCGGTTCCATTGCTCAAGCCGCTCTTGGGTGTCGTGGCCCGGTAGCCGAGGAGGCTCATCATGTGAGCGGTCTGGGCTTCCGTAGCCGCTGAGAGCAAGCACGATCAAGCCGATGCCTGCGGCGAACAGAATGAGAAGCGCAATGTGAAAAGGCACGAATATCACGGTAGCCCGAGGCCACAAGCAGGTCCGACCCGCTCACCGTCCGACCTCGCACGTAGGGTGGATGGCACGATGACGCTGCCGTTCCCCGTGCCTCAGGGCGCCCCCGATTCGCCGGAGCCAAAGCCCCGTCGTCAGGCCCGATCTGACCTGTTGCTTGAGGGCCTGAACGATGCCCAACGCGATGCGGTTTCGCACGATGTTGGCAAATTGTTGGTCGTCGCTGGTGCCGGTTCAGGCAAGACTCGAGTGCTCACCCGTCGCATCGCCTGGCTCATTTCGGCTCGTGGTGCACATCCGGGCTCTATTTTGGCCATTACCTTCACCAATAAGGCCGCCGCCGAAATGCGCGAGCGCGTGGCTGAACTGGTGGGCGGCGCCTCGCGCGCGATGTGGGTATCGACCTTTCACTCTGCCTGTGTGCGCATTTTGCGCCGTGAGTACGACAAGCTCGGGTTCACGTCGTCATTCACCATCTATGACGCTGCCGATTCGCGCCGCCTCATGACGATGGTGTGCCGCGATCTCGATTACGACCCCAAGCGGGTCAATCCGCGGGCAGTCTTGAACTGGATCTCCAACCTCAAGAACGAACTCATCGACCACGAAGCCGCCGCGAGTAAGGCCGCCAACCCCACCGAAGAGCTCTACGTCGAGGCATATAAGACCTACCAGGCGCGACTCCGGGCGGCCAACGCTATGGACTTCGACGATCTGATCATGAATGCGGTTCATCTGTTCCAAGGGTGGCCGGACGTCGCCGAGGCGTATCGCAAACGGTTCCGTCACTTGTTGGTTGATGAGTATCAGGACACCAACCATGCGCAGTATCAGCTGATCAAAGAACTCACCGACGACCACTCAGATCTCTTGGTCGTGGGTGATTCCGATCAGTCCATCTACGCGTTCCGCGGCGCAAGCATTCGCAATATTTTGGAGTTCGAGGACGACTTCCCGAACGCCGACACCATCTTGTTGGAGCAGAACTACCGATCCACGCAAACCATCTTGTCGGCCGCCAACGCGGTCATCAGCCGCAACGAAGGCCGCAAAGACAAGAACCTGTGGTCTGCTGCGGGCGACGGAGAGCAGATCGTTGGCTACGTCGCCGACGACGAGCGCGACGAAGCGCAGTTCATTTGCGATGAGATCGATCGACTCTCAGATGCCGGCGACGCCGCACCCAAAGACATGGCGGTGTTCTACCGCACCAACGCGCAGTCGCGAGTCTTTGAAGAAGTCTTCATTCGCGTCGGCTTGCCGTACCGCGTCGTGGGTGGAGTCCGGTTTTACGAGCGCAAGGAGATCAAAGACGCGCTGGCCTATCTGCGGGTCTTGATCAATCCGCGTGACGACGTCTCGTTACGCCGCATCCTCAACGAGCCCAAGCGCGGTATCGGCGACCGCGCCGAAGCCTCGGTTTCGATGTTGGCGCAACGACTCGACGTGTCCTTCTGGGAAGCGCTGACCCGGGCCGAAGAAGCTACCGAACTCGCTGCTCGGTCGCTGAACGCCATCCGTGGCTTCGTTGAACCGATGAGCGAACTGATGGAGCTCGCCGATTCGGGTGCCCCAGCAGATGCGG
This sequence comes from Aeromicrobium sp., assembly GCA_040392565.1. GTDB lineage: Bacteria > Actinomycetota > Actinomycetes > Propionibacteriales > Nocardioidaceae > Aeromicrobium. The sequence goes on along the minus strand of JBEBVW010000224.1, from coordinate 1,681 downwards.
TACTCGAAGCGGCCCTGACCAAATCGGGCTACTTGGGAACTCTGGAATCCAGCAACGATCCGCAGGACGAAACGCGCGTCGAGAACCTGGCCGAACTCGTTGCTGTCGCTCGTGAATTCGTTGTCGAGGCAAGCACTATCGACGAAGAAGCGGCCGCAGCCGCAGTTGAGGACGGCGACCTGCGCCCCGGCTCACTGGCGGCGTTCCTCGAACGAGTGGCGCTAGTGGCCGACGCTGATCAGCTGCCTGACGAAGGCGATGGTGTTGTCACGCTGATGACCCTGCACACGGCCAAGGGCTTGGAGTTCCCTGTGGTGTTCCTCTCCGGTATGGAGGAGGGCGTATTCCCACACATGCGGGCCATGGGCGATCCTGCTGAGCTGCAAGAGGAGCGGCGTCTGGCCTATGTAGGCATCACCCGAGCACGCGAACGGCTGTACATGACGCGGGCCATGACTCGCGCTGCGTGGGGTGCGCCCAGCTACAACCCGGCATCGCGGTTCCTCGATGAAGTCCCCAACACGCTCGTCGATTGGAAGCGGCTCGCGCCGCAGCCCACTCGGTGGACTCCGAGTCAGCCGTCGGCCAGTGCCCGCGCACAGCAGACCTTCCGGTCATCCAATGTCGCGGCCAAGTCCACCAAGGGCACGCGGCCGGTCATCTCATTGGAACCGGGAGACCGTGTCAATCACGACAGTTTCGGCTTGGGCACTGTGGTCGCCATTGACGGCGATGGCGATCGTGCCCAAGCGTCGGTCGACTTCGGCACGCATGGCGTGAAGCGACTGCTCCTGCGGTACGCGCCGGTCGAGAAGCTGTGACTTAGCGCCCCAGCGCTTTGCCCACCTCATCGTTGAGTTGGTTCTCAAAGCGGTCGTACGCGATGGGTCCCGCCCAGATAATGAGTGTCGACAGGATCCAGGTCAAGCCGCCTTCGAGGTAGACCTCGTCCGAGATCGTGTCGACCACCCACAACCCGGCGAAGACGAGGACCAGCCCGCCGACCCAGGTGGCCTGAGATGCGTACTGGGCGGCGACCTTAGTGGCGGTCCCCTTCAAGCCGATCGTGATGGCACTGAGAATGATCGTCGCCAACAGCCAGCCGGCGAATGTCATAGCGAACTTGTCGAAGATCGCGGCCGCTACTGCGATGAGCACACCGTTGGCTGCGACCGCGAGCGCAATACGAATGATCCACTTGGAGTCCATGCCTCGATCATGTCACCCCGTTTGGTCTCAAGCGAGGTTCAGCGCGGCAGCGAGGTCTTTCTGGATGGCTTGGAGTTGTGCGGTTGCTGCCTCGCGCGCAGCTGACATCGACTCGTGCACTGCGACGACGACTTCGATGTAGCACTTGAGTTTGGGCTCAGTGCCGGACGGACGACAGATGATACGAGTGTTGCCATCGAGACCGAGTCGGATGCCGTCGGTCGGAGGTAGCCCGTTGTAGCCCAGCTCAAGATCGTCGACCGATGTGACGGCCAGCCCGCCGAGTGCTGCAGGAGGCTGAGTGCGCAGCGTTGCCATCGCGTTGGCAATGATGGCCAGGTCGTCGACGCGCACAGACAGTTGCCCTGTGTGGTGCAGGCCGTGGTCGCGATACAAGTCGTCAAGTTGATCCAAGAGCGTGCGGCCTTCAGCCTTCAGGTTCGCTGCAAGTTCAAGCACCTCGAGAATTGCG
>JBEBVW010000223.1:0-3628 GCA_040392565.1 Aeromicrobium sp. | reverse complement strand
GACCACGTACGGTCAAGCACTAAGCCGCTTGCGGACCTGACGACGCTGGCGGACCCGTTGTCGTATGAAGGGCCCAGCACGGCAGTTGTGGCAGACCGGGCAGTCGTTCCTGTCGTCAGTTCGCCAGCACAGTCGCTTCCGGTGTCCGTGACCTCCCACGATCGTGGTGGTGACCGCAAGGTTGTCGTCAACCACGCGGACCGCATCCTTGCCTTGGATATTTCTGGATCATTGGCCGCGACGGTGTGGGCGCTGGGACTGGGTGATCAGCTGGTCGGTCGTGACACCTCCACGACATTCCCAGGTACGCAGAAGTTGCCGAAGGTGACGAGCAACGGCCATTCGGTCAATGCCGAATCGGTGCTGAAGGTTCGCCCCGACATCGTGATCACCGATGGATCGGTTGGACCCCGTGACGTCATTGAGCAGTTGCGAGACGCTGGCGTGACCGTCGTCTTCGTTAAAAACGAAGCGTCGTTCGAAGGTGCCCAGCAGGCGGCGCGCGATGTGGCTGAGGTGTTGGGCGTACCTAAAGCCGGTAAGAAGTTAGCGGACACCATCGCCGCCGACCTCGATCGTGTGCGGGCACAAATCGACCGCATTGCTCCCTCCGCGTCCAAGAAGCAATTGTCGATTGCCTTCTTGTACCTGCGCGGTTCGGCAGGCATCTACTACCTGCTCGGCCCGGGTTCAGGTGCCACCGATCTAGTGTCGGAACTGCACGGCCGAGACGTTGCCGATCAGCTGGATTGGCAGGAGTATCAACCGCTGACTGACGAAGCGATCGTTGCGGCGAATCCGGATCTCTTCTTGGTCATGACTGATGGGCTGCAGTCCGCCGGGGGAGTCGACAAGTTGCTGAAGGCCAAGCCAGCGCTCGCTCTGACCAACGCCGGCAAGCACCGCCGGTTCGTCGATATGGCTGACGGTGATGTGTTGTCGTTCGGGCCGCGGTCTGCCGAAGTTCTCGAGGCACTGGCTCGCGCTGTGTACGCTCCCGATGCCTCGTGAAGAAGCAGGGTTCGGGCCGGCTGGCCCTGGTCATCTTGGCCGTTGTGGCGCTCGCTGGCATCGTCGTGTCGGCGGTGATCGGTCAACTCGACGTGGGTCCACGTGCTGTCGTCGGCACGGTCTTGGATCGAATTGGCATGGATTCTGGATGGCGTCCAGACGATCTGATCGCTGACGCCATTTGGTACATCCGAATGCCGCGGGTCATCATGTCGCTGCTTGTTGGTCTGTGCTTGGCCGTTGCTGGCGTCATGATGCAAGCCGTTTTCGGCAATCCGCTGGCCGAGCCTGGTGTTGTCGGTGTTTCCGCGGGTGCCGCACTCGGCGCTGCGATTGCGATTGCAGCGGGCTGGGAGTTCGGCGGGGGATGGGCTGTTGCGCTGACCGCTTTCGCCGCGGGTCTGCTCGCTACCGCGTTTGTCTACTCAACAGCCCGACGCGAAGGCCGAACCGAAGTCGTCACCCTGCTGTTGACCGGCATCGCCGTCAACGCATTCGCTGGGGCTGGCTTGGCGCTCGTGTTGTTCGCCGGTGACACCACGTCGCGTGAACAGATCGTGTTCTGGCAACTCGGATCGATCAATGGAACGCGTTGGATTGAAGTCCTGCCGGTGGCTGTCGTTGGAGTCGCCGGGACCGTGTTCGCGTTGTGGGCGTCCCGTCGATACGACATGCTCGCCCTCGGCGAACGATCTGCGCTGCACCTTGGTGTCAACGTGGAGCGTCTGCGGATCGGCTCGATGGTGGTCATCGCGTTGCTGACGTCTGTCGCCGTTGCGTTCACCGGCATCATCGCATTCGTCGGCCTGGTCATTCCGCACATGATGCGGATGATCTTCGGGCCTCGCCACGGCGTATTGATCATCGCGAGCGCGCTTGCCGGAGCCGTCCTGTTGGTGTGGTGCGATGTGCTGGCGCGATCGCTCGTAGGTGGCGCTGATTTGCCGATCGGACTGATGACATCGCTGGTCGGCGGGCCGTTCTTCCTGCACCTGGTGCGTCAGGCTCGTTCGAGGTCAGGCGGCTGGGCATGAGCACTATCTGGGAGTTGTCCCAAGCCTCAGTCCGCATCGGCCGGGCCGACATCCTCAGCGGCGTCGATCTGACGATTGACGATGGCGGGCGACTGATTGTGATGGTCGGCCCGAATGGAGCAGGCAAGTCGACGCTGCTCGGGGTCCTCGCTGGGGATCTTGCAGTGACCGATGGCTCGGCGATGCTCGATGGCCGGGATCTTTCGGCCTGGGCGCCGCGTGACTTGGCCGTGCGTCGCTCGGTGCTGACACAGTCTTATGAGGTCAGCTTCGGTTTCTCAGTGCGCGATGTGGTCGAGATGGGCCGCTACCCGTGGACCTCATCGAGCGACGTCGACCGCGACGAGAAGATCGTGGCTGATGCACTCCGGCGTACCGACACGGCGCACGTCGTCGACCGCACCTTCAGCACGCTGTCTGGCGGTGAACGGGCACGAGTCAGCCTGGCCCGCGTCTTGGCGCAGGACACCGAACTGATTTTGCTCGATGAACCAACTGCGGCGCTCGATCTGCGGCACACCGAAGAGACGCTGGTGTTGGCACGCGAATTGGCAGATTCCGGTCGCACGGTGGTCGTCGTGGCCCATGACCTCACGTTGGCTTCAGCATTCGCCGATGAATTGATCGTCGTCGATCGCGGTCGCATTTCAGCTCACGGCACCCCCGCCGAAGTGCTGACTCCAGAACTTATCCACCGCACGTATGGCCTTGAGGTCGAAGTGCACCAAGTGCGCGACCGCTTGGTCGTCGTACCCATCCACCAGTTTCCCCCACCACACACCAGAAGGACGGCTCAGTGATGACGTTGACCTCCATTGACCCCCACACCACCTCGCTGTCGATCTTGTTCCGCGATGGATCGAAGGCCGAGCACGAAGAGACCGAATCGGCCTCGTTCATCACTGAACTGTTGGCCGGTCGCGTCAACGAGCAGGGTTACGCCGACTATTTGGCACGTCTGCAGCGGGTTTACGTTGCACTGGAAACCGTTGGCGCCTCGATGGTGGGTGACCCGATCGCATCCGCCGTTCTGGACCCGGCACTTGAACGCAGCGCAGCCATCGCCGCCGACGTCGCTCACTGGGGCGCGGGCGACGGCGCCAGCGCCGCAACTGACGCCTACGTTGCACGCGTTGAACAGATCGCTGACTCTCCGGTGGCCTTCGTGGCGCACCACTACACCCGTTACCTCGGCGACTTGTCCGGCGGGCGTGTCATCGGTCGAATTCTCTGCCAGACGTTTCAGTTAGAAGAGTCCGGCGCTGCGTTCTACAGCTTCCCCGAGATCGCCAAGCCCAAGACCTACAAGGACGCCTACCGCGCTCGCCTAGACGACCTACCTCTGACCGCAGACGAGAAACTCCTGGCACTACAAGAAGTGAAGGCCGTATTCGGATTCAACGGCGCTATCTTCGGCGAACTCACCGACGCCCTCCCCACCTACCGTCGCTGATGCCCACCCCACCCCGGGGGTTGTTGAGGTGGGGCTTCAAATTGGCGCGGGTCGGGAACGAGTGGGGGCACAAACGACGGGGAAAGGTAGTGGGGGGTTTCAGCGGGGCGCACATGTCGCGGCGCGCCGC
>JBEBVW010000222.1:0-3662 GCA_040392565.1 Aeromicrobium sp. | reverse complement strand
TTCCCGTAAGTGATACAACAAATATAACCGGGACAAACCCAGTTGTCCCGGTTACAAACCCTATTTCTTGCTCCCATACCCTGAGGATCGATCCGCTTTATAAGGTTTTTCTTACGATAAGCTCAAACTTATTCCGTATCTTATTCAAGGATTTATTTTTTATCATTTCACCGGCGATTTTCCCCATTTCGAAAAAATCCGTAGAAAGTACGGTAAGACCCTCCAGAATAAACTCGTTTATAGGAGACTCATTATAGGAAACAACACCGATATCCCTACCCAGGGTAAATTTTCTGAGTTTTATCATTTTTAAAATATCGAACAATTCCTGGTCTAGCTGTCTGTTGAGTACAACATAAATTTCATTGCTTTGTATATCCTCGGCATCGAATTGTGTAAAACAGGAAAAATCCATTTGGTTTTCGTTGCAAAACCTCAGTATTCCTTTGGATATCAAGCTGTAATATAAGCTATTAGGAGAGGTTACTACATTGATTTTTTTGTATTTTTTTATTCGTTTCTTCTCTTTGTTCAGAGCCTCGTAAACATCATGCTCAAAATCCTGGTATATCAAGCCGTAATTGCCCGGTAACGATGGTACAAGCTTGTCCAATAACAGTAATTTTCTGTTTGGGATTTTTTTTAGTATCTGAACTAATTTCTTCTGGATGGGCTCTTCCAATCTGAAATTGGCGGATATCACAAAAAAATCGTAAAGGCTTAGATTATTTTCCACCATTTGGCCAAATAGTTCTATGTCCTGTTCGTGTAGGATGATATTGATATCAGCATTTTTGCCCAAAGATTCCTTGAAGGCCTGGTATGTAATTAATTTGTAAGTGGATAGTTTGTCAAAAATAACCAACACTTTGCTATGGATATTTTTTTTGGAACTTACATAAAAACCTTTCCCATGACTGGAATCTATATAAGTCATTTCGCGGAGAATGGAATAGGCCTTTTTTACTGTTTCTTTGGAGATACCGAGTTCTCTGCTGAGAACGTTCATGGAAGGGAGAAAGTCACCACTATTTAATTGTTTGCTTCTTATTTGCTCTTCGAAGTAACTCACCAGTTGTTTGTATACCGGAGTTGCTGAATCTGTTTCAACATTAAATGCCATAGTTAAAGATAAAAATAAAAAAGTTTGTAGGAATAAAAATTTACTTTTATCTTTGAACACCACACCACACTACAGTTATGTTGGTTGTGGTGTAATTATAAACTTAACATGTTATAAATATAAACTTAAAACCACAGGTTTACTTTTGTAAAACTACACTACACTACAGTTGTGTTGAAAATTAAACTAAAAACTGGAAGTAAATGAAACAAACTAAGAAAAATGTATTGAGATGCTCCAAAAAGCATGCTTTGTTTAGCAATGGGCTCGGCAGTCTGTTTGCTTTTTCACTTCTTTTGTCTGGTAATCTGCTGTATGCACAGGTACAGGTAAAAGGGACTGTGAAAGACGAATCCGGTTCTTTGTCCGGTGTCACTGTGTCCGTAAAGCACAATCAAAATCAAGCCGTAGCAACAAATGAGAGTGGAATTTTTGTGATCAACAATGTCTTGGCCAATGATACTTTGGTTTTTTCTATGTTGGGATATATCCAACAGGAAGTACCGGTCAATAATAGACAGGAAATCGCTGTATTTCTCGAAAGTTCACAAAAAGAATTGGACGAAGTGGTTGTAATAGGCTATGGTACGGTAAAAAAGAAAGATTTAACCGGAGCTGTCAGTGCGATAGGAGGAGACAAACTTGCACAGAGAAATACGACACAGGTCTCTGAGGCATTACAAGGTGCCGTATCCGGGGTGACAGTAACTAGAGCTAGCTCTGCGCCCGGCACAGGTGCTACCATACTTGTTAGAGGAGTAACTTCTATACAAGAAAGTAGTCCGCTGATCATTGTGGACGGAGTGCCGGTGTCCAGTATAAATGATGTAAACCCTCAGGATATAGACAATATCTCGGTACTAAAAGATGGTGCTTCATCTTCAATTTATGGTTCCAGAGCTGCTGCGGGTGTGATCCTAATCACAACAAAGCGAGGTAGTAAATCAGGGATAAATGTTGATTATTCCACTTTTACAGCGATTGATCGAGCTACTGAAATGCCGGATTTTGTTGATGCTGTGAGATATATGCAGATGCAGAATGAATTGGCATGGAATGATACGGGTAACGATCCGAACAATCAGTTTGCCACGCACACTGAAGCATTGATAGCAGACTACTGGCAGTTGAATGCTCAGGATCCTGATAAGTATCCGAATACAAAATGGCTGGATTATATCCTTAAGGATAACGCTTTTAGGCATAACCACTTTTTAAGCGTCTCGGCAGGAGGTGAAAAAAGAAAGACCAAAATAGGGGTAGGATACGATAAATCCGATGGTTTGTTCAGATACAATTTATCTTATGACAGGGTAACGGCAAGGATCAATAATGATATAGAAATAAATAAATATATCTCTACCTCGGTGGATGTTTTCTCCAATATCGAGAATAATGTAAATCCTGCTTACAGCCCATCCACACAAATGCGCTACGCTGCGCCGATATATGCTGCGGAGTATCTTGATGGTCGTATTGCAGAAGGTAAGACAGGTACCAATCCGTATGCATTATTAAGGTACGGAGGCAAAATCGATAAAGGACAGACCCAATTGGGCGGAAGGGGTGTGTTGGATATTACACCTATCGAGGGACTGAAGATTTCCGCAATCTTTTCTCCGGAATTTAATTTCTCGAAATCTAAGAATTTTTCACTGGCCGTTCCTTATACGCAGTATGATGACCCATCGGTAATTTCGGGCTATATACAGGGAGCAAATACGACAAGCCTATTGGAGTCGAGAGGTGACAACAAAAAGTTTACGACCCAGCTCATAGCCAATTATAATAAGGAGATACAGAAGCATAATATCAATGCGATGTTGGGGTATGAAAACTTCTATTCTTTCTATGAAAGCCTTAGTGCTTCAAGAGATCAATACGAGATACCATATTACGGTTATCTGGACGCAGGCCCAAAAAACCTCCTTGACAACTCGGGAAATGCCTACGAATACGCTTACCGATCTTATTTCGGACGATTGATGTACAATTATGCAGGGAAGTATTATGTACAGGGGAATCTGAGGCATGACGGTTCATCCCGGTTTCATAAGGATAACAGATGGGGAACGTTTCCCTCCGTATCAGCAGGATGGGTTGTCACGGCCGAAGACTTTATGACGAATATACCCGTACTCTCCTATCTGAAAATACGTGCTTCGTGGGGACAGCTTGGAAATGAGCGGATTGGTAACTATCCATATCAGTCCACATTAGAGTTTAATACCCCGGTGCTTTATCAGGGAGGAGTTGTTAAAGGAGTGCAGGGAGTTTCTGCCTACCAATATGTTATCAAAGATATTTCCTGGGAAACTACCGAATCAAAAAACTTTGGAGTAGACGCTCGGTTTTTTAACAATAGATTGGGAGCGTCTTTTGATCTGTACAAAAAAATGACAAAAGACATGCTATTGGCATTGCAGATACCTACCTATATGGGTTATTCTAACCCACAGCAAAACGCCGGGAAAATGCACACAAAAGGCTGGGATCTGGAGTTGAGCTGGAATGATAAGATTAACGATTTCAGGTATTC
>JBEBVW010000221.1:0-3685 GCA_040392565.1 Aeromicrobium sp. | reverse complement strand
CCTCACACCTCGACCACCGGGAGGGCAGTCGCTGATTCAAGAGCGGCCATGACTCTTGGGGGCTAGTCTTCGGCTGTGCCTAGTTGGAAGCCCGTTCTCGCCGTCGTTGCCGTCACTGCCATTGCGATGGGCGTGCTGTTCCCCGACTACGTCCCGCTGCAGTCCTCAGCGTCGCCCGATGAGTTCCTCGGTTTCATCGGCGATGACGACGCTCGCGCCAGGGCCGCTGCCATAGCCGACCTCGTGTTTGCCGTCGCCTACCCGATGCTCGGCATCATCGCTTTTGCCGCAGTCGCGACGGGAGTCCCCCGCGTGATCGGAACTCTGGCGATCGTGGGCTCGGGCATTGCCGACGAGCTGGAAAACATCATGGTGCTGCGCAATATCGGCGCCGGGATCGATCTGAAGCAGTCAGCGATCGATCAGATGCTGCTGGCAGGTTCGGTCAAGTGGGGCTTGCTGGTGACGGCGATCGTGCTGTTCTTGGCCCTCGCGGGCCAGCGCTGGCTCGAATCACGTCGCGCCTGATGGCCATACTTCTCTCCCTCTTCTCGGCGCTCGCATACGGAGTCTCGGACTACCTGGGCGGAATATTCGCCAAACGGTCATCGCCGTGGCAGGTGGCTGTGGCAGGCCAATCGTCGTCTGCAGTCTGTGCGGTCCTAGCAACGACAATCATCGGTTGGCAGGCAGCGTCGGCGGACCTGGCGACCGGCGCCATCGCCGGACTCGGCAGCGGCGTCGGAGTCATTTACCTGTACCGCGGCTTGGCCAATGCTCGGATGGGGGTCGTCGCTCCACTCTCGGCTGTTGGCGCGGCGTTAATCCCGGTCGCGTTTGGCCTCATCTCCGGCGAACGCCCCAGTTGGTTGGCCGCCGCTGGAATTGTCGTGGCATTTCCGGCGATCGCACTGATCTCCAAGGTCGTTGACGAAGACCCATCGCACCGCGGCGGTGTCATCGACGGCATCGTCGCAGGCATCGGCTTCGGCGTGCTGTTCACCTTCTTGGGTCGCGCAAGTGACGATTCCGGCCTCGCGCCACTGGCGATGTCGCAGATCACCTCAGTGTTGACGGTCGTGGCGTTCGGGATCGCATTGCGGACGGTGTGGATTCCCAATAAGGCCGCCATGCGCGCCGTCGTCATGGGTCCGCTGGGCGCCAGCGCTCAGGGCGCATTCCTCTACGCAACCCATCATGGGTTGTTGAGCGTGGTTTCAGTTATTTCGTCGCTGTATCCGGCCGGAACGGTCATTCTGGCCGCTGTCTTGCTGCGCGAACGTATCCACAAGGCGCAAGGCATTGGTCTGGTATTAGCGACGCTTGCCGTCTCACTCGTCGCAGCTGCCTGACCTCGTCGCGCTCATTTCAAGAACTTGGAAGTGGATCGGTCCTTGAGCGTTTTGCCGTCGGTCTGACACGTTGCGCAGTACTGCAGCGACGATCCGCTGTAGACGACCTCCCGCACCACATCGCCACAGACTGGACAGGACTCACCGGCGCGCCCATGCACTCGCATCCGGGTTCTCTTGTTGTCTTTGAGGTCGGCGGCGGGCTTTCCTCGGGCCTCCGCGACCGCTTCACGCAAGACGCCCTGGATGGACGCATCAAGGCGAACGACTTCTTCGTCACTGAGCGTGTCGGCCAGCGCAAACGGAGACAACTTGGCGTCGTGCAAGATTTCATCGCTGTAGGCATTGCCGATGCCGGCCACGATTTTCTGATCGCGCAAAAGCCTCTTGACCTGCATGTGACGGCCCAAAAGCGGCCGGATTGTGAACCCTTCGGTCAATGGTTCGGGGCCAAGCGCCGCGATACCGGGAACCTCGTTCACATCGCGGACGCAGTAGACCGCCAAGCCCTTGCGAGTGCCAGCCTCGGTGAGATCGAAGCCCTCATGGGGGCCATCGCCGCGGTCCACACGCACCCGCATTGCCAACGGACCATTGCCCATCTTGAGTCTTGCATCGGAGAATCCCGATGACCACCGCAGCCAACCGGCCTTGGCCAAATGAATGACCAAGTGGATGCCGTCGACGTCGACGTCGATGAACTTCCCGTGCCGCCCCACGCCCGTGATGGTCAGCCCAGCCAAGGAGTCGATGGGCGGATCGAATGTCTTCAACACAGCGAAGGACGCCAGTTCGACGCCGGCAACGACGGCACCCTGCAACTCCTGATCGAGATATTCGACCAGCGCGTTGACCTCAGGCAGCTCGGGCATGCCACCAGTCTGACAAAAATTAGCCGCCGAAGGTCAACCAGAGCAGAGCAATGTTCAACGCAATGACGATCGCGGCGACCACGCAAGCAAGTGCCGTTGTGACCCGATGATTGACGTACTCGCCCATCACTGCCCTCCTCGCCGTCAACACAACCAGAGGGATCAGGGCGAACGGGATGCCCATCGACAACACCACTTGCGAGACCACGAGGGCACGGGTTGGGTCGGCCCCGATGGCCAGCACTACTACCGCCGGAATCAGCGTGATGACCCGGCGCGCCAGCATGGGCAGGCGCACACCGAGCAGGCTGGACATCACCTCGGCACCCGCAGCACTACCCACCGACGTCGAGGCCAAGCCGGAACCGAGAAGTGCCACCCCAAACAACAGCGCGATCCCCGCTCCGAGTTCTGACGTGATGACCGCATGCACACCTTCGAGCGTGTCGGTGCCAGGAATTCCCGCCAGGCTGGTGGCCGCAACGACGAGAAGTGAGAGGTTCAGCAGACCGGCCACGATCAGCGCCAACACGACGTCGGCGCGGGTCGCTGAAAGAAGTTGGCGGACATCAAGTCCTGCGCTGCGCGACCCGAGTCTGTCGGTGGTCAAGCTGGAATGCAGATAGATGACATGCGGCATCACCGTGGCGCCGATGATGCCCGATGCCAGCAGCACGCTTTCGCTGCCTTTGAACTGCGGCACCAGCCCTCCCGCCAGTGCGCTGGCAGCGGGCGGGTCGACAAAGAGCCCGGCCACGAAGCCCACGGCAATCAATCCAAGGAATCCGACGATCACCCGCTCAAGCGTGGTTTGGCCGCGGACGTCGCCGATCCGGAGCACGACCATGGCGACCGCTGCGGTGATGACTGCGCCGAGGATCAGCGGCAAATCGAATAGCAAGTTCAGCGCGATGGCCCCGCCGACCACTTCAGCCAGATCGGTCGCAATGGCGATCGCCTCCGCCTGAAGCCAGTACGCGATCCGGCCCGATCGTGGGAGCCGATCGCCCATCTGGCCAGCCAACGATCGCTGCGTGACAACACCGAGCTTGGCCGAGAGGTATTGCACCAACACCGCCATGACATTGGCCAGCACGACAACCCAGACCAGCGTGTAGCCGAACTCGGCACCCGCGGTGACATTGGTGGCGACATTGCCCGGATCGACATACGCCACCGCCGCAATGAACGCAGGCCCCAGCAGGGCAGCGCGTCGCAACGGTGGTCGGTTCACGCGTCAGATGATGCCGGACCGGAGTTCGACGCAATTCACTGCGTTCGGATCGCTACGGCAACCCACCTGCCGTGTTCTGGCGAAATGCCGTGAACCTAGTTCGAGCGGCGCTGCTGGGACGAGCTGGTGCGGCGACGGTTGTTGCTGCTGCCCTGGCCGCGCTGGCCACGGGGCTGCTGACCACCGGGACGATGCGAGCGCTGCTGACCCCCACCTTGACGCGTACC
>JBEBVW010000220.1:0-3732 GCA_040392565.1 Aeromicrobium sp. | reverse complement strand
CCTTGCCGTCCTGCATCACCACCACGTTGTCGGCGATTTGGCGCACGACCGCAAGGTCGTGGGTGATGAAGAGGTAGCTCAGTCCCAAGCTGGCCTGGAGGTCGTTCAACAACTCAAGGATCTGCGCCTGAACCAGCACATCGAGCGCCGAAACCGCCTCATCGCAGATGACGACCTCCGGATCCAGCGCCAACGCACGCGCGATAGCTACACGCTGACGCTGTCCGCCCGACAGTTCTCCGGGGTATCGCGACATCACTGTGGTCGGCAATGACACCTTGTCCAATAGGTCACGGACTTTGGCCTCACGCTCGGTTTTGGTGCCCACGTTGTGCGTGATGAGCGGCTCGGCAATCGACTGATAGATCGTGTACAGCGGGTCGAGCGAGGCGTAGGGATTCTGGAATACCGGTTGCATCTGGCGACGGAACTTCAGTTGCTGCTGTTTGCTGTCCAGGTCCTGAATGTCGACGCCGTCAAACAACACGCGGCCCGACGTGATGGGCAACAGACCCAACACCATGCGCGCCACAGTGGACTTGCCCGAGCCGGACTCCCCCACGATGGCCGTCGTCGTGCCGCGCTTCACTTTGAAACTGACATCATCGGCCGCTGTGAAGTCGGTCTTCTGCCAGGGCTTAGCGCCACGCAACTGGAACACCTTAGTGAGGTTCTCCACCACCAGAATGTCGTCGGTGCCGTGGCCGAACTCCTCACTGGCGCCAGCGACTTCGGCCGCCACTTCAGCTGCCTGCTCGGCAGCCTGCGCACGCACTTCAGCACGGGCCGACTGGACCGATGACAACCGCTGCGAAGCAATGGACGGCGCCTTGGCGACGAGGCGCTGGGTGTAAGGGTGTTGTGGATCTTGCAAGATATCCAATGCCGGACCCGACTCGACCACACTGCCGCGGTACATCACGACCAGGTGATCGGCACGTTCGGCTGCCAGACCAAGATCGTGGGTGATCAACATGACAGCGACCCCCAGATTGTCTGTGAGCGTATCGAGGTGATCGAGAATCTGTTTTTGGACTGTCACATCGAGAGCCGACGTTGGCTCATCAGCGATCAGCAGACGCGGCCGTGCGGCCAAGCCCATAGCGATCAGCGCACGCTGGCGCATTCCGCCAGAGAACTCGTGAGGGTACTGGCGCGCACGACGCTCAGCATCGGGTAGGCCAGCTTCTTCAAGCAGTTCCACGACTCGACGATCGGCATCTGCGCCGTGCGCAACGTCGTTGGCGATCAGCGCTTCCTTGATTTGCTTGCCGACCTTCCACAATGGGTTCAGGTTCGACATCGGGTCTTGCGGGACCAAACCAATCGACGATCCGCGCAGCGCAATGATCTTGTCGCGACCGAGGGCCGTGATCTCCTCGCCCTCGAACAGAATGTGACCGCCCGTGACGAGACCATTGCCAGGCAGCAAATCAATCACAGCGTGCGCCAAAGTCGATTTACCCGACCCCGACTCCCCCACGATTGCAATGGTCTGACCGGGGTAGATCACCAGATTGGCGTGATCGACGGCAGTAAGAACGTCCTTGCCGGCACGGAACGCTACCGACAGGTCCTGAATCTGAAGCAGAGGTTGATCGCTCACTTCTTCCTCGCCTTCGGGTCGAGAGCCTCTCGGACAGCTTCACCCAACAAAATGAAGCCCAGCACCGTCATTCCCAGCGCGATGGCTGGCAGGTACATCACGCTCAGGTGCTGACCGGACCGCACCTGGTTCTGCGCAGCTGACAAATCGTTGCCCCACGAGACCACGTTCTGCGGAAGGCCCAAGCCCAAGAACGACAACGACGACTCGGCGACGATGAACACGCCCAGCGAAATGGTCGAAGCGACGATGACTGGAGCCAAGGCGTTCGGCACGATGTGGCGACGCAGATTCTGCATCTTGGTGGCGCCGATCGCAGTTGCCGCGTCAACGAACTCCAGGTTCTTCACTTCCAACACGGCGCCGCGCATCTGTCGCGTGATCTGCGGCCAGGCGAACAGCGCAAGCGCAATCACCACGACAATGACCGAGCCCCAGAAACCTCGGCTGGGCCACGTGTTGTTGATGACCGAGATGACCACGATGCAGGCCAGCAGCAGCGGAATCGAGAAGAAGATGTCGCTGATACGCGAGATGATCGTGTCAACCAGGCCGCCGTAGAAACCAGCGATAGCACCGGAAATGATGCCGAGTACGGCCGTCAAGATCGCCGTCAGCACGCCCACCGCGACCGATGCGCGTGCACCGTACACCGTGCGCGCCCACAGGTCGTAGCCCTGCTGGGTGAATCCGAACGGATGTCCCTCTCTGGCCGGTGAGAAGCTGTCGTCGAGCGATCCGTGTGTGGGGTCGGCGCTGGTGAACAGTGTCGGGAAGAAGATCATCACCGCGATAAACGCAAGGATCAACGTGGCCAACCAGAAAAGCGGCGAAACGCGCAGTCGCTTCCACGCCTCTTTCCACTGGTTTTCGGGAACCGCGTCGACATCAACCGCGTCGATCGCTCGCAGCGGAGTCTCATCGATGGGTGCGATGAAACGTTCCTGACCAGGACGGGTCTCAGGCATAGCGGATCCTTGGGTCGAGCACGGCGTACAGCAGGTCTACAAGCAGGCTCATCAGCACGTAGACCATGACCATGAAGGTGACGAAGGCGACGACCGTCGACGTCTCACCCTTCTGGATTGCGGTGTAGGCAGCGTTACCGATGCCGGGGATGTTGAAGATGGTTTCGGTGATGATGGCCCCCGCCATCAACGAGCCCAGGTTGATACCGATGTAGGTGACCACTGGTACCAGCGAGTTGCGCAGGACATGCTTGACGACGACCTGAGGGCCAGCGAGCCCCTTGGCTCGGGCAGTGCGTACGTGGTCGGCTGTCAGATTCTCGGCTACGGACGTACGCGTTAAGCGCAGGGTGTAGGCGAAGTTTGCGATGGCCAAAACGACCGCCGGGAGAATGAGCTTGGAAACATTCCAATCGCCACCGACAGTCGGTGCTGTCCAGCCGAGTTTGACGCCGAAGATCAACTGCATCACGAAACCGACCACGAAGATCGGGATGGCCAGCAACGCCAGCGAAAGAACCAGCATCGAGGAGTCGAACCAGCCATTGCGACGCAGACCGGCGATCGTGCCAAGGCCAATGCCCAAGACGGCGTCAAACGTCAGCGCCATGAGGGCCAACACGACGGTGACCGGGAAGGTGATCTTGATGAGCTCAATGACTGGTTCGCCCGCGAAAGTGTCACCGAAGTTCAATGTCACGGCATTCTTGACGAACAGGATCCATTGCTGCCACAGCGGATCGTCAAGGTGGTACTGAGCAGCCAGTGCGTCACGTACTTCTTGCGAGACCGGCTTATTGCCAGCGAGGTTCAGAATCGGGTCGCCGGGACGCAGTTTGAGCAAGCAGAAGATGATGAGCGTCGCACCGAGGAACACCGGGATTGTCTGCAGTAGCCGTTTGACGACATACCACCACACGTCGGGACCTCCTGGGGTCGTGGAAGTTTGGCTTCACACAGTTCTCGCTCACGGTACTCCCGCGGCGGGCCGAATAGGCCGTCGACCGGGTTCTCGGTCGGTACTGCGTGTCTGTTGCGAATGCCTGTGACGCGCCGGAGGCAGCCCACGGGTAGTGGACTGCCTCCGGCCATCACTGCACGGAGCTACTACTTGGTGAGCTTGTAGTAGTCCGGCTTCTGCTTCCAGTTGAACTCAAA
>JBEBVW010000219.1:0-3743 GCA_040392565.1 Aeromicrobium sp. | reverse complement strand
CCCAATCCTGCAAGGAGTCGTAAGGCTTCTTGGCCAAACGCGCCATTTCAGCAATGTGCATGTCATGCAGGCCGCCTACCCCTTCCCATTCGTCTGACGTGGAGTCGACGACGATGACCTTTGCACCAACCTTGTCGATAGCCTCATTGATCGCGGCCCAGATCGAACGGGGATTGTATGGCGGCTTCATGTCGAGGTATTTCACGCGGAATAGAAATTCCTTGCGCAGTTCTTCACGCGACCGTGTATCGCTTGGTGTCGGGAAATAGTGACGGGCGCGACCGCCTTCTGTGTCGATGAAAGCAACGTCACCATCTTCACCGGCCAGACCTTCGGCCAGCAATAGGGCTGAAACGGTCTTACCTGAACCAGATGCTCCGGCAATCCCAATGATCAGTGATGTGTCGTCGCGGACGCCGTCAGTATATTGCATGTTCATGGGGTCACCTCAGCAGGGCATTACAATCGGCTTGGGCCGATAAGGGACTTGTTCAAACGGATTGAGCGGATCGAACGAAAGCTGGTTCAATCGCGGGTCGAGAATTTCACGTTCAAGCCAACGAGTTTCGACATAAGGCGGCATTTCAGCCGTCTTTGTCTGGCTCGGATAACCGGGCCATTCGTTCGTTGTGATGTGATGATCCCAGAGCCTAATTGCGGCGCTGGCTTTCTTCTCGCCGATCTGACGGCCCGGAATATCGAGACGCGCAACCGTAATTTCGTGTGGCGGTTTCTGCTCCTGCACGACGAAAAGGAAGTCGAGCGCGATCTCGTGGCGATCTATCTCAGGGAACAACTGACGGATTCCGCGACGATAGAAACCGTCTTGCAGCTCGTAATCGTTGTTGTAGATCGCCTTTTGAACGGAATCCGGTGCGGCTGACATTTCCGTGGTCTTGTAATCGATCACGGTGATGCGCTTTGGCTCGATCACAAGCCGGTCAATACGCGCACGGCACCAGTGACCGCCGACAACATCCTGCCAGCAAGCGGTGATTTCGTTGTAATACTCACCGATCTTGTCGCCATTCACGAGCGCCCGGATTACCGCTTCTTCGTGGATCGACAGTTCACGCCGTGCCACAGACATCATATTGTCGAGCAAATTCATGTCTTCGGTCAGAAGCGGGATTTTCCCTGCATCGTGAGCATCTGCACGCTCTGCCTTTGCAGCATTGGACTGATACGCCTTGGCCTTCACCTCGACAATCTCTGTCGGCTGGCTCAATAAGCGAGCATGTGCAGCAGAACCGATCTCAGCACGCTTTTGCGCCTTTTCTTCTTCCTTCTCGGCAGTATTGAGCCGTGGGTGAGCCGTCCATGCGTGACGTGCGGATTCATCCAGCAACTTCTGACCGATTGAACGTGAAAGGCTCGGTGTCGGGCAAAGGCGGTCAGCGTGATAATCAGCTTCCGACGAGATATACAGGCCGGGCTTGCTGATCGGTTTACCGTCGAAGGTGAAGATGTCAGCCATAATCATTCCCCTAAAAGCCACGCCTCGTAAGGCAGACCCATGTTTTTGTTGATTTCAGCTTCAATGGTGAGGTCAGCGAAACTCGGCTCACGTTCTGCGCGTAAGTCGATCAGCTTGTGCACTTTAAAGATGCGCGTTGCAGAGCTTGGATGCTTGGCGCGAATGTGATCCGTCACCGCCTTTTCATGGTTAAATCCCTGTTTGCAGCAACCGCATAAAAAGACGTTCGTTTTTTTGTTAGCCATTGGCTTCACCCCGCGCTTTGGCGAGAGCCTTATCGGCCTCATGCAGCCAACAATCCCACCCTGCTTTTTCACGCAGCCCGTCAAGTTCAGCTTCACGAACCAAGCGGGTTAAGGCTTCGACAAGCGTATCGTGCGAATTCCAGCACTGAACGATGCGGGCTGCATTCGCACCGGCTTCGCGACCACCACAAATGGCGTCTTCATGCCAAGCGGGTGTGATTACTGTTGCAATCTTGACGTTTTTATCGCCGTACCAATTGGTGAAAACGTCAGGGCTACCCTCGTTCCAGAATAGCTTGCTCTTGGTATACTGTGCCGCGACCATGATCAGAATCTCAACGTTACGTTGGGGACTTCTCCAGCGATGACCGCAAGAACAATCTTCTTGGCGGTTTCTTCATCAGCCCCCTGATCCATGATTGCCTCTTTCGCAGCCTTCATGATCGTGGAGCGATGAGCTTTATCGGCGTCACGCGCTGCCTGTTCGTCGGCAAGGCGTTGTGCTTCGGCTTCACGTTCTCTTTCTGCACGTTCTGCATTTTCACGAATGGCACGTGCCTCCGCCTCAGCTTTGGCAATAGCATCAGCCTTTTCGCGCTCGGCACGCTCGATTGCTTCGCGGGCTTCGCGTTCAGCCTGTTCACGCGCCTCTTGTGCTGCCCGTTCTTCGCGAGCTTTTTGCTCAGCGGCTAACTTTTCCTGACGTTCTTTCTCAGCCCGCTCACGCTCCGCAGCTTCTTTCTGAGCGCGTTCCGCTGCCTCGGCTTCACGCTTCACGGCCTGCTCGTACTCAGCCTTTTTAATGGCTTCACGCTCTGCCTGCTCTTTCGCTAACCGTTCCTTTTCGACGCGTTCAGCCTCGAGCCGTTCGCGCTCTTCTTTTTCAGCGCGCAGCTTTGCGAGTTCGATCCTGTCAGCCTCGGCCTTCTGGTGAGCATCGAACGCGATTTTCAGCTTTGCGAGAGCATCTGCTTTCGCGGCTTCTGCCTGTTTTTTGAACTCACCAAAGCTTTCATCAATGATGATCTTTTCTTCAAGTTCATGGAAAAGAATGCCGAACGCTTGTGGCTCGCCGCCGATCATGCCTCTGCCACACGCATCAATATGCGCGAGAGTGGACTTGATATTCTCAATGCGCGCTTCTTCAGCAGCTTCCCATTCGGTCAGCGGCTTGCGAACAGTTTCAGCCAGCGTGTCGAGTTCTTCGCGGATTTTCCGGCGCTGAGCATCGACAACGCTGATCTTTGCACGAGCATCTTCATTCAGCTTTTTGCCAGCCGCATCGATGGCCGTCTTGGTGCGCGTAACCTTATAGGCGAGTGCAGCAATTTCTTTACGGCTCGTCGCTGTCGAAAGGTCTGGCTTAAAAGCGTCAGTCTCGGCTTTGATCTGCTCATAAAACTGAGAATAGACCTTTTCATCAATGAGAACTGCGACCGGGTTGGACGACACATAACCTACAATGTCAGCGCCGGTCTTGGCTTGCGGCTGTACGAGTTCTAAATATGCGGTTTCGTTTGCGATAGATGTCATGAAAAATACTCCGCCCAGACTGCGAACGTGGAAACGAAAGTGATGACGACGACAGCCGCGCAAAGATCGAGGAGGATGTCATCCATGGCGCACCTCGCCCGGAAAGTCAGAAGCCAGCGCGATTGCAACGTCTCGAACCAGAATGTCGGTCCAGATTGCGTTCGTGGTTTCTTCCTTCGCCTTGGCCAACATTTCGGCCTCAAGCGTTGCGCGGCGGGTGTGTCCTGAAATGCTAAGGGTCTTAGCCATTAGGCGCGCCCTCCGATCATGTTGCCGACATGAACTTCACTGACCGTTTCGCCAGTGTCGTTCTGCAGCATGTTGAACAAGCGAGGGATAAGCGTTGAGCCATGTTCATCATCGGTGTTGCTGATGATGTTTATGATCATGTTCGCAAGAATCGCCGCGGTCGCATGAACAAGGTCATCCTGATCGGTGCCGAGGTTCATTTCAGTCAGCGACCACCGAACAAATTCGGCCTGCACATC
>JBEBVW010000218.1:0-3746 GCA_040392565.1 Aeromicrobium sp. | reverse complement strand
CACCCGCCCGGAGCCGGCCATCGCCTTTGCCGAGCGCGACTGGGTGGTGATGGGCGATATGCGCAATCTTACGGGCGATTCGCTCTTGGATGACTCCTTGCAGCAGGCGTTTCGGATCAGCCTGGAGCAGTCCCGGTACGTAAACGTCTTGAGCGATGCGAAGACCCGACAGACTTTGCGGATGATGCGGCAGGATCCCGCGACCACCCCGGTCGATCGTGAAAAGGGTTCCGAAATAGCACTGCGCACAGGTGCGGTCGCGGTGCTGATGCCGGTCGTGACCGATATCGGCGGACACACCAAAGTCAGTATCGAGGTCGTGGAGCCGAAGTCGCAGCAAACCGTCTTCGTTACTTCCGCCGAAGGGAAGGGGCGTGACTCAAGCTTAAAGGCGATTGAAACGGTCACCAGCGACCTGCGTGATCGCCTGGGTGAGGCCGTTGCCAGTATCGAACGGGATTCGATGCCGCTGCCGGAGGTAACGACCGCGAGCCTGACGGCTTTGCGGGCCTTTGCCTTGGGGCAGAAGCGTTTCAATGAGGGCAACTACGATGCAGCGCTCGGTTTTTATCGGAAGGCTGTCGAGTTGGACCCGCAGTTCGCCTTGGCATGGCTTGCGCAGGTCCGAGCGCACTTCGCCAAGGCGGATCCAGGCAGCGGGATCGAGGCACTGAAACGCGCCCGGCAGCTCAGCTCCCGTCTTCCGCCGCGTGAAGCCATGTATCTTGATGGTTGGGAAAAAGAACTGCTCGCGCCCGAACAGGCACTGGCGACATGGGAGCAGATGGCGGAGATCTACCCGGACTATGTGCCAGCCCAGCACAATGCGTCGCGTGGCCTGATGCTGGCAAATCGGTTCCGTGAGGCATTGGAATACGCGCAGCGCGCGACGAGATCCCCCGAGGATCTACCTAGTATCGGCCTGGATCAGCTGGCCCGCGTCAAGCTTGCCATGGAGGATTACGAAGGCTCGCTGCAGGCATCGGAAAGAGCCGTGTTGAGCGGATACACGCAGGCATCGCGGCGTGTCGCAATGGCAGCGGCTGCCAAGCGGGACTTTTCAGGAGCTGAAAAGGCCTTGTCCTCGCTCGAAGGCTCGGATCGTCATGCCAGCATAGAACGAACTTCGGTTGCACTGGATCGTGGCGATTGGAAGGCGGCACTGCGACACGCGCAAGCCGGTTTTGACCTGAGCGGAGAGGAGACAGGGTTCGATCACCGGCGTTCGCAGTTGTTGCTGGCGATAGCACAGGCCAAGACGGGCAATCTGTCTGCTGCCAGAAAACGTGTTGATAATGTCGTGATGCAGTCACTGCGGTCGTTGGAGCGCAGTGAGAATCCGGATGTACTGGACGATGCCAGCCTGGCACTAGCAGCAGGGATCTGGGCCGTTCGTCAAGGGAATCGGGAGATCGTGCCCAGTGTCGTCGGGGCAATTCGGAAAGTCGGAATGCGCGGAAAAGCCCGGGTTGTCGATGAGTTGATGGCGGTGGCCGAAGCATGGCATGCCTTGAATCTCGACGATGCCGAGCTGGCGCAGCAACTCATCCAGCCCTATCTGGACGATACGTCGCGTTTTCAGACCCGGGTTGTGGCTGCGGAGATCATGCGCCGCTTGGGAGACCCTAAGGGCGCGATGATTCAGGAGGAGTGGCTTCGTGAGCGAAGGGGGCTCGCATACGCGGAGATCGAGTGTGGTTACTGCTTACAGGCGCTCAACATAATGGACAGCAACGTCGCCTCAGGAACATCCGCGATGGAGGTGCCTTCACAGGCACCATTCGCAGCCCAGCCATAGCGACCTAGCCATATGGCGAGAAGCCTTTATTTCAGGCTTCGTCCACCGGACTGATTGGCATCGAGCATCGGTACGGTCTGGCTAGTTCCGCAGCAGAGCATGCGATTGATCTCGTCCCGAGCTTCGATGATGGCTTCCTTGGAAGCAAGCGATTTGACGCGGAAGCAGCCTTGTACGATAGGTAAAAATCCGGGGTCTTTGCTTTCCGTCTCGGAAAGCCCAGCTTGGCGCAACGCAGCCATTGGATCGCTGGTGAAAAGATCCCGGAATTGATCATCTGTGCCAAGCAGTTCGGTCAACCTGTGTGCGACGGAGGCGGAAAGGGTCGGCGAGGACATATATATGATCCAAATGGATGGGTTGAGGTGATCGTTGGCTGGGTTGGAAACGGCCCAATGCACCAGTGCAAGACATCGGCAGCGTCGACTTCAAGTTCAGCGTGCAGGACACGAGCATGTTCCCCCATGCAAGAAAGCGGTTGCCCAGGCCCCAATACCGCATCGAAAACCAGCTGATAATACCCGTAATGTTGCATGAAAGCAGGTGATTCCGGTAAGTCGTAGGGACAAGAAGCCGGCCCCCTTCTCTAGCCGCTGGAGTGATCTTGCTGATCCGCCGATGTGAGATTCTGGTACTCGAACCGTACGAGTCCACGACCTTCTTTCTGGAAAGTCTGCTGACCGGAGGTAATGGCCTGCGAAAGACTTTGGGGTGGCGTGCGCTGGCGCCACACATTGGCGAGCCGGTAGAGGTTGATGCCGCGCAAAGGGAGTTGCTTGGCCAAGTAAGTCCATCGCGCTGGACGCCGCTCGGCGAATTGGATGCGTGCTCCGAGACCATCCATTCGTTGCTTGCAACCGGCTTGCTGCTGGCACAGACGGACGACGGCGCCCATGGAGAGCATCGTGTGCGCGACGACCGCATGCGCGAGGCGTATTGGCACCCGCTCGGTGCGGTGCTGCACGCCTTCACCCGTTGGGACGGAGTCGATGCCGTGAAGAACATGAGGGACTCCGGTACCGAAACGGCGCTGGAGATGCGTCAGGTGCTGGGCGTGCCGCCGATGGAGGTAAAGAAGCTCGAACTGCGCGAAGACGCGCTGATCCGCCTGCCTGGGGTATCCGGTAACGCTTTCGATGAGCTAATGCGCCGCCGTGTCACTTGCCGAAACTTCGATGCTTCACGCCCGGTGCCCTTGCAGACATTTTCCAAGGTTCTCGAGCGTGCGTTGGCCGCGCAGGTCAAGGTGCAGGTCACCGAGGACATGGCATTTCTAAAGAAAAATGTGCCTTCAGGTGGCGGTCTGCACCCGATGGAGGCATACCTGATCGTCCAGAATGTTGAAGGTTTGACGCCGGGTCTTTACCACTACCGAGCCGACGCACATGCGTTGGAAGCCATGCCAGCCCCGGAAGGTGAACTTGGCGAGTTCGTGATGGCTGCCGTGGCGCAGCAACATTGGTTCCGCGATGCGCATGTACTGGTCGTGCTTGCGCCGCGTTTCGACCGGACATTCTGGAAATATCGGCGGCATGCCAAAGGTTATCGCGTGGTTGCGCTCGAGGCCGGTCATATCTCACAGACGCTGTACCTGTCGGCTACCGACCTGGGGTTGGGAGCCTTCATCACCGGCGCGATCAACGAAAAACATCTTGAACGCGCATTGGGATTGGATCCAGTCACGCAAGGGGCGTTGGCAATCAGTGGATTTGGTTGGCGTGCACCGAAGATGACCGTGGCCGAACTCGATCCAAGCGGCGAGGTGTGGCAACTGGCCGATTAAGTGTCCAGTAGACCGGGTGGGTCAGTGTGATTCTTTGCCGAGGCCTGACTTGGTTCAGGCCTCCTCGCCGCGCCCGAACATCGGCAGCCGCAGCCGGGTGCGGTGGTCGGCGCCTGCGGGGCATTGCCCCGGCGCCGGTCCCTTGAAATAGCTGCGTTGCCAGCC
>JBEBVW010000217.1:0-3786 GCA_040392565.1 Aeromicrobium sp. | reverse complement strand
GCGAAGGAGCGGGGGCCTTCCTTGGCGTCGTCGGAGGCGAAGACGGCGGCGCCGATCTTGGCGTCGTCGGCCCAGCAGTCGTTCTCGTGCTTGCCTTCAGAGTCGCGGATCGTCTTGAGGACGGCCTGCACAGCGAGGGGGCCGTTGGCGGCGATCAGGGCAGCGAGTTCACGGGCCTTGTCCAGGGCCTGGCCGTCGGGCACGACGTGACCGATTAGGCCGAGCTCCTTGGCCTCGGGCGCCTTGATGTGGCGGCCGGTCAGCAGCAGATCAGCGGCGACGGTGTAGGGAATCTGACGGGGCAGGCGGACGGCCGAACCGCCCAGCGGGTACAGGCCCCATTTGACTTCCGAGACGCCGAAGCGAGCCGATTCGCCGGCAACGCGAATGTCGGTGGCCTGCAGAATTTCGGTGCCGCCAGCGATGGCCGGACCTTCGACTGCGGCGATCAGCGGCTTGGTCAGGCGGAAGCCCTTGAGCAGCGACTTGATGACGGCCGGGTCGAATTCGCCGGACTCGAATTTGTCAGAAGGCGCGTTCGACGACATCGCCGTCAGATCGGCACCAGCGCAGAATGCTCCGCCCGCACCGGTCAGGATCGCGACCTTGACGTCGGAGTCCTGGTTCACGCGGTCCCATGCATCGCTCATGATGTCGAGCATTTCGCCCGATAGCGCATTGCGCTTTTCTGGCCGGTTCATGGTGATCGTCAAAACGCCGTCAGCGAGGTCGACGAGGGCGTGGGGCGCATTAGTGGTCTCAGACATGGGACAAAGCGTAGTCAAAAACGAGAACGTGTTCTAGTCTTGCGTTTATGGCCTTGAACATCGCTGACCTCTTCGAACATGCCGTCGACGTCGTTCCCGACCGTCACGTCGTCCAGGTAGGACCCCGCAAGGTGACCTACGCCGAAATGGAGTCCGAGGCCAACCGCCTCGCCCATTATTTGGCGGCACAGGGACTCGGTGTGGGCGACCACATTGGCATCTACTCCAAGAACAGCATTGAGCACGTGATTGCTCTGCTGGCGATCTTCAAGATCCGTGCCGTCGCGATCAACGTTAACTACCGCTACGTCGAAGCTGAGATGGATTACCTCATCGACAACAGCGATATGGTCGCGGTCATCTTCGAGCGCCCCTACGCCTCCATGCTGGCGGCGTGCGCTCCTAAGCACGAAAAGCTCAAGACCTTCGTCTCGATGCCAGATCCGACCGACCCGGACAACGCCGACGACATCTCGTCGTTCGGCGGCGTCACGTGGGCCGAGGCTGTCGAGGGCCAGAGCGACGCTCGCGACTTCGCCGAACGCAGTGCCGACGACGTCTACATCGTCTACACCGGCGGCACCACTGGCTTCCCGAAGGGCGTCATGTGGCGCCACGAGGACTTCTGGCGAGTGCTCGGTGGCGGCATTGACTTCATGACCGGCAACCGGCTCGAGGAGTACTCGCAGTCCGAGCAGGCCAGCACCAACACGCCGATGGTGACCTTCCCGCTCAGCCCGCTGATGCACGGCGGTGCTCAGGCAGCGTTGCTGATGCACCTCTTCGCAGGCCACCTGACGATCTTGGAGCCGAATTTCGACGCCACCAAGACGTGGGAGATCATCGACCGCGAAGGTGTGCAGCTGATCTTCATGACCGGAGACGCCATGGCGCGCCCGCTGATTGAGGCCTACCAAGCTGGCGGCTTTGACGGATCGTCGCTCTTCGCGATCGCCAGCAGCGCCGCCATCTTCAGCCGCCCGGTGAAAGAGGTGTGGATGAGCACCTTCCCGAATGCGATCTTCACCGATTCGGTTGGCTCGTCGGAGACCGGCTTCTCCGGATCGGGCATGCAGGACGCCGAGAACATCAAGGGCGACGGACCCATCGTTTCGCTGGGCGCCGAGACGCTTGTGCTCGATCACAACAATCAGCCCATCGATCCGACCGCCGTCGGCGAAATCGGCCGGATGGCACGCACCGGCAGCATCCCGATCGGCTACTACGGCGACCCGGTCAAGTCGGCCGAGACGTTCATTGAGGTCGACGGCATTCGTTACTCGGTGCCCGGTGACTTCGCCCGCATTGAGGCCGACAACAAGGTCACTCTGCTCGGTCGAGGCTCGAACTGCATCAACACCGGCGGTGAGAAGGTCTACCCCGAAGAGGTGGAGAACACCCTGAAGGGTCACCCGAAGGTGTACGACGCGTTGGTCGTGGGCATTCCTGACGAACGCTGGGGCCAGGCTGTTTCGGCGGTCGTCCAGGCGCGTGAGGGCGAGGAGCCGACGTTGGAAGAGCTCCACGAGTACTTGCGTCCGCTGCTGTCGGCATACAAGCTGCCGCGTGCGCTGGCCATCGTCGACCAGATTCCCCGTAGCGCAACGGGCAAGGCCAATTACCCGGCCGCCAAGACCCTGGCTGAGGCGGCGAGCTCGAATGCGAACTGAGCTGTGCGAGCGCTTCGGTATTGAGGTACCGATCTTCGCGTTTACGCCGTCCGAGCACGTTGCTGCTGCTGTCTCGCGAGCCGGAGGACTCGGTGTCCTTGGAGCCGTGCGTTTCAACGACGCAGATGAGCTCGACCAGGCCCTGACCTGGATGGACGAGAACACCGACGGCAAGCCGTACGGCGTCGATGTCGTGATGCCGATGAAGGTGCCCACGGAGGGCAAGCAGGTCGACCTGCAGGCGATGATTCCGCCCGAACACATCAGCTTTGTCGAGCGCACGCTGCAACAGTTGGGTGTCCCTCCGCTGCCAGAAGGCGAAGGCCGTGACGGCGTTCTCGGCTGGCTGCACTCAGTGGCCCGTTCGCACGTCGACGTTGCTTTGGCGCACCGACCGGTGCTGCTGGCCAATGCTCTCGGCTCCCCGCCGGTTGATGTCATCGAGCAGGCTCACGAGCATGGCGTCCAGGTTGCTGCGCTGGCTGGTGCCGCCAAGCACGCAATGTCGCATGTGGCCAACGGTGTCGACATCATCGTGGCCCAGGGCTACGAAGCCGGCGGACACACAGGCGAGATCGCCAGCATGGTGTTGACCCCCGAAATCGTCGACGCTGTCGGTCCCGACGTCCCCGTGCTTGGTGCCGGAGGCATCGGCCGCGGTCGTCAGGTAGCGGCGTCTATGGCGCTGGGCGCTCAAGGCGTCTGGACCGGTTCGATCTGGTTGGGCACTCAGGAATACCAGAACCTCAATACCAACCAGGCGATGCTGGAGGCGTTCATGAACGCCACCAGCGCCGACACCGTTCGAACGCGTGTGTACACCGGCAAGCCGGCCCGTCTTCTCAAGACCAAGTGGACCGAGGCCTGGGAGGCCGAGGACGCTCCGTCGCCGCTGCCGATGCCGCTGCAGAATCTGTTGGTGGCCGACGCGCACAACCGCATGAGCCGTGCCAATGACCCCGACGCCATTTCGATGCCCGTGGGTCAGATCGTCGGTTCGATGAACGAAGTGCGCCCCGTCGCCGACGTCATGGCCGACCTGATCGCCGAGTTCGACCAAACCGTCGCCCGCCTGTCGAGCCTCTAAGACTCCTTAGTCTCGGGCCCGATCACTCTGGTGATCGAGGTGCGACGAGCTCTCTGGTGATTGAGGCGCGAGCTTGCGAGCCTCGAAATCATCGGGTTGAGGAGGTGGGGATCGATGTTGGTCTCGAGGTTCGGCCGCGGGCGGCCTCACACCTCGACCACCGGTGGAGGTACAGGTGATTGAGGTGCGAGCTTGCGAGCCTCGAAATCATCGGGTGCTCGTCTGGCTTGCTACTGGTTTCGAGGCCCTCGTTCCTCGGGCA
>JBEBVW010000216.1:0-3800 GCA_040392565.1 Aeromicrobium sp. | reverse complement strand
GGCTGGCGAATGTGGCGAAGGTCGTCAGATCCAAGCCAGCAACCTGCGCTGTGTCCGTGTCTCCCGGACGACCGCCGCCGCCTTCGGCGAACAGCACCAGCGGCAACTTCTCGCGGCGGGCCACGGCGAGCAGGCGGTCCGTCTTCTGGTGATTACGCATGCCTTGCGTGCCGCTGAGGACCGTGGCGTCGTAGGCGAGCACTGCGGTGCGAGCGATGCCGGCGGCGAACTGATCGCCGTTGACGCTCCCCACGCCGGTGATCAATCCGTCGGCAGGAGTGTCGCGGATCAGATCATCGACATCGCGGCGGGCAGTTTGTGCCGCATACGCCAGCTGGCCGTATTCATCGAAGGTGCCGACGTCACACAGATCAGCGACGTTCTCGCGCGCAGTGCGCAAACCCTTCGCATGACGTTTGGCGACTGCGTCCGGGCGCGCGTCATCGAACGTGAGCGCGTGCCGGTCGAGCACCTTCTGCAGGTCAGCTCGAACACCGGCGGCAGCGATCCGCTCTTCGGTCACCTCGGCGACTGCGGCATCTCCATCGGCCGGACCCAGTTCAAGGACGGGCTGATCAGCCACGATCGCATCGCCTGGCGCAACCGCGACCGAGATGACAGTTCCGCCTTGTTCGGCTCGAACGACATGCTCCATCTTCATCAACTCAACGATGAGCAGCATCTGGCCTTCGCGAACGCTGGCTCCTGGTTCGACCGGGACAGCAACAACAGTTCCCGCCATCGGCGACAGCACCTGAGTGATCACATATCGACCCTAGACGAGCAGACTGGTCACATGGATTGGGGCGATGACGGTGGTGCGCACACCGTAATCGTCATCCCGGTGCCCGCACTCGAGCCGTTCGTCCGAGCCCGCACCGAGCACTACGACGCGGCCTGGCTCTCGCCGGACCCGCACTTCACCCACGCTCACATCACGGTGCTTGCTCCCTGGCTGAGCGACCCGTCGGCGACCGACTTCGAAGCGCTGGAGTCGATCGCGACCTCGACCGACGCATTTGTCTTCGAGGCCACCACCGTGGCGGCGTTTCCCGATGGGACGGTGCACCTTCCGGCCGAGCCCGCCGCGCCGATCGCTGAACTGATGCGCCAGGTCAGCGCGGCATTTCCCGACTTCCCGCCCTATGCGGGGGCCTTCGGTTCGGTGGACGAGTTGACACCCCACATCACTCTCGACCGACTGTCAGCCGAGGTAACCGTGGAGTCGACGCGAGCGCTAGTAGACGACTTCATCCCGGCGGGGTGCGAGGCACAACGCCTCGAAGTACACCGCTATCGCGAGAACGACTGCCGCGTGCTCGCGTCATTCCCACTCAGACCGCGATAGCCAACAACACGACGCCGATGAGGGGAAAGAGTCCCTGCTTGACCGCAGCTGACGCTTTGTCGGGCGCAGTTGCCAGCAGCACGGCCGCAGCGGCCACCATCGAGCCGGCGCCGATGAACACGGCAGTCGCGCCGATATCGCGGTGATCGAGCGCAATCAGAACTGTGCCGACGACAATCGAGATCGCCAAGAAGAGGTTGTAGAAACCCTGGTTCATCGCCAGCAACTTGCTGGATTCGGCTTCCGCTTCAGTGGTACCGAACACTTTGCGCGTCGACGGTTTAGTCCAGGCCAACGACTCCAGGTACCAAATGTAGACGTGGATCAGCGCGGCCAGACCGGTCAATACCAACGCAATGGCAAGCATTTGAGCAGCATGCCGTATCAGGCCAGAGCGAGGAAGAGCTTCTCCATCTTCTGGGTGTCCACGCTGTCAGGCCCACCCTCGATCAGACACTTCTGCAGCCCAGCAGCGACGAGCGCATATCCCCCACGCCCGACCGCCTTATTCACTGCGGCGAGCTGCGTGAGTGCGTCCTCGCATTCCGAGCCTTCTTCAAGCATGCGGATGACCGCTGCCAGGTGACCGTTCGCACGCTTGAGTCGCGTGATGATCGCCTTGATCTCATCTGGTTCGAGCTGCATCTCGACCTCCTCCTTGTGGTGTGCACCGCTGCGGGAATGAACCCCCCATGGGGTTATGTTACAGTCTACATATCCCCCCAGGGGGTTACCGAACTTGGAGCGGAACAGAGAGAGAAACGATGACCGACCACACCCATGGCCGCGAAATCCTGCGCGAGCTCGCGCCGCAGAGCCGCGCACTGCGCCAGGCCATCCCCGACGTTTATGCCGGTTGGCGCGAACTGCACAAGGGCGTATTTGCCGCTGGAGCGCTCGAGGTCAAGACGAAGGAACTGATCGCACTGGCCATCGGCGTCGTGGAGGGCTGCGATGGCTGCATCGCTTCTCACTCCCAAGCCGCAGTTCGCGCTGGGGCCACTCGCCAGGAGGCAGCCGAAGCAATCGGCGTCACGTTCTTGATGCACGGCGGCCCGGCTACGGTTCACGGCGCCCGCGCCTACGACGCGTTCTGCGAATTCGCCGACGCTCTCGAAGCCGGCGAAGCCCCCGCCTGATCACCACCCGACCGACGAGAACGAGGAACTACCGACATGTGTCGCCCCACCACCTGCAAGACCTGTGGCAAGACCACCTGGGCCGGCTGCGGCCAGCACATCGCCGACGTCAAAGCGGCCGTCCCCGCCAACCAGTGGTGCCCCGGTCACGAGAAAGCGTCGAACCCCAGCGGCGGAGGAATTTTTAGTCGCCTATTCGGCCGCTAACACCCCGTCGTTCGCGGTAGCGTCAGCGCACCCCCGCAGAACGAAGGAGTCCCCCATGGCTGGCAAGTTCGAAATCTACGAAGACGCAAAGGGCGAGTTTCGCTTCCGCCTCAAAGCCGGCAATGGCGAGGTCGTCGCCAGCGGCGAAGGCTACGCCTCGAAAGACGGCGCAATTCGCGGCACCGAGGCCGTCCAGCGAGCAGCCGAGGGCGCCGAAATCGTCGATCTGACCTGACGACAAGAGTGACGCTCGCGGCGTCACCGCCAAAAGACAAAGTCCCGGAACACCTTGATGTTCCGGGACTTTGCCTTGCGATGCCGAGAAACTCAGACGACATCACATTGGTCGGGATGACAGGATTCGAACCTGCGACCCTCCGCTCCCAAAGCGGATGCGCTACCAAGCTGCGCCACATCCCGGTGGGACCACTGTAGTGGGAGCGGTCAGACTGATTGCATGGCACTACCCCATCAGGACTCGATCGCCTCGCGGCTAGTCGATATCGCGAATGACCGCGAGCCTGCGTGCGGGGCCACGCGAGTCATCGCCATCGACGGGCCGAGCGGATCAGGCAAGACGTCCCTGGCGAATCGCGTCGGCGAATTTGCCCGAGCGCCAGTGCTGCATCTTGAGGATTTGTACCAAGGTTGGCACGGCTTGGAGTCCGCTCCCCCGAGCGTCGCCACGATCCTGAAATCAATCGCTGTCGGCGACATCGGGCGCGCAGCGAGTTGGGATTGGGAGGCCGCACAGCTTGGTCCAGACGTAGCGATCGGGCCGTGCCCACTCTTGATCGTCGAGGGCGTTGGCGCCGGAGCAAGATTGATCGCACCGTTTATCAACTTGCTGGTGTGGGTCGACGGCGATGTCGAGCACCGTCGCGCACGGGCGCTCGCGCGCGACGGCGACACGTACGCCCCATGGTGGGAGACCTGGGCCGCTCAGGAGCGGGAACATTTCGCCCGAGAACAGACCCGCGAGCGAGCCGAAGTGCGCCTCGAACTCGCCTGATTGGTCCCTATATCACCCACCACTGACAACAACTTCTGAAAATAATTCCCTGAAATACCCGCGAAAAACCCTTGCCTATCGAACACGTATTCGA
>JBEBVW010000215.1:0-3861 GCA_040392565.1 Aeromicrobium sp. | reverse complement strand
ATAAGTCTGGCCATCCGGGTCATTCCAAAAACCGATGGGCATCGACGGCATTGGTTCGGTGATGACCATTTCACCTGGGGCCCCGGGAGCTACCGCAGTGCCCGATTCATCCCACACCTGCAGCGCTACGCCCAACGCCACCCCGCTGATCTCTCCGTCATACACAGGCAGGATCGGGTTGCTTGAAACGAAGATGCCGACAATGTCGGTGCCGCCGCTCGTGGACCCCACCTGGGCGGTGCGACTGACCGATTCACGCACCCATCGGTTGGCTGCGGCAGGGAGGATCGCGCCGGTCACTGCAACGATGCGCAACGTTGACAGATCAAGGACTGCAGCAGGCTCAACTCCCGCTCGTTCACACGCCTGGAGGTAGCCAGGACTGGTGCCGAAAACGGTGACTCCCAAATCGGCGGTGATCTGCCACAGCCTGTCGGTCGATGGATCAGCGGGGCTGCCGTCGTAAAGCACAATCGTGGCGCCATGAATCAGCCCGCACACCTGGGCGTTCCACATCATCCAATTCGGACTGGTGTACCAAAAGAACACGTCATCGGAATTGAGGTCGAGGTGGAATCCAGGTGAAGCCATCTGCTCCAACAGCGCACCGCCGTGGCCATGAACGATGCCCTTGGGCTTGCCCGTTGTTCCGGAGGTAAATAGCACCCACAAGGGGTGATCGAACGGCACGGGAACTACGTCTACGGGTTCACCCGCGGCGAGCGCATCTTCCCAACTTTCAACGCCCTGCTCATCTGAGCCCAGCGCCAAGCCGGCTGTGGTCACCGCGATGACGTGATTGGCAGTTGGCAACAGGTCGTGCAATTGGCGGGCTTCCTGGCGCCTGTCATGGACCAAGCCCTTGAAGTAGTACCCGCCACCACAGATCAGAACCTTCGGGTCGAGCTGCGCCAATCGGTCGGCCGCTGAACGGGCGGCGAGATCCAATCCGGCCTGCGACCAGGTGGCACCAATCCAGGCCGTGGCCAAGAACGCGACAACGCCCTCTATTGAGTTCGGCAGATAAGCCACGACCCGGTCACCCGACTCCACACCCAGCGACCGGAGTCGCCCAGCAAAGACCGCCACTTGCCTACGCAACTCGCCGAAAGTGATCGACATGGTGCTGCCGTCCTCCACGACCATGACAATCGCGTCACGATCATCGTCGGGGGTCCGCAATAGGTGTTCCGCCATGTTCAGCGTTGACCCAGGGAACCAGCGCGTTCCCGGCATTTGTCGGCTTTCCCAAACGGCCGTGGGCTGCGAGTGGAAACGGATCTCAAAGAAGTCGCCTACCGCGGACCAGAACTCTTGCGGATGCGTTGACGCCCACGTCTGAATCTCATGGAAATCAGTAACATCGGCGAATGTTGCGATATCGCGTTCGGCCAACCAACGGGCGAATGCGACGATGTGCGACTGCTCGATCTGTTCAGGTGTTGGGGTCCAGTCGGGACGGATCAGTGTCGTGACGTCAGTGGCCACGGCTGCGCCTATGCCTTCTTTGGCCACAACGACCCCCGAGTGATGACAACGTCTATGGCTACCGCGATCACTAAGACACCTCCGGTAGCGAAGTTCTGAACCTCCGGGGAGTATCCCAGCAGTTGGACACCGTTGTTGATCGAACCTATGACCAAAGCGCCCAGCAGCGCCGACCACACCGTGCCACGTCCACCAAACAAACTGGTACCACCGACGACGGCGGCCGCGATCGCGTTTAGCATCAGTGATCCCCCGCCCGATGAATTGGACACGCTCAATAGCCGCGCGGCGTCAATGACACCGGCAATAGCGGCGCAAGCACCCAAGATCAGGAACGAATACACAACCATGCGCGCCACGGGAATACCGGCGCGCTGCGCTGCGACACGGTCGCCGCCAACTGCGTACAAATGCACGCCGTAGCGGGTGCTTGAGGTGGCGTATGCGGCCACGACCAACATGAGCGCAAGGATCAGAACGGGCAGCGGAAGCCCGTTGCCTCGCGTCAGTACCGCGACACCACCAAGTACCGCAGCTCCCACGACAACAGTAGACAGAACGGCCCATGAACGTTCTCTGCCTGCGGCTGCCGAGCGCCAACGGCTGTAGGCGTAGCCGACCCAAAGCGCAATGGCGACGGCGAAGCTCGCACCCGTCGGCACGTCCGTGCTGGCGATTTTGGCGTAGTCAGTACCACCAACGCTCACCGTGAACTCCGGCGGCAATACGACGAGCAAGAGTCCTTGGAACACCACCATCCCGCCGAGCGTCACGATCAGCGACGGAACACCAAAGACCACAATCAACGCTTGGCACAGCATTGCGACTACGCCCACCGCGATTCCCGCGGCCAACGCTGCGCCTAAGTGCCACCCAGATGAGACTGCAAAGTTTGCGACGACGGTCGCACAGACGCCAGATAGGACAGCCGACGAAAGATCGATCTCCCCAACCAAGAGCACGAAGACGATGCCCAGCGCCAAGATCGCCGTCGTCACGATTTGGAGAACGAGGTTCGTGATGTTTTGCGAGCTTAGATACGCATCGCTGCGGGTCGCAAAGAACATCCAAATCAAGCCGAGCACCAACATAACCGGCACACTGTGGAATCGTCCTTCAAAGCCAGCAATGATTCGCGACGCCAGTGGCGCAGGCGGCTGAGCCGTCGTTGTCTCGGCGCTCATGCTGCTCCCACCTCGTGCGCACCGGTGATGGCTGCAACCAAGTCCGACGAGTCATATTCGCCGCGACGAAGCTCGGCCACTTTGGTGCCGAGCCGCAATACGACAACGCGGTCGGCTACATCTTGGACGTCCTTCAGATCGTGCGAGATCACCAGGACTCCTCGATGTTGTTCTCTTAGTCGCAAGATGAGGTCAAGCACCTCGGAACGCTGGGAGATACCCAAGGCCGCGGTCGGTTCATCTAGCATCACCAACCGTGGATCTGACACAAGTGCGCGACAGATCGCGATACCTTGGCGCTGCCCGCCGGACATTGAGCCGACCGGAGCGGTGAATGACCTGAGACGAATCGACATGGTGTCGAGAAGTGAACGAGCTTGCTGTTCCATCTCCGTTCGGCGCAACGATCGGCCTCGCCACCAGCCCGTTGTTCGTTCCTGGCCAAGGAATAGATTCTTGACGGCATCAAGGTTGTCGCACAGCGAAAGATCTTGATAGACCGTGTGGATTCCAGCCGACGTCGCAGCACGAGGGCTCTCCAGACGAACCTCGGCACCGTCGATGCTAATCATCCCCGTGTCAGGTCGCTCGACTCCCGCAATGGTCTTTACGAGAGTCGACGTGCCAGCCCCGGTGTCGCCCACTCGGGCAACCACTTCACCAGCGCTGAGATCGAGGTCGACCTCGTGGAGGGCTCGCACACCGCCGAAATACTTCGACACCGAGCGCAAGCTCAAGATGGGTGGAGCGTCAGTCATGGGGATTCTCTCGTCTCGTTGTCAGGCAGGAGTGTGGGAGATTTCGGGGGCGGCCCAAGCGAGACCGCCCCCGAAACCATCGGGTGCGTCGTGCGGTCAGCCGACCTTTTCCTTGCAGGTCGCCGTCTTGGCGGCAGGGCCCTCGCAGATTTGCTTCCACGAGAAGATGCCCAGGTCAACCGCAGTTTGTACGACTTCACCCGGGTCCTTGCCCTTTTCCAGGTGGATCAGCGTCGCGGGCAGCTTGGCCGTGGGGATCTGCGATCCACCGTTGTCGACCATGTCCTTGACCAAATCAGCCGGCGGCTTTTCGCCGTTGATCGCTGCGAGGGTGATCTTTGCGGCAGCTTCGGCCTCAACCGAGAACGCCTTAAGGACGTTGTCCTGCTGATCGCCCGTCAACATGTACTGCAGACCGGTGAGCTCAGGGT
>JBEBVW010000214.1:0-3876 GCA_040392565.1 Aeromicrobium sp. | reverse complement strand
AAATGGAAGACGCCGGAGTGATCACCGGTTACGCCCCGGACCTTGACCTCGCCGCTGCCGGCCATCCGGTGCAGGCGTTCGTCACCTTGCAGATTGTGCAGGGCTCAATCGGTGCGGTCACCGAGGAACTGGAGTCGCTACCCAATGTGCTCGAGGCTTACATCACCAGCGGCGACGCCGACATCGTCTGCAAGATCGCGGCCACCTCACACGAAGATCTCAAAGACACGCTGCTGCATATCAGCGGGTCGGGATCGGTGGCACGTACCAGTAGCGTCATCGTGCTGTCGGAGTTGGTCAGTCGCCGAGTGCTGCCCATGCTGCGCAAGGGTGCAACGGAGCCGCCTCCACGTGCACCCGCGTTCCGCTAGGCCTGAGTCGCGGCCGCGAGCGCCACGAGGTGGCCCAGCCGGGCCAACTCTGAAGTGAGGAACTCTGGCCCTCCGTGGCGACCAACCACGACGACGAAACTGCGGCCGGTGCGATCCCTGGCCGGCAGGCCCACGAGATCGGTCGAAGCCCACGCAGAAATCTCAGCGAGACGCTGTGGCACTTCGATCGCCAACCACTCCGAGGCTTCGGGAACGAGCTCCGGTGCGGTCGCTGACGCAGCGAGAATCTGGGGCGAGCCGTTGTCGCCATGCAGAGCAAGCGCCCAGTCGGCACGAAATGTCTGGGGCAACAGTTCGACCATGCGCTCGATGGCCCGATCCGGTTCGGCGGTGAACGCCTCGACCGTTTCCAGATCCATCGTCAAACTCGCGCCAGCTGTGTAGCGCGAAATCCACTGCACCTCGACATCGTCGATCAGGTGACATGCCGTGATCAACGCGTCGGGCATCACCGACGGCGGCAGTTGGAGCAGCACATCGTCAACAACGACCCCGTCGGCGCGACGCTCAACAATTTCGATTGCCTCAATATCAGCGCCTGCCGAGCCGAGCGCCGTCGCAACGGCACCCAGCGAGCCCGGTACGTCGGGCAGGCTGATACGCAGCAAAAAGGCCATAACCACCATTGTTGCTTGTTCAGGTTACGTTCAGATCACGCCCGTAGCCTGAGCGTATGAGCCCCCGCACTCTCTACCGCGCTGTCGCCATCGCCGAAGCAATCTCTTGGGGAGTGCTCCTGTCGGCGATGTTCATGAAGTACGTGACCGAAACCGAGCCGTTTGGATTGCACGAAGGCGGAGTTCCCGTTGCCGGTGCGGTACACGGCGGATTGTTCATCCTCTACTGCCTGGTCACGCTGAACGTCCGTGAGAAGTTCAACTGGAGCGGCCGCACCACGCTGGTGGCGCTGGCGGCTGCGATCCCGCCCTTCTGCACCTACGTGTTCGAACTGATCGCCGATCGTCGCGGCATGCTCGCGATCCAGAAGTAGAACGCCGCCACTGCCATCGCGGCCACGGTGATCCCTGCGCTGATCGCGATCACCGCAGGCCACCCCACCTCGCCGGCATCGAGGAACGCGTACGGGACCGGCGCCGTTTCGGTGTCGGACACGGTGAAAACCGGCTCGGCAACCTCGGCCCGAATCAGCGTGTAGGCCAACCAGCCGAACGCCCAGATCAAGAACCACCAGGCACGCCGGTCAAAACGCGTGCGCGGACGCAGCAACACAAACCCCAGAACTGCAGCGACCGGGGCGAACCGGTGGAAGGCGAAGTCCAGCCAGACTTCAAGGCCGTCCATTTCGATGGTGCCGACCAACAGCAGCTGGTAGACGACGCCCGTGACGGTGATCCCCACCAATCCGGCGATGCGAACGGCTTGGAACAGCGTGCCGTCGCGCATCGGGTCAATCGCAATCAGCACACACGCCACCAGCAGCAAGATGTTGGATTGGATCGTGAAGTAACTGAACAGATTCACCACGCTGCGACTCTCGTTGAGAGTCAACACGGTCTGCGCCACTAGGGCAGCGGCCAGGACCAGGGCAATGACCGCATGCCAACCGCGGACGGCGTTCGGGTTGTCGAGCATCTGCGCATCGTTTCACGAAAATGCCGCCCCGGATTTAGCCGTAGTCATCTGTTGTGACTCCTGGGACACTTGAGGCATGCGATCAATCTGGAAGGGCGCCATCAGCTTCGGGCTGGTGAACGTCCCGGTGAAGGTGTACAGCGCGACGAAGAGTCACGACATTTCACTGCACCAGGTCCACGACCAGGACGCTGGCCGCATCCGCTATCAGCGCAAGTGCGAAGTCTGCGGCGAAACCGTCGCCTACGAAAACATCCAGAAGGCATATGACGACGGCGACCGCACTGTCGTCCTCACCAATGAAGACTTCGCCGCCCTGCCAGCTGAACGCACCCGTGAGATCGAAGTGCTGGAGTTCGTGCCTGCTGAACAGGTAGACGTCCTGCGCATGGACCGCAGCTACTTCCTTGAACCCGAACCGTCAGCGGTCAAGCCGTATGCGCTGCTTCGGCGCGCGCTGGAAGAAACCGACCGCACTGCCATCGCCAAGTTCGCGATGCGCCAACACACCCACCTGGCAGCCATCCGAGTGCGCGATGACGTGCTCGTACTGCAGACGCTGCTGTGGGAAGACGAAGTCCGCGTGCCTGCCTTCGACATTCTCAACGACGAAGTCAAGGTCACGGCCAAAGAAGCAGCAATGGCTCACCAGCTCGTCGAGTCACTCTCGGGCGACTTCGAGTCCTCGGGCATGACCGACGAATACCAAACGCAGTTGCGCACGCTGGTTGACGCGAAACTGGAGCAAGGCGATGCCCTCGACACCGAGGCGACGTTTGGCCGCGAGGCAGAAGCCGAGGAGGCCGAGGTCATCGATTTGATGGAGGCCCTCAAGCGCAGCATCGATAAGCGCAAGGCGGCCAAGTCGGACGAAGACGCTGCTGAGAAGCCCAAAACGGCAACAAAGAAGTCGACCGCCAAGAAGAAGGCGGCCGAACCGAAGAAGAAGACCGGCTAAGCCGACAGTCCGCCACAGTGTCACCAGCACCCTCGGTCCAGACCGTCCTCGTCGATGGACACCGTCTGCGGCTAACCAACCCCGACAAGGTTCTGTACCCGGGTTCGGGCACGACCAAGGCCGAAGTCATCTCTTACCTGATGCAGGTCGCGCCGCTGATGTTGCCGCATTTGGCCGATCGGATTTGTACCCGCAAACGCTGGCCCGAAGGCGTCGGTTCGCCGATCGATCCGGGCGAAGTGTTCTTCGAGAAGAACCTGCCTGATCACGCACCCAAATGGATGCGACGCCAGCCGATTGAACACGGCCACCAGACGTCGACGTATCCCGTCGTCGAATCATCGGCCGACTTGGCGTGGCTGGGCCAAATGAACGCCCTCGAACTGCACGTACCCCAATGGCGGCTGGGGTCTGAAGGCGAACAACTCAACCCCGATCGTCTAGTGCTCGACCTTGATCCAGGTCCCGGCGCCGGCCTGCCGCAGTGTGCGGAAGTTGCGCACGAGGCACGATCGCTGCTCCAAGACATTGGCCTGGAAACGTACCCCGTCACCAGTGGCAGCAAGGGCTTGCACCTCTACGCGCCGCTCGATGGTGACTTGGATTCTGACTATGTCAACGAGTTCGCGAAAACGCTGGCGAAAGCGCTGGAACAACAGTTGCCGAAGCTGGTGGTCAGCACGCAGACCAAGAGTCAGCGCGCCGGCAAAGTGCTGGTCGACTGGAGCCAGAACAATGCAGCCAAGACCACCATCAGTCCCTATTCGCTACGCGGCACCTTTCACCCATTTGTTGCGGCGCCTCGAACATGGGACGAGATCGACGACGACCTAACCCAACTCGATCTGGAGGACATGCTCGACCGGTTGGGTGAGGACCCATTGGAACCCTTGGTCTCGAGGGTCGTCGCTAGCGCTCCTCCCACCTCGACCA
>JBEBVW010000213.1:0-3899 GCA_040392565.1 Aeromicrobium sp. | reverse complement strand
CACCGGGGTTATGAGGTGCGGGGCCAGGTCCAGGAGGCGCGAAGGATGTAGGCCAGCAGGAGCAACTCGAGTCCAATGGAGAACCCGTAGAAGTAGGCGTACGTCGAGCTTTCACCTGCGGCGTTGAACACGGTGACTGGCACAAAAACCGCCGCGGCGATCAGATTGGCCATGCGATTGGTGCGAGCCGGCAGCGTGATGGACAGCGCGATCATCAAACTCGGGACCGCCATGAGCGTCAGCGCCAATGCGACAAACGTCGGGCCGGTGTCGAACTCGTGGACTCGACCGGCGAGGAGCTCATCCAAGAAGCCCGGCTTGTACAACGCCAGGTAGTCGACGTAGATGTACAAGAACATCAAGCTCGTCCACACTGCCGCGAGCTTGACCTGTACGGGCAGTCGCAGGTCATGCAGCGCTCCAGGTGTCGAGGTCTGGCTCGTCACTTGGGATTGATTCGTGGTCATGTCAGCCCTTTCGGGGTTGATGGATTCGGTGCACCTACCCTCGCCCCGGACCACTGGTTGACACATCGGCCGTCGTGCCCAAAATGGCTTGCCCGATAGCACAGGAATCCACTCGTACTTTTGGCCGATACACCGAACGCCAGCAGTCCCTACGCTGGGCAGATGTCCGCCAACGCCCTCCGCTCGCTGTGGTCTGAGCCGCGGCCGATTCATGCACCGGATCGGATGCCTCAGGATTGGGCGCTCGCTGCCGGGCTGGTGAGTTGGTCGGTACTCGAAGTGGTGTTCCGAAATCATCTGGCACCGCTCCCACTGCTGATCGTCGCCGTTGCGGCGGTGGTCGGGCCACTGCTATTTCGACGCACACATCCACTGGCCGCCGTGGTGGTTTCTTTCAGCACGCTGACTGCCGTCGATGCGATAAGAATCGTCACCGATGAGCACGGACTGTTACTCAATAGCGTTGCCGGCACGCTGATCCTGGCGTTCGGCTTGTGGCGGTGGGGATCTGGTCGAGAAGGAGCCGTTGGACTTGTTCCGATCCTGATCTGGCTGGCCGTCACCTGCATCGCCGATGGCGTCACGGCGTGGGAAACGGTCTCCGGATACGGGATCTTCCTCCTTGCGGCGACCCTCGGTGCAGCCGCCCGGTACCGGGCCAAGGTCCGCGTCCGAGACGTCGACCAAGCCAAAGCACTTGAACGCGAGCAGTTAGCGCGTGAACTCCACGACGTGGTGGCCCACCACGTTTCAGGGATCGCGATTCAGGCACAAGCCGGGCGCGCGATCGCCGTTTCTCACCCCGAACGCGCGGCCGAGGCCCTCGCCGTCATCGAGGATGCGGCAACCCGCACGCTGACTGAACTGCGCGCCATCGTGGGTGTTCTACGCGCCGAGCAGAACACCGCGTTCGCGCCACAACCGGGCGTAGCCGATGTGGAAGATCTGGGAAATGACGACGGCGCTCGCCCCCGTGTCGAGGTGAAGATGACCGGCGACCTTGACGACCTCAGCCCGGCGGTCAGCGCTGCGATCTACCGCCTGTCGCAAGAGTCCATCACCAACGCTCGGCGTCACGCACGCCACGCCACCCAAGTCACGGTCACAGTCACCGGAGAATCCGACTACGTCCAGCTGACGATCGATGACGACGGCTCCCCCACAGTCGGTCGAGCCGACGCCGGCTATGGCCTAGTGGGCATGCACGAGCGCGCCTCCCTCCTCGGCGGCACCTTCCAGGCAGGGCCCGCAGAACGCGGCTGGCGAGTAAAAGCAGTACTGCCGCGAGGTGGGGGTTCGCGATGAATATCCGTGTCCTGATCGCGGACGATCAGCCCATCGTCCGCAGTGGGCTGACCATGTTGCTCGACGCCCAGCCTGGCATCGAAGTAGTCGGCGCTGCTGCCGACGGAAGCGAAGCAGTCCGGTTGGCGACTGAGCTGCGTCCCGACGTCGGACTGTTCGATGTGCGGATGCCAATCATGGACGGCATCGAAGCCACACGTCGACTTGCCGGTCCCGATGCACCCAACCCACTACCGATCGTGGTCATCACAACCTTCGATCTTGACGAATATGTCCACAGCGCACTGAAAGCAGGCGCACGTGGATTCCTGCTCAAAGATGCCGGTCCGGAACTACTGACCCAAGCTATCCACGCCGCCGCCGAGGGAGACGCACTCATCGCGCCCAGCGTCACCGTCCGTCTTCTCGAAACGTTTGCAGGCAGGAAGGCGCCAACTCCCAAGCAGCCATTCGAACCTCTCACTGCCCGCGAGGAAGAAGTCCTCGTTCCGCTCGCGCAGGGTTACACCAACAGTGAGATCGCCAGCGAACTGCACATCACCGCGAGCACAGTAAAAGCCCACGTCGCCAGCCTGATGCGCAAGCTCGACGCCCGCAACCGGGTCGAAGTCGCCATGTGGGCCTATGAAAATGGCCGCGTATGAATCATGGTCGTCGACCAGCCCGGGATTATGGGCGCCAGTAGTTATTTGCTGCGGCGACGGTCTGGAAGTTGGTGGCGACGACCTGTGACGACGCGATGAGCGCGCTGGCGTCATCGGCGTAGTCGGGGCGCAGTCGGTCGCGGGCGGCAGCGTCGGGTTGGGTGAACTTGACGCCCAGCCGTGAGAGTTTGAGCGCCAGTTCGAATCCGGCTTCGGGCGAGTCGGTCATCAGTGTGGGCAACCATGCGTCGGTCATGTTCGTCTCCTTGTGGTGGTCAGTTGGTACGGCCGGCCATTTCACACACCCAGCCAGCCGGAGTTTCGCCGGTGGCCAGGGTCGTGATGATCAGCTCAGCATCGGCGGCCGAGATTTTCTGATCGCCCGCGGGATAGAGAATTTGCTCTTCTTTGGCGTTGTGCTGCTCTAACACGGCCGACAGTTGTGGCCAGAGCCGCTGGGCCTCATCAGTGTTGCCAGCCGTCAACGACTGGCCGATCGCGTCAAGCAGATCCCAGATCTCGCCGTGTTCACGCATCATCACCAGCACCGGCGCCAATAGACCGACGGCCCGCAGGACCGGAAAGTGCAACGTCTCTTCCACGTAGATGTGGTGTCGCAATGCGCCTGCAGCAACGTCGAACGCGTCGCGATCGATCGATGACTCGTTGAGAGACTTCGCGAACTGGGCAAAGCTGTCGTCAATCCTGTGGTGGTCGTGTTCGAGTTGGCGACCGACCGTGTCGTCCACGGTGCGCTTGACTAGTTGCGGCCGAGCCGCAGTCGCCAGACGTCGGGCCCCTGTTCGAGATAGCTGATGTCGAGCGCGTCGCCTTCGATCTGGCTCAGTTGCGCCAACAAGGGCTTGGGGTCGTGAGGAGCCAGCAGGACCATCGCTGAGCCGCTACGAACTTGACCAAATGCGCCAATCACGGCGCCGTGGCGGATCTTGTGCGGGATGGTGCGAGCATCCAACTCCGGCAGCCCGTGCTCCTCTTCGCAGCCACACCCGGACTGCGCCTCGGTGATCTCCAATTCCTGCATGTCAGGACTCCTTCTGATGGACTTCCATTATTAGATCACAAACGATTGTGAGAAAATAAGGCGGTCGTTCACCGGTATCGTTCGCGAGGAGGCCCACGATGACTATCGACCGTTCGTCTAACGACACCCAGGAACGCGTGCTGGCCGCGATTCGAACCGCGTCGGCTCCCGTCACCGCAGACGAGGTCGCCGACGAGTTGGCACTGCACCACAACTCGGTGCGGTCACACGCAGCTGCACTGCAGGACGCAGGCCTGATTGTTCAATCCACCCGTCCAAGCGGTGGCCGCGGCCGTCCGTCGGTGACCTATCAAGTCACGAGTCGCGGCGCATGGACCGGCGAGCGTGACTACCAATCACTAGCGGCGGCGCTCCTGTCCCACCTGCGCGCCACCACCGCTGAGCCCATCACTGCGGCCCGCGAAGTCGGCCACTCCTGGG
>JBEBVW010000212.1:0-3907 GCA_040392565.1 Aeromicrobium sp. | reverse complement strand
GGCATACCGAAGTCATGGATGGGCTGATTGGTGGGGCACAGCGGGCGTTGGCCGATGCCGGTGTCACTGACGTCGAATTGATCCGTGCGCCAGGTT
Organism: Aeromicrobium sp.; assembly: GCA_040392565.1. Taxonomy (GTDB): domain Bacteria; phylum Actinomycetota; class Actinomycetes; order Propionibacteriales; family Nocardioidaceae; genus Aeromicrobium. The sequence goes on along the minus strand of JBEBVW010000212.1, from coordinate 3,811 downwards.
CGTTTGAACTGCCGATCATCGCGCAGGCCTATGCCAACGCGGGCTATGACGCAGTCATCGCGTTGGGCGTCATCATTCGCGGCGGTACCCCGCACTTTGAATACGTTTCGGCAGCAGCCACAGATGGGCTTTCTCGCGTTGCCCTTGATGCGGGCGTTCCGGTCGGATTCGGGTTGTTGACGTGCGACACCGACGAGCAGGCCCTTGACCGGGCAGGTCTTCCCGGCTCGAATGAGGACAAGGGCCGCGAAGCAGTTGAGGCTGTGCTCGCGACCTGGCAGGTCCTGCGGGGCATCGGCTGAGCAGCCGATAGACTCAGACCGTTATGAAGACCTTCGACGATCTGTTTGCGGAATTGGCAGACAAAGCTGCCAAGCGCCCCACGGGCTCGCGTACCGTCGCCGAGCTCGACGCTGGGGTGCACGCAATCGGCAAGAAGCTCGTAGAAGAGGCCGCCGAGTCGTGGATGGCGGCCGAGCACGAAGGTCCCGAGCGCACTGCCGAAGAGCTCAGCCAGTTGCTGTATCACGCACAGGTCATGATGCTCGCTACCGGCGTTTCGCTCGACGACGTTTACGCGCATCTGTGACCGGCCGGTGACCACTGTGTTGAGTGCGTCCTCGCGTCCGGTGCCTTCGCCGTTGCTCTCGACCTGATCGTCACTTCCCGAGGAATTCTCATGCTCAAGATTGCCGTCCCAAATAAGGGCGCATTGGCCGAAGCGGCCACCCAAATGTTGACCGAAGCCGGCTACCGGCAGCGGCGCAACTCCAAAGACCTCGTCATTCTCGACCCCGACAACGATGTCGAGTTCTTCTACCTCCGCCCCCGCGATATCGCTATCTATGTGGGCGAGGGAACCCTCGATGCCGGCGTCACCGGTCGAGATCTTCTGATCGATTCAGGCGCACCCGCCGACGAGAACGCCTCGCTTGGCTTCGGTTCATCGACTTTCCGATTCGCCGCGCCTACCGGCACCATGACCGAACTAACCCAATTGGGCGGCAAGCGCATCGCGACCTCTTACCCGGGCATCGTCACGCCATTCTTGGCTGCGCGCGGCATTGAGGCCGAAGTCGTGCGACTCGACGGCGCCGTCGAATCGTCGATTCGTCTCGGCGTCGCCGATGCGATCGCCGATGTTGTCGAAACTGGCAGCACCCTGCGGCAGGCTGACCTTGAGGTGTTCGGTGAGCCACTGCTGTCCTCCGAAGCGGTCTTGATCACCCGGCGTACTGCTGAACTTCCGTCGTCGTTTGAGGTTTTCAAGCGCCGTCTCGACAGCGTCATTGTTGCCCGTACTTACGTGATGATGGATTACGACATCCGGGTCGAGAACGTTGAACGCGCCATCGAACTGACGCCCGGGATTGAATCGCCGACGGTCTCGCCGCTTCATCGCGAAGGGTGGGTTGCGGTGCGTTCGATGGTGCCCCGCGACGCCTCCCAGAAGGTCATGGACGAACTGTTCGGCCTGGGTGCCCGCGGTATCTTGGTTACTGACATATTGTCCTGCAGGATCTGACTATGACAGCGGCCAAAAGCATCACCTGGCGCCCCGGAGGCACCCGCATCGTCGCGTATGCGGTGGGCGTCATCATGATCGTGTTGACGGTCGCGATCGCGTGGGCGCTGCCTGACGACATCGTGTTCCACTTCTCCGAGCGCGTCACACTGGGACTCATCCTCGGCGCAACTCTGCTGGGACTGCATGGCATTGGCCGTAGCAACGTGATGGCCGACGAGACTGGTGTTCATGTCCTGAACGGCTTTCGTCAGCATGACGTGGCGTGGGCCGACATCCAGGGCTTTTCGATGAACACGGGTGCACCCTGGCCCACGTTGGTCACGACCAATGACGACCGCATCATGCTGTTCGCGATCCAAGGCTCTGAGGGGGGATTCGCTCGCGCAGCTGTGCAGGAGTTGGACCGCCGGCTGGTGGCGTCACGGTGAGCGATCATCACCAACGCTCGCTCGCCGAGCCGCAGTTCCCTGGTGATGACGGCCTGGCCGACTCCCGACTTACAGCAGTCGCGGGCGACGAGTCGGCAGTTCTCGGCGTGCTGCCACAGGTACGAGTATTCGTTCCGATCGTTCCGGTTCTGGGGGAGCGGGCTACTGACGGCAGCGACAAAAGGGCCGATATGGCTGCCGTGCTGATGACGGGTGCCGATGGTCGTCAGGCGCTCTTGTTGTTTTCCAGTGTCGCTGCGTTGGAAGCCTGGAATCCGGCCGCTCGACCTGTTCCCGTCCTGGGCGCAGATGCAGCTCGTGCGGCCCTCGATGAAGGTGCCGAGGCGATGCTCCTTGACCTAGGTTCGCCAGGCTTCACCGTCATCGAGACCGAAGACCTCCATCACCTCGCCGACGGCCATCGGCTGATCAACACCCCAGATGGCCCAGCCTGGGTGGCCTGATCCCCACTCCCGAGATTTGCGCGCCAATGCACCGAATTTCAAGTAGATAAGGTGCAAAACTGCGCAAATCTCGGGACAGAGCAGCAGATGATTTCTCGTCGTGGGTGAGGGCTGATATCCTTGGTGACGAAGTGGAGGCCACCTCCCACCTGCTCGGCTGAGATGCCTTGGGGTCCGTGCAAAACCTAGATGCAAATCTGGTGTTTCGCCTGTGATGAGTTCTGCTTATGACTAAGTCATGCAGATCTGGTCGGTGACGTGGCCTTCGTTTCGACGGAGGCCATTTTTCGTGCCTCCACCACCAACCACCAGGAGGATTCATCAGCACGGAACTGCGCGTCAACGACCGAATTCGCGTCCCCGAGGTGCGACTCGTCGGCCCGGCCGGAGAGCAGGTCGGCATCGTTCGTATTGAAGATGCATTGCGATTGGCAGCAGAAGCCGATCTTGACTTGGTCGAGGTCGCTCCTACAGCACGCCCTCCGGTGTGCCGTCTCATGGACTACGGCAAGTTCAAGTACGAGAACGCCCAGAAGGCCCGTGAGTCCCGTCGCAACCAGACGAACACCGTCATCAAAGAGATGAAGCTTCGGCCGAAGATCGACCAGCACGACTACGACACCAAGAAGGGTCACGTCGTCCGGTTCCTCAAGGCTGGAGACAAGGTCAAGATCACAATCATGTTCCGCGGACGCGAACAGCACCGCCCCGAACTCGGCTACCGCCTGCTGCAGAAGTTGGCCGCAGACGTCGAGGAGCTCGGATTCATCGAATCCAACGCTCGCCAGGACGGCCGCAATATGACCATGGTTTTGGGTCCTCATAAGAAGAAGTCCGAGGCCCAGGCAGAGGTCAAGGCCGAAAAGGAAGTCGCGCGGGCTGAGAAGGCCGCCGAACGTGAAGCAGTGGAAGCCGCTGATAAGGCCCACCGCGAAGCGCACCACCAGACTGCAACACCCAAGAAGCCCCGTCGACGTTCAGAGAACATCGACCCGGACATGGAGGCATAAATGCCCAAGTTCAAGCCCCACTCGGGGATGAAGAAGCGCGTCAAGCGCACCGGTACCGGCAAGCTGCGTCGCCAGCAGGCCAATGGTTACCACTTGGCCGAGCACAAGACGTCGCAGCACAAGCGTCGTCTGGCCGGCACGACCGAGGTCGCCAAGGCCGACACCGCCCGAGTCAAGAAGATGCTCGGCCTCTAAGGCCTGAGCACCGCCCCGAAACAAGGAGTTACAGATGGCTCGCGTCAAGCGTTCTGTCAATGCGCAGAAGAAGCGCCGCGAAACACTCGAGCGCGCATCCGGCTACCGCGGTCAGCGCTCGCGCCTGTACCGCAAGGCCAAAGAGCAGGTCACACACTCGCTCGTTTACAACTACCGTGACCGCAA
>JBEBVW010000211.1:0-4011 GCA_040392565.1 Aeromicrobium sp. | reverse complement strand
TTCCGGCTCAGGCTCAGGCTCGGGGGCCTTGGCAGTCGACGATCCGCGACGTGGTGAGGCGATTGCGGCGGCCACTGCCGCCATCAGATCGTCGTCGTCCTCATCGGCCGACACCTGGTCATCCGACGGTTCGTCGGCTTCTGGCTTCTGATCGGCGTCGTCATCTGCCGGGCGCGGCGTCATACGTTCCCCTCGTACACGGTCTTTTCGGACTGATCCAACCGCACCATGGTGCCGTAGTGCGAGCGGTAATACAGCAATGGATCGTCAATTTCCTCGCCGCGAACAGCGGCCCCGATCACATCGCCGACGAGGATGGTGTGGTCCCCACCGTCGTGCACAGCCGATGTGCGGCATTCCAGCCAGGCCAAAGAATCGTCCAGCAGAGCCGCACCGGTGCTCTCCCCGCGTTGGAAGGCGATGCCCGTCAGTTGCTCCTCCAACGGACGACCGCGATGGGCGAACCACGCCGACGCGCTCATCCCTGCTTCGGACAAGATCGACACGCCCCACAGGCTCGAATCCAAGACGGCGTCATGAAAACGACTGCTTCGATGAGAGCAGACCAGCACTTGCGGCGGATCGAGCGAAACCGAAGTGAACGCACTTGCGGTCATGAGGTGATCGACGCCATCGAGGACGGTCGACACCACGGTGACGCCACTGGCGAATCGCGACAACGCGCCGCGGAAGGCGGCCTGGTCAACGGCGGGAGTCACGCATCCACCCTAGGTGGCCGGGTGACTTGCCATGCGGCGATCCCCAGAGATCCCAGCATGAAGGTCCAACCCACCCAGTCGGTCGCGACCAGATACGAGGGGCCACCCAGCACCCGTTCGAGGAACACCACGGCGATCCAACCGAGGGCGAACCAGGCCGCACCCACTCGTTGAAGTTGGTGGCACATGCGAACGACGACGGCGGTGACCACCAAGACCAGCAGAAGCCCCCACGGCCACGTGATGCCGCCGACGTGCACTGCGTGCCGGTGCACGATCATTCCGACAAAGCCAGTCCACGCACCGATCAACAGCAGACCAATACGGGCCAAAATCTGGACGAATGTCCTCACAGACCGGCGAACAGATCAGATTCGAAGCCGTTGTCGCCGACCGGACCACGCACTCCCTGGGCGAGTCGGTAGTGCTCGACGGCCCAAATCTGACTGCCCAAGTTATTCGACAACGCGAAGAACGGGCCGTCGACGGTGATCTGAGTGGCGTGCGCCTTCATGGCTGCCATTTTGGCGTCAGCGAACTCCGGCGCGTCGATCACGGCGTCGAGCTGATCGTCCGGGGTGCCCCAGCCCAGATTGTCCGGATCCATGCCCTCAAATGAAGTGGTGTCGCCCGCTTCTCGAAGAGCACGAATGCCATCGGCCATTTGCGATTGCGACATCGCAGTCCAATACATCTTGGCCACCGACCAGGCTTCGCCGAGCTCGGGCCGGAACGACCGAGTACCCGCGAGCGCCACTGCATACGTCGCGACGCGGTGCGCCTGTACGTGGTCGGGGTGTCCGTAGCCGCCGAAATCGTCGTAGGTGACGACGACTTGCGGCCGGATCTCGCGGATGATCTCCACCAGCAGGCCTGCGGCTTCAAGCAGATCGGTGTGCCAGAACGTGTCCGGCCGGGTGTCGTCGGCGACCGTCGCGCTGCCATCGTCACCCCACTTCATGCCGGAGTCCCGGAAGTGTCCTGCTCCGCCGAGGAACCGGTGATCGGTCACGCCGAGCTCGGCCATCGCTGCGGCCAGCTCGTTGACTCGGTGCGCGCCCAGGGTGTCGTCGTGCTGCGCTGCGAGGTGCTCCAGCTCGGGCACGAGGACCTCGCCCTCCTCACCAGCGGTGCAGGTGACGAGCGTGACGTGAGCCCCCTCGGCGACGTATTTGGCCATAGTGGCGCCGTTGTTGATGGTCTCGTCGTCGGGATGGGCATGCACAAGCAGCAGCCGACGGTCCGGGAGCGTCATGACAACAGATTACTGGCGAGTGGTTGGATCGGAGTATGACCGTCTCCTACCCGCGCTTGGCAGCCCGCACGCTTCGCTTCACGTTGGGCGTTCCCCGGAATCTGACCGTCTCACCCGATGGTCGCAGCGTGCGCTTCGTGCGCACCCCGGACGGAGTCACCCGCACCGGTCAGCTGTGGGAATTCGACGTTGCTACTGGCGCCGAAACGCTGCTGGTGGACCCCGCCGCCCTGCTTGACGGCGATGAAGAGTTGTCGGCAACCGAGCGATCCCGACGCGAACGATCGCGGGAATCTGCGGCAGGCGTCATCGGCTACGACGCCGACCCCACCGGCCGCTGGTTGTGCTTTGCGTTATCTGGACAACTCTGGGCAACGCACCTGGGTGTGCGTTCGACCCGCGCTCTGCCGACCGGGGGCACTGCGGTGATCGACCCCCACCTCGACCCCACTGGGCGCCGTATCGCCTACGCGACTGACGGTTCGCTGCGCGTGATCGAACTCAACGGTGAACTCGACCGCGCTCTCGTCGAGCCAGATGCTGACGGCGTGACGTGGGGCCAGGCCGACTTCCTGGCTGCCGAAGAAATGGACCGTTACCGCGGATTCTGGTGGTCGCCGGACGGCTCGACATTGCTGGTCCAGCGTACCGACGACTCACCCGTGCAGCAGTGGCACATTGCTGACCCCGCGAACCCAGACCGCGACCCGGTCACCCAGCGGTACCCCGCCGCCGGCACCCCCAATCCGGCCGTGTCGTTGTGGCTCGTTGACCTCGACGGCAACCGCACCGAAGTGCAGTGGGATCACGCCGAATTCGAATACTTGGCCCGGGTGAGCTGGGCGAATGCGACAGACGGGGCAGGCTCACCCGTCATTCAGGTGTTGAGCCGAGATCAGCGCACGTCACAGATCTTGGCTGTCGATCCCGATACTGGCGCGACCCGACTGCTGCGCGAACTGACCGATTCGGCGTGGGTAGAACTATCAGCGGCTCCCCGCCTCATCAGCGACAACCGGCTCGTCACAGTCGAAGACATCGACGGATGGCGTCGGATCGCCGTCAACGGCTCGCCGGTGAGCCCTGACGGTTGGCAAGTGCGCGGCATCGCCGAGTGGTTCGACGACTGCGTGATTGCCACGGCATCGAGCGATCCCACACAGGTGCAAGTGGTGCGCTTCGGATTCGACGGCAGTACCACCGAACTCACGTCAGGCCAGGCTGTTCACAGCGCAGTGCTAGGCGGCGGGACCACTGTCATCGTGCGTTCCGGACTCGACCGAGTCGGCACTTCGGTCACCGTTCACACCGACGATGCAGACGCCCAGCCTTTGCAGATTCCCTCGGTCGCCCACGAAGCACCTTTCGAACCGGCCGTTCATCTGGTGACCGTTGGCGCCCGCGATCTGCGCGCGGCTGTTCTGTTCCCCCGCGACCACCAACGAGGTTCCGAGCGTTTGCCCGTGCTGATGGCGCCCTATGGTGGCCCGCACGCCCAACAAGTACTGGCATCGGCACGCATGTTCTTGGAACCACAATGGCTTGCTGATCAGGGCTTTTGCGTCATCGTGGCCGATGGTCGCGGAACTCCTGGCCGCGGTTCGGCGTGGGAACGGGCCGTCCTCAACGACTTCGCCGACGCCACGCTCGACGATCAAGTCGATGCGCTCGCCGCCATCACCGAGCTGTTCCCCGACGACATCGACGCGGCACGCGTGGGCATCACCGGGTGGTCGTACGGCGGCTATTTGGCTGCGTTGGCCGTGCTGAAGCGCCCCGATCGATTCCACGCCGCGGTCGCTGGCGCTCCGGTCACCGAATGGCGCCTGTACGACACCTGTTACACCGAGCGCTATCTCGGCGACCCCACCACGCAACCAGAGGTGTACGACCGCAATTCGCTCACTCCGCTCGCCCCCAATCTGAAGCGGCCGCTGATGCTGATCCACGGGCTTGCTGACGACAATGTGGTCGCGGCGCACACGCTGCGACTGTCATCAGCGTTGCTGGCCGCTGGGCGTCCGCACACGGTCTTGC
>JBEBVW010000210.1:0-4012 GCA_040392565.1 Aeromicrobium sp. | reverse complement strand
CTCCCCGAGCAGGAGGTGGAACTCGCGGTCGCGCTGGTCAACGCGTTCGATCTGAAGGTTGAGGAGCTGGAGGTCTGACTCGTCGCGCCCTCGATGCGCTTTTCCGTCGCGACCGGGTCGCCTAGCGCGCTCCATCGCGCTGCCGTCATCTCGAAACTGTTGCCTTCACACGTCGCCGGTGGTGTCGACCACCGTGTCCGTGGGTGTGACCTGATTCTGGGCACTGACAGCGGGGCGATGATCCGGCTCGTCCTGCGAGGAGTAGTCCGTGGATGAGAGCGACGAAGGAATCTCCGTATCGATACCCTTTGCATCCGAGTCGATGGGCCTGAGCCTAGGTGGCGCTGCCGACCATCCCCGAAGTGATCCGAGGACATCGACGTAGAAGGTGTCGATCGAGTCGAGTACCGAATCGATGAAGGCTCCGCGGCCCCGACCCCGCTTTGATCCCAAGGTGTTGGTCGCCGCGACGCGGAACGTCTTGATCTCTCGACCCGCGTCATCAACCAGGCTGCGTGGGTCCTCTCGTACTGTGCTGAGAAGCTCCGCGGCCGCGGAGCCGCGCCCGCGCACAACGAAAGATTCGACACGGATGGAGTCGGGTGTTGTCTTGAGTTGGCGGACCAACCAGTTCACGCGCGTGGTGGGGCGGCCTTCGCGAGGCGCGTCGACATCAACGTGGCAGGTCACCGGTGACGCCCGGAGGTCAGCTGTGACAACGATGTCGCCGACCGTGTCGGGAACTCGAATGGATCCTGAGAGGACACCGTTCTGACACAGGCTTGCTGTCAGGCCTTGCGCCCGCAGCGCCGGGTCGGCCAACTCCCTTCTGCTGAGGGCGGGCATGACCTCGGTTCCGAGTTGCCGGCCGAGTTGCAGGCTGGCGAATCGGAGAAGGGCATCGAAGCGAGCTACGACCTCGGCAATGCCCTTATCGGTCGGCCGTAGAGTGCCGGCCGTAACGGCGTCTCGCACCGATACCCAGGACTCGCCCATGTCATCGAACTCAAGGGCACCTGACTTCCTGTGCTCGAGGTAGCGAATGAGTTCGCCGAGGATCCAAGCCTGGTCTGGGTCGGCTACGCCACGGAACTCCTTTTGCATCACGGCGTCCGCGAGGATGCGCGACCACGACACATGGTGGAGGTCGACCTTCCGCAGCTTTCGTTTGTCGACCTTGGTTGGGTGCTGTCCTGGCAGCGCAGGGATCTCGTTTGAGATCGTGATGACCGCGTCGAAGCTCTGCTCACGGGCGATGTCGAGATATGACTCGATCTGCTCGGGAGTCAGCTTGTTCGAGCCAGTCTTGACCTCGACGAGAGCGGTCCAGGTCTTCGATCCCCGAGACACCTTGATGAGCCCATCGGGGTACAGCCGACGCTCGCCGAGGATGAATGGCACTTCGATGTAGCACTCCATGGAGCCGGCGGGCGCCCCGAACGGCTTGACGAAGCCGCGGCCGAACTCCTTGACGGCGCCCAGCACCGCTAGGAGGGCAGAAGTGGCCCTCCGCTCCTGCTCCTCCGCTCCGTTGATACCGGAGGTAGGAATCAGTCGGGCCTCGTGCCAGGACTCCTCGCTCATCTCACGCTCCCCGTGGTCCGCTGCGTACACGACGGTTGATACTCGCCGAGGCTAGCCGCGGTCGTCGTCCGAAGGGCCGAAACGAGGATGCTCGCGCTGATCCTTGGGTGCCTGTTACGCGTCTACGCCGTTTCCTGGCGGAGTTCTGACGCCACGCGACGAGCGCTCCGTCTACTGTTCTGCGCATGGCTTCCGACGTCGTTCTCCAAGCGTTGCGGCAGTTCGTGGCTGAACGCGATTGGGCGCAGTTCCACGCTCCGGCCAACCTCGCCAAGTCCATCAGTATCGAGGCCGGAGAGTTGCTGGAGTGCTTCCAGTGGTCCGACGACGGCGATGCCGCCCGGGTGCAGGAAGAACTGGCCGATGTCCTTACCTATTGCCTCCTGCTGGCAGACAAACTGGACGTGGACGCCGACGAGATCGTGATGCAGAAGCTTGCGACGACGAAGTCGAAGTACCCGGCAGAGAAGGCGCGTGGTCGGAGCACGAAGTATGACCAGCTTCCGGATTGAGTCACTCCGGCTGGAGCGCGGCGAGGTGGGTTCGTGGAGTCGACTTCATGAACAGCATCGCGACTGGCCGGTGGTCTACACGCTCAACGACGACGCTGAGCTCTACGTCGGTGAGTCGGTCGATGCGACCTCGCGCTTGCGTCAGCACCTGGATGGCGTGAAGAAGGCGCACCTAGGCGAGGCTCGGATCATCATCGATGACTCCTTCAACAAGTCGGCATGCCTGGACCTGGAGTCCTACCTGATCGGATTGTTCGCGGGGGAGGGGCGCTACAAGGTGCTCAACATCCAGACCAGCGGCGGGTCCGGCAACTACTACCAGCGTGAGAACTACCGCGAGCGCTTCCGGGAGATCTTCGAGAAGCTGCGCGCCGAAGGTCTCTTCGCCACGACGATCGAGCAGATCGAGAACTCTGATCTCTACAAGCTGTCACCGTTCAAGACGCTGACTGACGAGCAGGGCGATGCTGTCATCGCGATCGTCCAGAGTCTCCTCGAGGACCTTCGGCAAGGTCCCGGAGGCACCCTGGTGATCGAGGGTGGTCCGGGAACGGGCAAGACCGTTGTGGCCGTCTTCCTGACCAAGCTGCTTGCCGACTTGGGCGCGTGGGACGGTGAGCAACTGGAGAACGAGTCGGTCCTTGCCGGGCTCTTCACGACTGAGAACTCCGCAACGCTTCGTGGGCTGCGAGTGGGCGTTGTCGTGCCGCAGCAGTCCCTTCGATCCTCGATCCAGGCCGTCTTTGCGCGCACGCCCGGGCTCGGCGGCGTACGAGTGATGTCGCCGTTCGATGTGGGCAAGAGCGACCAGACCTGGGATCTGCTGATCGTCGACGAGGCGCATCGGCTCAACCAGCGTTCGAACCAGACGTCAGCGCAGAAGAACCGCGAGTTCAAGGAGATCAACGAGAAGCTCTTCGGGTTCGACGACCCGAGCAAGAACCAGTGGGACTGGGTTCGGGAGATGAGCCACCAGCAGTTGCTGTTGATCGACATCCTGCAACGGGTACGCCCAGCCGATCTGTCGCCGGTTGTGCTGGCCGACCTCGTCTCCGGCGCCGAAGCACGTGGCCGGCTGCACGTGCTCACCTCGCAACTGCGCATGCGGGCAGGTGAAGACTACGTCGAATACGTCCGGCGGGTCCTCGGGCCGGAGCCGCCTCAGCGTCGCCTTGATTTCGGTGAGTACGACGTCCGGTTCTTCGACAGCGTCGCCGAGATGCAGGCGGCGATTGTTGAGCGCGACTTTGAGACGGGGCTGGCGCGCCTGATTGCTGGCTATGCCTGGCCCTGGAACAGCAAGAAGGACAAGAGCCGGGTCGACATCACCGTCGAGGATGAGGGTCTCGGCCTGCGTTGGAACAGCAAGGTGATCGACTGGGTCGACTCGCCCAACTCCCTGGCTGAGGTCGGCTCGATCCACACGATCCAGGGCTATGACCTCAACTACGCTGGCGTGATCATCGGACGAGACCTCCGGCTCGACCCCGCAACGGGCAGCCTGGTCGTCGACCGCAAGCACTACTTCGACACGAAGGGTAAGCAGAACAACCCCGGGCAGAAGCTCACCGACGACGACCTGCTTGCCTACGTGGTGAACATCTATCGCGTGCTTCTCACTCGCGGGATCCGCGGCACTTATCTCTATGTCGTAGACCGCCCGCTTCGTGAGTACCTGCGCAACTACTTCGGGTGACTTCTCCCAGACTCGACCGACACACCTCGCCTTTGGGCAGTGACGTTGCCAGCAATCGCTGCGCCAAGGGCCGACACTGTGAGGAGGTTGGTCCGGCGGCTATCTGAGAACGGTCAACCGATCGACATGGATTTGTACCAGTCCTGGTAGGTGCCTGGCGGAAGGCCGCGAGGCTCCCAGCCGGCACGACTCACCATGCGCTGGCTGGGTTCGTTGCGGT
>JBEBVW010000209.1:0-4079 GCA_040392565.1 Aeromicrobium sp. | reverse complement strand
GTGGGTGAGCGCTTGGGTGATGCAGGTGGACCAGGTGGCGTTCCAGATCGGGCCGTGGCCAGGCAGGACAGTGTCGGCGGGCAGATCCTGGACTGACATCAGCGAGGCGCGGTTCTGCTCAAGATCGTGATGGAACATCGGGTCCAGCAACTGCGGTCCAGTGCGAGAGCTGATCGCATGGCCGGTCACCAGCGCATCGCCGCTGATGATGATGCCGTGTTGCGGCAGGTGAAACATGGTGTGGCCACTGGTGTGGCCGGGAGTCACGATTGGCACTGGGCAACCGGGAAGATCTAGCGCCGCACCCGGTTCAACCCCAGTGGCTTGTGGCACTGAGACGTCCTTGGTTCCGCCGGCCTTCATGACGTGCAGACTCCAACGCAGGACGCGGGGACGCCAGGCGCGGGCTGCGACTTGGCCGGGCGTGGCTTGTTCGAGAAAGTCGCGATGGGCGTGGTTGGCTTCGATGGGTGAAGTGAGCACCGGCGTCTCGCGTCCAGCCAATAAGTGCGGAAGCGATCCGATGTGGTCGACGTGAGCGTGCGTCACGAGGACCGCAGCGATGTCGTCAACGGAGCGTCCCAGCGCCGCGAGCGAGGCCACCACATCGTCATGATCTCCGGGATAGCCGGCGTCGATCAGGGTGACGCTGTCGCCCTCAGTCAGCAACGTCCAGTTGACCGCATGCCCTTCGACGAAGTGGATCCCGTCGGCAACCTGGGTGATCTGCATAGGCCCACGCTAGTTACTGTCGGGCCATGGCTGAACGTTTCCCCGACGATGTTGTCCAGGCCGTCATGGCTCACATGAACGACGACCACATCGACGACAGCTTGGTCATCGTGCGCGGAAATGGTGCACCGGATGCGGTTGCGGCGAAGATGATCGACTTCGACATGACCGCTGGAACGTGGGCGGTCATCGACGACTTCGCCGAGCGTCACGTCACGGTCGACTGGCCGATTCCCGTGGCCGAGCGCGCCGATGTTCGCCACGCAATCGTGGCGCTCTTTGAGGCTGCTTCTAACTGACGGTGCCGTGCACGGCCGCTGTTACGAGGTCAGTGAACTTCTTGTGTTGCCGCTTCGGAACAGGCCCCCACTGAGGCGACTTGGTCTGCATGCCGACGGTGATCTGGGTGCCGCCATCGGGGGTTGCCACGATGAAGCACGAGTAGAACGACCCGTAAGACCACAGCGACACATCATCTTCGAGGACGATGACTTGGCGCTGCATGTCTTCGAGGGCAAAGCGATACTTCTGCTGGCCCGCTAGGCCGCGCAGCGTCTGCACTACTTCAGGCAACGGCATCGTCGTAGTGACGATCGTGTGCCGAGTCGGAATCTGGTCAATTTTTGGCTTCGCATTGACCGAAATCAGGATGAAGATCACGAAAACGGCGATGGCTCCGAGTGCGCCAAATAGTGCAAACATGTCTTGAATGCTACCGATCTAGCCTTGAGCCATGAACACACCAGTAGCAGGAGTAGGCGCCGAGACTGAGCGCGCAATTGACCTCGTCCGTACCGGTCCCTCGCGCTACACCGCGCGAAATGCGCGAGGCACCAGCTTGACGATCGGCGACGGTTCTTCCGATGACTTCACGCCGGTTGAGTTGCTGCTGGTCGCACTTGCCGGCTGCACCTCGATCACCGTCGACCCGCTGGTCTCCCGCCGTGCGGAGGCAACGTCCTTCAAGGTCCACGCGCGCGCAGACAAGGTTCGCGACCCAGATCTGGGCAGCGTTCTGAAAGACATTCTGCTGACATTCAACGTCGATTACGGCGGCAGCGAGGAAGCGCTGACGGCATTGGCAGATGGGCTCAAGGCGGCTGAGGAGCGCCTTTGCACCGTCAGTCGAACAGTCGCAGTCGGCACTCAGACCGAATGGGAAATCAACACGTCGTCGTAGGCGAAGCGGTTGGGGAAAACATGCGGGGTGGGGGGTTCGCCGGTGCGCTGCACAATGCCGGGATTGTCGGTCGTTCGATCGCACGGCATGACGCACCAATCGTTGCGTCGCACCAGACGATCGTCGACGACCGAACCCAAATAGTCGCCGTCAGGCGCCACGACCGTGTTGTCCTCCCACGGGCACCAACCGATCCAGTGACCGTCGAGTGCGAACAGGTGAGGATCAGACCACGTCCGCCGGAAGGCGATCGGGACACCAGACATGTCGAATAGGTAGACGCTCATTCGTCGAATCACTCCTACTTCGACGGTAAGCATCTAAGGGTTCAGTTTCAGGCTGAAATACCAGACATTCCCGAAAATGATCAGAAAGAACTAGTTCCTTCAGTGCAGCAGGCGCAGGTCCGGATTGTGGGGGCCCTTGGGCTCAACCCAGAAGTCCAGGGCGAGGTCCTCTTCACGGCCACCGTTGAGGTAGATCGAGAAGTCGGTCACGCCGGCGGCTTCGAGGACATCATCGTCGATCTCGAACCGTCCGGTGTACTCGCGGCTGGGCTTGATCAGCATTTCGTAGGCGGCATCGGCCATGATCTCGGGGCGCCGTGAGTGCGATTCCAGTCCGGCGCCCACAACATTGCGCACCGCTGCAGTGTCGATTGCGGTGCGCGGCCACAGCGAGTTAGCGGCGATGCCGAACTCGCGCAGTTCTTCGCTCAGACCCAGCGTCACCAAGCTCATGCCGAACTTCGCCATCGTGTACGCCGTCGCAGTTCTGAACCACTTCGGATCGAGCGTGATGGGCGGCGACAGCGTCAGAATGTGCGGGTTCTCCGCCTGCTTGAGGTGCTCAATGCACATCTTGCTCAGCATGAACGTGCCGCGGGCATTGATGTCGTTCATCAGGTCGTACTTCTTCATCGACACGTCCTCAGTGCGGGACAGGTCGATGGCCGAGGCGTTGTTCACGACGATGTCGATGCCACCGAAACGGTCAGCGGTCTGGGCGATGGCAGATTCAACGAACGCGTCATCGCGAATATCTCCAACGAGCGGCAGTGCCTGACCGCCGGCTTCCTCGATCGCCGCGGCGGCGGTGTAGATCGTTCCAGGAAGAGTCGGATGCGGTTCGGTGGTCTTGGCCATCAATGCCACGTTGGCGCCGTCACGGGCCGCACGCACTGCAATTGCCTCGCCGATTCCGCGGCTTCCGCCGGACATGATGATGGTCTTGCCTGCCAAAGTCATGGCCTCAGTGTTGCCCCCAGGATCACTTACAGTCAATACTGACGGTAAGTTGAGCGCTAGCGAGGAGCGCCGGCTGAAATGGAGTGCGCGATGTCGACAGATTTGCCCACGTGGTTCACCACGGCCATCGAGACGCCGTATGACAGCCGCGAACTCGAGGTCGAGGGCACCGTCGTGCGCTACCGAGCGTGGGGCAAGGCGGGCAATCCGGTGGCCGTGCTCATTCACGGCGGCGCCGCGCATGCCGGTTGGTGGGACCACATCGGACCACACTTGACCGACGACCACCGCATTATCTCGGTCGATCTCTCCGGTCACGGAGACAGCGGGCACCGCGAAAAGTATTCACTTGAAACGTGGGCAGCCGAAGTTGTCGCCATCGCGTTGGCTGAATCACCCGAGGGCGTGCCGCCGGTCCTCTTCGGCCACAGCATGGGTGGCTTCGTCGCTCTCACTGCCGCGCGTGACTATGGCACTCAATTGCGGGCCGTCGCAGCCATTGATTCACCGGTCAAGCAGATCTCGCCAGAGGCCCGCGCCTGGATGGACGGCAATGCCCAGAAGCTTAACTTGAGCGTGTACCCCGAGCGGGAGACGATCCTGAGTCGCTTTCGCACCCTGCCGCTGGACGATTCCAACGTCGACTACATCCACCGTTACATCGCCGAAGGATCGATCAAAGAGGTCGAAGGCGGCTGGACGTGGAAGTTTGATCCGGGCCTCTTCTTGAGCACGCGCATGGAGCCGGAGGCGCTTGCCGATGCGGTCTGTGATGTTGCGCTTGTGCGTGGAGAGCGTGGAATGGCGACGAAGGACATCACCGAGGAGACCCGCAAGAAGTTGGGCGGGAATGTTCCTGTCATCCTGATCCCCGACTCAGGTCACCACATCATGCTCGACCAGCCGATCGCGATGATCGC
>JBEBVW010000208.1:0-4107 GCA_040392565.1 Aeromicrobium sp. | reverse complement strand
TCCCAAATGTCGCGAGCAGCCTTGCTGCGTTGATAGCCAGCCATGCCCATGCCTGCGTGCTGAATGCCCTGTCCTGGGAAGGCGTACGCGGTGCGTGGCGCTTCGAGGCGGGCGGTCGCCGAGGCAACCAACTCGCCGTCGGCCCGACAGGTGATTTCGACGATGTGGGCGCCGCCGTCAAGGCCGATGCGGTCAGCGCGCACTTCAACGCTCGCGCCCGGTCGAACGGGAGCGAGGAATCGCGTGGTCCAGCCGGTGATGCGACGCCCAGTCTCGCCAATCAGCACTTGCTGTGCAGCAGCAGACAGCCACATGCCGTGCACGATCGGAGCACCCAGACCGGCCAACCGCGCTGCGGCCACATTGGTATGGATCGGGTTGTGGTCGCCGGTGACGGCTGCAAAGCCGCGCAGGTCAGTCGGTGCCTGGAGCGACGCATTGGCCACCAGACGACGAGGGGTCTCGCGCAGATCAGTGATGGCGCCAGCAGCCCGCTGCGGATCGGTCAATGCAAGAGCACCAGAGCGTCCACGAATGGCAAAACGCTCAGCCAGCGTGGCCACAATTTCGCCACCGGATGCGAAAGTCACCTCGACGGCAACGACGCGTCCGACCTCGGTGTCTTCGACCGCGGTCACACTCGCACGAATGTCGAGCGCGGCTTCGCCCTCGGGCAATGAGCCGACGATGCGCACTTGGTGGTCTAGATGAACCAAGTCCAGCATGCCTTCGACGACGGGGTGTCCATCCAGTTCGGCCGTCGCCACCTGCTCAAAGACGGCCGGCCAGGCCAAACCAACCAACACGTCCGGCAGCGCGTGCACGACGTCACCGTCGCCAGTGACAGCGACGTGGTCGGCAATCAAGTCCGACGACCACTGGGCCGTCGTTGCCGCACCTGGCAGCTCGCCGCCTGCGGCAGCCCTCACGATTTCCTGCATGGCAGCCACGGCCGACGACGTGCTGACGACCGGAGATCCACCGTCGTGGACTGAAGACGGGACCTCGATCACGATCGTCAGCTCAGAAGATGCGAGCGGAACAGCCAGTTCGACGACGTCGGTCGACACTGCCGTCAGAGTTGCACCGGTCTGCGCGTGTTCGGCGATCGTTTCGCCGGTGATCAACCAGTCGTCACCAAGCCGACGAACCGGGCTGATGACAGTGCGGCCAGCCCACACGACGTCGTGTGCGGCCAAAACAAGCGCGAGCGCGTCGTTCACGCCCTCGACGCGACGGCGCCCGGGGACACGAGCAGGTGCTCGCCCGGAAGCTAACAGCGCATCGACCGTGGCGTCCTCGAACCGCTGCAAGAGTTCAGCGATCGGTTCGTCCGCACGCTCGATTCCGGCGACCGAAACGGTGCCAGGAATGATGCAGACTTCGTCGGCGCGATAGCGCGGATCATGGGCTTGCCACAACGAATCCGAACGCCACCAACGACGCACGTCGGCATCAATCACCGGGACAAACGGCACTGGTTTGCCGGGAGCCTTGCACTGCTCGACAAAGAAGTTCACATCAGCGGGGTGCAGCTGCACTGACTCGGCAGCCGGATAGGCGTGCAGCAGCGTGGCGATGGCTTCAACGGCGGACGTCGCAGCGTCGCGATCGGCGAATGCCGTGGCGATGACACCGCGGTCGGCAGGGTTCAGTCGTCCTTCGGCACGCTGCAGCATGGCCACAAAGCGTGACTGCAACGACGCGTCGAGCCACGCTTCGTCGGGCGCGCACAAATCGGCAAAACGACGAAGCCAGTTGGCGTACGACATGCCCGAGACGTCACCAAAGTAGGGCTTCGCGGTGCGATTGAGTGCTTCGATGATCTCGTCGCGGCGTTCAGCAACCGCGTCAGCGTCACCTGCAACGTCGTCGAGCAGACGGCCCGTACGTGAGGCGGTGTTGTCGATTTCGTGGATGTCGGCGCCCAGTTGGCTGCGGCCCGAGGCCATGCCTCCGGCTGCGCGGCCGGCACCAACCCACTGGTCAACGCCGGGCGTTTCCACCAGCAATTGCTTGACCTCAGGTGAGGTAGTTGCTTCAAGCGCAGCCATCGCGGCCGTGCCGATCAGCACACCGTCGAGCGGCATCACACCGAAACCGTGAGCACGAGACCACTCGCCGGTGAGGTACGCAGCGGCGATGTCGGGAGTACCGATGCCGCCACCCACACACACCACGACGTTGTCGACCGCGCGCAGTTCGCCATATGTAGCAAGCAGCAGATCGTCGAGGTCTTCCCACGAGTGGTGACCACCGGCACGACCACCTTCGATCTGCACGATGATCGGCGTCGGCGACACCTTCTTGGCGATCGTGATCACGTCGCGGATCTGGCGGACCGTGCCGGGCTTAAACACCACATGCTCAATACCGACTTCGCGGAGTTCAGCCACGAGGTCAACAGCTTCGTCGAGTTCAGGAATTCCAGCCGTCACGATGACCGCCTCGATGGGCGCGCCATTCGCCCGCGCACGCTGCACCAGACGCTTCTGACCGAGTTGCAGTTTCCATAGATATGGATCCAGGAACAGCGAGTTGAAGGCATAGCCACGACCCGGCTCGAGCAAGTCGGCAAGTTCATCGACACGGTCGGCGAAGATTTCCTCGGTGACCTGGCCACCTCCGGCCAGTTCGGCCCAGAAGCCAGCGTTGGCTGCTGCCGCCACGATCTGCGCATCGACCGTCGTGGGTGTCATGCCCGCCAAGATCACCGGCGACTTGCCGGTCAGTTTGGTGAAGGCGGTCTCAACCTTGGTGGTGCCGTCGGGGAGCGTCACGACGGCGGGCGCGTGTGCCGCCCACGGGGTCGGCAGAACGGGGGCCGCTCCGGCCGAGATGAGTTCGCGTCGTCCGCGGCGAGTGGTGGCAGCGATGGCGACTGCACCGCGCGCGGTCAGTTCACGCGCAGACAGGCGACTGGCGACATCGGACGGGCCAAGGTCGATGACCCAGCGGGCTCCTGCATCAAGTGCAGATTCGACTGCAACAACCCAGTCGACGGGCGCAACCAGCGATTCGAAGGTCAATGTGCGCGCACGGTCTGCGTCCAGTCCGCACGTGACCGCCCAGTCGGCGACCATGTCGGCAGCGGCCTCAAGGTCAGGGTGATGGAACGCCAGCAGCGCATCGACCGGTTCGATGATGGGGTCGAAGGGAGCGCCTCCGGTGATCTTGCGCTCACGGTCGGCCTTTTCGGCTGCCGTGACAACTTCCATGCGTGCGGTGGCAGCAGCCAGCCCCTCGGCTGGTCCGGACAACACGACCGCTCGACGTGCGTTGCGCAGGTGGGCGACCACGCGCTGCGATTCGGGGAGTTCGGCAACAATCTGCTGAACCCGCGCCGGATCGACTTCGCTGACACTCAGCATGGTCTCTTCGCCCAGAAGTCCGCAGCGCTTGCCCACGATGCGGGCTGCGACGCCAGCCAGTCGGGCGATGGCGAGGAGTTCGACGTCAGGAACACCGGCAAGTGCGTGAGTAGCCAACGCGCCCTGGGAGTGACCGATCACAGCGACCGGGCGGTCTGCCTGAGCATCTAATCCAAGCGCCTTAAGCGCACGCAAGGCAGCGAGTTGAGCCAGCAAAATTCCCGGGACGGAGACATCAGGCTCGGTCAATCCGGCCGGCGGAGCGATGGCTTCGTCATCTTCGGCCGACTCCCCTACAGCCAACGCGTCAACCCACGCGAGTGGTTCGAACTGACGGCCGGTGCGCACCAACTCAGCGGCAACGGGAGCAATGGTCTCGTCGACGCGATCAAGCAGTTCAGTCAGCTCAGCGCTGAGTCCGTGATCGCGCACCAACTCAGCCAGCGGCTCAAGCCACGACGCGCCCTGACCACCGAATGCCAGAGCGTACGGCTCCCCTTTCCGCAGGCGATCAAGAAGAACCCCGGACCTAGCGGTACCGGGGTTCGAAGTCGATGCTGAGGCGGCAAGAAGGTCGGGTGTGGTGATCGAAGCCATATCCCCATTGTGACAAAACATGAGGCTTCCCTCAAGTTTATTCCGAGGATTTCCTCATGTTTTCTTCGTCACGTCCGCAACCCGGTGATTGAGGTGCGCCCTTCGAGACGGCTCGTTCCTCGCCTCCTCAGGAACCGCA
>JBEBVW010000207.1:0-4143 GCA_040392565.1 Aeromicrobium sp. | reverse complement strand
GGCCACCACAGGGTGCGAAACACCTCGGTCAGATCGTTGGCCGCCTTGCGGCCGGCCTCGTCGAAAATGCGGCGTGAAGCGTGTGCGACTTCGATGGGCATATCGGTGTCGAGGAATTGAACGCCAACCGCGAGGTGCGCCGCGGCCACCTGAAAGACGTCTTCGTCCGGTGTGGGTTCGATAACGCCGACAGCCACCAGGATTTCGAGGTCGTCATCTGTCAGTTCACGGCCGGTGCGCGCTTGCAGGTGCGCCCGCGAGAGAACTTCGGGCTTGTCGGTGCTCCACGGAGCGAGCAAGGTGCGGTGCATCGCGACCTGTTCGGGCGTCGCGTCAACCGGGATGTTGTCGAGATAGCCCTCGATCGCCGACAGCGTGAACCCATGCGCCTGGAGTTCACGGACGAGTTCGAGCCGTGCGATGTGGTCGGGCCCGTAGTAGCCGTTGCGACCTTCGCGTCGGGGAGGCGGAATCAGGCCGCGGCCGGCGTAGAAGCGGACAGTCCGCACCGACATGTCGACGCGCGCGGCGAGCTCGTCAACGCTCATTGTTTCCGCGAAGTCAGTAGACATGTGTCCCCTTCTATCGTGACCGATGCCACACCCCCGGCCTACCACAATGACAGTAATGGTGTCACAATCGTGGCACGTCGCATTTCGACGTTCCAATTCCGTCTGTGAGGAACTTTCATGGCTGAAGCCTTCGTCTATGACGCCATCCGTACGCCGCGTGGTCGCGGCAAGAAGACTGGCTCGCTGCACGAGGTCAAGCCGGTTGCTTTGGTAACCGGTCTGATTGATGAGATCCAAAAGCGCAATCCGTCGCTGGACCCGGCACTGATCGATGACGTCGTGCTCGGCGTCGTCTCGCCGGTCGGTGACCAAGGCGCCGATATCGCCAAGACTGCTGCGATCGCCGCAGGTCTGCCCGACACCGTTGCTGGTGTTCAGCTCAACCGCTTCTGCGCGTCCGGCCTGGAAGCTGTGAACCAGGCCGCGGGTCGCGTTCGTTCCGGCTGGGAGGACTTCATCCTCGCTGGTGGCGTTGAGTCGATGAGCCGCGTGCCGATGGGCAGCGACGGCGGCGCCTGGGCCATGGACCCGCGCACCAACCTCGACACCTCGTTTGTGCCCCAGGGCATCGGCGCCGACTTGATCGCCACCCTCGAAGGCTGGGATCGCACCGACGTCGACACCTACGCCGCTGAGTCGCAGGCACGCGCCGCCAAGGCCATCGCCAACGGCTACTTCAGCAAGTCGGTCATCCCGGTGAAGGACGCCAATGGCCTGACGATCCTCGACCACGACGAGTTCGTGCGCGAGGGCACCACGGTCGAGAGCCTGGGCGCATTGCCGCCGTCGTTCGCTGGCATCGGCGACATGGGTGGCTTCGACGCCGTCGCACTGCAGAAGTACACCAGCGTTGAGCGCATTAACCACGTGCACCACGCAGGCAATAGCTCGGGCATCGTCGACGGCGCCGCTCTGGTGCTGCTCGGTTCGGAAGAGGCGGGCAAGAAGGCCGGCCTGACGCCGCGTGCTCGCATCCTGGCGACCGCCGTCTCCGGCGCTGACCCGACGATCATGCTGACGGGCCCCGGCCCAGCCAGCAAGAAGGCACTCGCCAAGGCCGGACTGTCGGTTGAGGACCTCGACCTCATCGAGATCAACGAGGCATTCGCGGCCGTCGCCATGCGCTTGATGAAGGACCTCGGCGACTACCCGCACGAGCAGACCAACGTCAACGGTGGCGCGATCGCGATGGGTCACCCACTGGGTGCTACCGGCGCGATGATCCTCGGCACGTTGATCGACGAGTTGGAGCGTCGCGAGAAGAAGTACGGCCTGGCCACGCTGTGTGTTGGCGGCGGCATGGGCATCGCGACCGTCGTCGAAGTCCTCTGAACCCGACTGAACTGAAAGTAGAAAGCACACATATGACTGACGCAGTTCGTTACGAGGTCAAGGACGGCATCGCACACCTGGTGCTCGACGACCCCAACCAAAGCGCCAACACGATGAACGACGGCTACCGCCAGGCCATGGCGAAGGCAGTCGACTCCTACGTGGCCGATGTGGCCGCCGGAAACGTCAAGGGCGCGATCATCTCCTCGGCGAAGAAGACCTTCTTCGCCGGCGGCGATCTGAAGCTGATGATTCAGGCCACCAAGGATGACGCCCCGGCGCTGTTCGAGAACGTCGAGACCATCAAGGCCACGCTCCGCAAGCTGGAGACCGCCGGCAAGCCGGTCGTTGCAGCCATCAACGGCGCGGCACTCGGCGGTGGCCTCGAGATCGCACTGGCGACGCACCACCGCATCGCTGCAGACGGCAAGTACAAGGTGGGTCTGCCCGAGGCGACCCTCGGTCTGCTCCCCGGCGGCGGCGGTGTCACCCGTACGGTCCGCATGCTCGGAATCGCCGACGCGCTGATGAAGGTCCTGCTGCAGGGCCCGCAGTTCAGCCCGGCGAAGGCCAAGGATCTGGGTCTGTTGGACGAGGTTGTTCCGGCCGATGAGCTGATGTCCGCTGCCGTCAAGTGGATCGAAGCCAACGCCGACAACGAAGAAGCAGCGGCTCAGCCGTGGGATCGCAAGGGCTACAAGATGCCCGGCGGAACCCCGTCGACTCCGTCGCTGGCGGCAATCTTGCCGTCGTTCCCGTCGAACTTGAAGAAGCAGCTCAAGGGCGCTGATTTCAAGGCACAGAAGGCCATCATGTCGGCCGCTGTCGAGGGCGCACAGGTCGACTTCGACACCGCATCGCGCATCGAGAGCCGCTACATCGTCGAATTGATCGTCGGTCAGCAGTTCAAGAACATGACGCAGGCGTTCTTCTTCGATCTGCAGGCCATCAACGCCGGCAAGTCCCGTCCAAGCGACATCCCACCCACCAAGGCAGAGAAGGTTGGCGTCATTGGCGCCGGCATGATGGGCGCGGGCATCGCCTACGTCACTGCTCAGGCTG
The DNA here is from genome assembly GCA_040392565.1 of Aeromicrobium sp. Taxonomy (GTDB): domain Bacteria; phylum Actinomycetota; class Actinomycetes; order Propionibacteriales; family Nocardioidaceae; genus Aeromicrobium. Next base: position 1,177 of record JBEBVW010000207.1, on the reverse strand, counting down.
GCATGAATGTCGTGCTGAAGGACATCTCGCTGGAAGCTGCCGAAAAGGGCAAGCAGTACAGCGAGAAGTTGCTCGACAAGGCGCTCGAGCGCGGCCGCATCACCCAGGCCAAGAAGGACGAGGTTCTGGGCCGCATCAAGGCGACCGCTGACTACGCCGATCTGGAAGGTGTCGACTTCGTCGTCGAGGCCGTCTTCGAGAACGTGCAGCTCAAGCATGACGTGTTCGCGGAGTTGGAGAAGGTCGTCAAGCCCGACGCTTTGCTCGGCTCGAACACCTCGACCCTGCCCATCACGGGTCTGGCCGAGGGCGTCACGCGTCCTGAGGACTTCATCGGCATTCACTTCTTCAGCCCGGTCGACAAGATGCCGCTGGTGGAGATCATCGCTGGCGAGAAGACCTCTGATGAGGCCATCGCCCGCGTGTTCGACTACACGCTGGCCATCAAGAAGACGCCGATTGTGGTTGGCGACAGCCGTGGCTTCTTCACCAGCCGCGTCATCGGCACCTTCGTCAACGAAGGCATCGGCATGCTGTCCGAGGGCATCTCGCCGGTGTCGGTCGAGCGCGCAACGTCGGCTGCCGGCTTCCCGGCTCCGGTGTTGCAGTTGACCGATGAGCTCAACATGGAGCTCATGGTCAAGATCCGCAACGAGTCCAAGGCCGGTGCTGAGGCCGAGGGCAAGGAGTGGGTGGCGCACCCGGCAGAGGCCGTCATCGCGACGATGGTCGACGAGGGTCGCACCAGCCGTCTGAAGGGCGCGGGCTTCTACGAGTACGACGAGAATGGCAAGCGCGTCGGACTCTGGTCCGGACTGGCCGAGAAGTTCCCGGTTGCCGCCGAGCAGCCTGACTTTGAGGACCTGAAGGAACGACTCACGTTCATCATGAGCCTCGAGTCGGTCAAGTGCCTGGACGAAGGCGTCCTGCGTTCGGTGCCCGACGCCAACATCGGCTCGATCTTCGGCATCGGCTTCCCGGCCAACCAGGGTGGCGTGCTGCAGTACATCAACGGCTACGAAGCTGCTGACGGATCGATCGGCGTTCAGGCGTTCGTCGACCGCGCCCAGCAGTTGGCCGCGAAGTACGGCGAGCGCTTCACCCCGCCGGCGTCCTTGGTCGAAAAGGCCAAGAACGGCGAAAAGTACGTCTGAGTACTGACCAACTGCCCCTGCAC
>JBEBVW010000206.1:0-4152 GCA_040392565.1 Aeromicrobium sp. | reverse complement strand
ATGAACACCTCAGCTGATCGCATTGAACACATCGTCATCGTCGGCGCAGGCCTGGCTGGCGTCAGTGCAGCCGAAGAACTTCGCGCCCTCGGATACACCGGCGCCGTCACGTTGCTCAGCGCCGAATCGCACCTGCCATACGATCGACCGCCGTTGTCGAAGGCTGTGATGCTCGGCGACAAGACAGTCGACGAGACCGCCCTTCACCCCGAATCTTGGTATGCCGAGCACGATCTCCAATTGCATCGTGGCTGTGACGTCACTGGCATCGATCTGACTGACCGACGCGTCATCTGCGCCAACGAAACGTTTGGCTACGACCGACTGCTGCTGGCGACAGGTTCAGACCCGCGCCCCTATGCATTGCCTGACAACTCTGATGTTGACGTGCAGTACCTGCGCAGCAGAGACGATGCCGCGAGCTTGAAGGAGCGACTGCGCGGACGCCTGCTCATCGTCGGCGGTGGCTGGATTGGCTTAGAACTGGCTGCTGCTGCGCGTATTGCTGGCGGCGAAGTTGTTGTGGTCGAAGCCGCATCGCAACCGCTGGTCAATATCGTCGGCACCGAGGTCGCCACGATGTTCACCGAGTTGCACCGCAGCCACGGCGTCGACGTCCGCACCGGGACCACGGTCACCGGCGCCCGCACGGGACCGGACGGAACGATGGTTCAACTGTCCGACGGCAGCGAGGTCGTCGTCGACACTGTCATCGGTGCGATCGGCGCCGTTCCTCGCGTTGAGTTAGCCCGTGCCGCCGGGCTCAGTTGCTCGAACGGCATCGATGTCGACGCGCGACTGTGCACGTCAGACCCACTGGTCTTCGCAGCAGGCGATATCGCTGCCCACGACCACCCGCAGTTGGGTCGCATCCGTGTTGAACATTGGGATAACGCGATCGCTCAGGGCCGCCACGCCGCCCACTCGATGCTGGGCGAGGTCGAACCGTATGTCGCTCAGCCGTACTTTTTCACCGATCAATACGACCTAGGGATGGAGTACGTCGGCCACCCAGGTGCTGCGGGGTACGACGCAGTCCACGTCCGCGGCGATGTGGATACGCGGGTGTTCACCGCCTATTTCAGTCGTTGCGGCCAGGTCGTCGCGGGCCTGCACTGCAACGACTGGGACGCCACCGATCAGATCCGGACGTTGGTTGGCGGCCCAGTCTCGGCACTGCCAGACTGAATTTGCCGGACTGAATTGCTGGCCTAAGCAGCGTTCAGGGCATCAATCACACCAACCAGACGCTCACGCGCGTCTGAGGCCACCTCGGCAACGTCCGGGTGATCGCTGAGCTGCGACATCGTGGCTGGATCCATGATCTCGACTCGCGTGCGGCTATCGCCTTCGGCGGCCACGACAACATTGCACGGCAAGAGGGTCGCGACCCGCGGATCGACCTCGATCGCTCGATGCGCCAACTGAGGCCGGCACGCACCCAGGATCACCTGCGGCGCGATCTCAACGCCCAGCTTGGTGCGCAACGTGGCCTGCATGTCGATCTCGGTCAGCACTCCGAATCCGGCTTCACTGAGGAGTTCGCGAACGCGAGCGACGGCCTGGTCATATGGCGCCTCAATAGTCGAGCGCAGCGTGAAATCAGTCATGGTCAGATCCTTTCCTCGGGCCAATTTGGTATCCCCCCTAGGGGTTATGCTACTTTATCACAGCATCCCCCCAGGGGGTTCCAAACTTACGAGGAGTAGCCCCGTGGCGAAGACCCGCACCGCTTCCGGCCCCGCCCAGGCGGAACTGGCCAATCAACCCGGACCACTAGGCCGTCTCGGCACGTGGGTCATCGACCACGGCCGGATCGTGACGCTGGCCTGGGTGTTGATCGTCGTCGGCCTCGGCGTCTTCGCTCCATCAGTCGAGAAGAACCTGTCGGGTGCCGGTTGGCAGGCAAATGGCTCGGAGTCCGTCGCCGTGCGGGAACTCGCTCAAGAGCACTTTGGCGGCAATGCCTCACACGCCATCCAGGTTGTGGTGCACAGCGCCGACTCCCCGCTGACCGAGGGCGATGGGCCGAAGGTAATCGAGTCCGTTACTCGGATGCTCGACGCTGAACCGCGGCTGTCCGGAGTCGTCGCTCCAATGCCGGGTGTGAGCATCTCTGCTGACGAGAAGACAGCGATCGTGCTGGCCGGCGCGGGCGTCGACACCAATGAGATGGTGCGCGTGGCCACCGACCTCAAGGAAGAACTGCAGCACCTGTCGACCGAAACCGTGCAGGTAAACCCGACCGGTTCGTCACTGCTCTGGTCAGACTTCAACGAAGCCAATCTGGAAGCAATGCTGAAGTCGGAGATGATTTCCTGGCCGGTCACGCTGGCGATCCTGGTTCTCGCATTCGGCGCGCTCGTGGCCGCAGGCCTGCCGTTGATCCTGACGCTCGCTGGTCTTGTCGCGTCGGCTGGCTCGCTCGTGCTCATCAACGAACTCATGCCCGTGTCTATCTGGGCCATGAACTTCGCCATGATGTTCTCACTGGCGCTCGGCATCGACTACGCGCTATTCCTTGTCGCTCGCTACCGCGCTGCGCGCATGGGCCGCGACGCGACCGTGCATGGTGCCATTGCCGAGACCATGGACACGGCCGGCAAGGCTGTGCTGTTGTCGGGCATCACGGTCTTGGTGTCACTGTCGGCCGTCATGCTGGTGCCGTCCCCGTCCTTCCGCTCGATGGCCGGCGGCATCATGATTTCGGTCGTTTTCATCCTCGGCGCGACGCTGTCCCTGCTGCCGCTGGTTCTGGCCAAGCTTGACGACAAGATCAATCGCTTCTCGCTGCCGTGGGTCAAGGCCGGCGAACATCGCTCCCCCCGGTTCGCCGCCTGGGGTACTCGGTTGTGGCGCCGCCCCATCATCTGGGGAACCGGCGCACTGGTGGTGCTGATCGCGCTCGCCGCACCGGTGTTTGGACTCAAGACGGCGATGCCGTCGATCAAGGTACTGCCCGACGAAGCAAGTGCACGCGTCGGTTACGACCAGGTCAAGGACGCCTTCGGCCCAGGTGCACCTGGCATGCTGCAGATCGTCGTTGATCGCCGTGACGCAGAAGCAACCCACACTGCTCTCACATCCGATGAGGGCATCGCCGCAGCCATGCCTACCGCCGAGGCCGCAGACGACAGCGGGCTGGCGATGATCCAAGCCGTGCCCACAGTCGATCCGTCCGATCCGCGATTGGCTGACACCGTGGACCGGTTGCGTGCCGATCTGCCGTCGTCAGCGAAGGTTGGTGGACCGGCCGTTGAAAACATTGACCTGAAGGACCAGCTCGATCACTACACCCCGATCGTGATTGCGGTCGTGATGGCGCTGGGATTCTTGCTGCTGCTATTTGCTTTGCAGGCGCCGCTGATTTCGCTTCTCGGCACGCTGGCCAGCCTGCTGTCGACCGCTGCGGCATTCGGCGTTGCCCGACTGGTGTTCCAAGATGGTCACGGATCTGGCCTACTCGGATTTGAACCACAGGGCTTCCTCGACGCATGGGCCCCGGTGTTCTTCTTCGCCATGATCTTCGCGATCGCGATGGACTACACGGTGTTCTTGCTGGCCTCGGCCAAAGAACACTGGGAGAAATCAGGCGACCCCCGCGAAGCCATGGTCGGTGCCGTTGCCCACTCCGGACGCGTGATTTTCGCTGCTGGCGGCGTCATGGTGGCGGTGTTCTTCACCTTCGCGCTGTCCGGTCCGCTGCCGCCCAAGGAGATGGGCGTCATCCTCGGCATCGCTGTGCTGCTGGACGCATTCCTGGTGCGGCTCGTGCTGTTGCCGGTGATGCTTCGGCTTTCCGGCCGCGCCGCGTGGGCCACGCCCGCCTGGCTGCGCCGCATCCTGCCCAACATCACGTTCTCGCACGGCTGACCACACGCCAGCTCACCCAACGACTCAACCGAAGGAACTCCATGAATATTGATCGCGCGGTTCTTACCCTCGCCGGATCCCTCACCCTGGTCGGCACCATCCTGGCCGCCACCGTGTCGCCGTGGTTCTTGCTGCTCACCGGATTCGTCGGCGCCAACCTGCTGCAGTCCAGCTTCACCGGCTTCTGCCCCGCCGCCAGCATCCTGCGCCGCTTCGGCCTCCAATCCGGCTGCGCCTTCAACCCCCAGAACACCACCCACAGGTGATCGAGGTGCGCCC
>JBEBVW010000205.1:0-4223 GCA_040392565.1 Aeromicrobium sp. | reverse complement strand
TCGGAATAGCCGATAATGCACATTATGTCAGTTTGTAAAGCAACATCCTCCACTCCGTGCACGTTGTTGAAACTACGCCGACACCTCGTGGTTTCACGGGTGTCCCCCTGACCTGGGGTTTTATCCTCAGCGCCGGTGAAGAGGCCTTGGAAGCTCCTTCGGCGCGTTGGAGGTTCTCGAGCTCCTGTTTCTCGTCCTGACCGGCAGCGTTCGCCGGATCGCACTTCGGCAGCTACGTCGAGGCTAAACGTCTGGAACAAGCCCGCGAGCCATGGCGGGTCTGACCGCTGCCTCTCCGAGAGTTGTTGAAATCCCCCGGATCGCCTTCACCATCAGACCTAGGTTTACCTGGCGAATCACGTGAAGGAAATGGAAGACTTGATGGGTTGATACTGGAGCGAGTAGAGCTAGCGGGCTTGTGACAATGAGGGGGAACTTGATCGATGTACCGTCATACGCTTGACCCGGTCATGGAAGCCGTCGCGACCATGGCAGATTATCGATTTGTCCACGGTTTTCGGTGCAAAGCAACTATGCGCTTGCCGGGTGATGAACGGGACCGGGAATTTACTGTGCGTGCCGACCCTACCCGGTCATCATACTCGGTCTACGAAATTGAGACTGACCGCATCTGGTCCTATGAGCCGGGCAGCATGACGAAAATTAGCGGGGGAATTAGCGAACCAAAATTGGCTAACCAGGTTCATGACGATCCTCTGCCAGTTCGTCTAGCTTTCCCATTGTCATTACCGATATGGGGTCGCAAACGAGACGTGTACCGCATGGTCGATGGAAAACGCAGCGACTCGTACCTTGCCATTTCTCTGGATAGTTATGAGCCAGGAACATTCAGTGGCCTACTGACGATTGATCGCCGGCTCCGAATGATTGTGCGGCTCGACGTGCCGACACTCTTTCTCGAGTATAGCGATATCGAGCCGCACCATCCCAAGGAGTTTCATAAGGGCTAAGCCCTACAAGCCAGCCTCCTCCCCATTCGGTTACCCGTTTGCGGAACTCGCAGTTTCATCGATCCCGCTAACTCGCTCCGAGCTGCTGAACGCCCGCGGCCGCGCCCACGTCACCCCCGATCTCCAGGCTTCGGCAGCGGCGACGATCATGGAGATTGACGACAGGATTCGCGACCTCCACGCGATCCGTTCGGGCCTGTCCGAGATTCTGGCGGCAGAATGCGAGACGCTGGCCGGCTGTACCTGCGACGGGTGCCCGATCCCCTATGTGCCGTCCGCCACCGCGGCCAATTCGCGCGCATCGGTATAGCTCGACATGCTGAGAGCGTGAGCAACCTCGTCGCCTGGTGGGAACGTCATCAGATCGCCCTCTACCTCGCGGCGATCGCCGCGGGCGTCATGGTCGGACTGTTGGCACCGGGAGCCGCGCACCCGCTCGAACTCGCGATCAATCCCGTTCTCGGGCTGCTGCTGTACGCGACGTTCCTCGGTGTCCCGTTCTCGATGATCGGGCGCGCGTTCCGCGATATCCGATTCCTGGCCGTGGTGCTGGGCGTGAACTTCGTGACCGTGCCCGTCATCGTGTTCGGCCTCTCTCGGTTCGTGGCTCACGATCAGGCGCTGCTGGTGGGGGTGCTGTTCGTCTTGCTGACGCCCTGCATCGACTACGTGATCGTGTTCACCGGGCTCGCCGGAGGGGCGAAGGAACGGCTGCTTGCGGCTGCGCCGATACTCATGCTGGGACAGATTCTGCTCCTGCCTCTGTACCTGTGGCTGTTCGTCGGTCCCGAGCTCATCGATGCCGTCGACCTCGCCCCGTTCGTTGACGTCTTCCTCCTGTTGATCGTGCTGCCGCTCGTAATGGCCGGCATCACCCAGTACGCCGCCTCCCGCACGCGCTGGGGCCGCGCTCTCCGCGATATCGCTCTGGCCGCCATGGTGCCGCTGATGATGGTCACACTCGCCGTCGTCGTCGCATCCCAGGTTTGGGGTGTGAGCCAGCAACTGCCCGCGCTGCTCGCCACAGTCCCGATCTATGCCACCTTCGCGGCGGTCATGATCCCGGTCGGGATGCTCGCGAGTCGTACGGCACGACTCGACGTCCCGAGCACGCGCGCTGTCGTGTTCTCCGGAGCCACCCGTAACTCGCTCGTCGTGCTCCCCCTGGCCCTCGCTCTACCCTCAGCGTTCGCGCTCGCCCCGCTGGCCGTCGTCACACAGACGCTCGTCGAACTCATCGCTATGGTCGTCTTCGTCCGTCTCGTCCCCCGACTCATACCGCGATCAGCTCAGTCACGAAACAGCGCACCACCCGACGCCGAACAGTGAAGAAATGGGTAACGGAACTACCCATCAGGAGATGACATGTTCTCGTTGGGTGCGAATACGCCGGTTGTCACGACTGTCCTGCGCTGGCTTGTGAAGCGGACTCATCGACGGCAAACCGGCATGCGTGGACTGCGCCGACAACCCAAAGGACTTCCGCTGCACTCGCTGTGGCCGCGAGAACGACCCGGTGCGTCGAAGGCTCGGCGCGCACTGCCGCCTCAGCGGTACGACCTCACTGCGCTCCTCGCCCGCGAAGGCGGCGACATCTCCCCCATCGTTCGACCGCTTTTCGACGCACTCACATCGCAGACCCTTGCTCGAAGCGCCACGAAATGGCTCACCGTCAACCCCGTTGCGAAGCAGCACCTGCGCGACCTCGCGACCGGAGCTGCACCACGCACACACGACACTTTCACGACGCACCCCTCCCCCGAATCGGCCGGCGTTTGACGTCTCCGGAGTAGCTTCGCTTCCCGCCGCGACTCGGCGTAACATATCCCTCTTATGCCAAATGCGAATCGGGCCCGTCCCTACCTTGTCACCGTCCATCCCGAGGGACGGTGGTGGCACATCAGAGTTCCAGAACTGGATACGGTCTCGCAGGCGCTCACCCTGCAGGAAGTTCCGAGTCAAGCTCGCGATCTCATCAGCGTCTGGCTCGATACGCGACCAGAGACGGTGCGTTTCATCGTGAAGCGAAGAAGCGGCCTGCGTCCGGGATGGGCTGCACCATAAATCCGGTACGGCATCATTAATGCATGAGCGACAACGGAAAGGCTACGAGCGGGCGATACATCCGCATCCAAGCGCGCTATCGAGGGCGACTTGGCGTCGAAGTCGGAATCTTCGTGGCGGTCGACCATCTTCGACGGGCGGCAGTCTTGTCGGCAGACGAACAAGCTCAATACTTCGACATCGACGACTGGTTCAACACGCATCTGCCGAATCCAACGTTCTATGACGACGGGAACTCCGTCGGCGGGGTGACCTGGTTCAAGTCGCCGATCCCGCTTGAGATGTCGGAGAGGATAGACACGCTCATGAGCATCCTGGCCGCACATGGCGTCGAGCACGATGTTCTCGCCGACGATGATCCTGGCGAGCAGATCTATGAAGACGACTTCCAAATCGGGGTCATTCCACGGGAGCGCAACGAACCCACGGCGATGCCGGAAGGTCTAATCCTTGGAGCGACGAGCGCTGGCTCCAAGCGCCAGTTCGCGCAGAAGCAAACCAGTGTCTAGGCCCTCGACCGCTCGCGGCGAGTGTGTCGACCACGATGACGCGGGGTCACCAGCAGAAGCCGATCTGCTCGCGTCGGACGTGAGCAGATCCGGGCGTCACCCGCGTAGGCTGTGGCCGTGTCGCTAGCCATCTTCGACCTTGATGGAACGCTTGTCGACCAGGAGAGCGCGGCAAGGGTGTGGGCCCAGGACTTGGGATGACTATCGAGCACAGATGCCGGCGCTCGTTCGCTGCACCGATGCGGACCGCGAAGCTTTGCAAAAACTCCGCTCAGAGGGTTGGAAGCTGGGAATCGCGACGAATGGCATGGCCGACAATCAGGTGGGCAAGATCCGCAGCACTTGCCTGACTGATCTGGTGGATGGGTGGGTGGTCTCATCCGAGATCGGTGCGCGGAAGCCTGATCCCGCCATCTTTCATGCTCTCGCTCAGCGCGTTGGACATGCACTGGAGGGGTGGATGATTGGCGACAGCCGGGAGATGGACATTGCTGGCGGTGCCGGTGTTGGCCTGAAAACGGCTTGGATCACCGCGACTCCGAGCGCCGACGCAACGCCCACGATCACAGCGAGAACCGTCGCGGATGCAATTCGCCTCATTCTTGATCGATAGCGGCCACGATGCCTGACCCGGCATCGCGCGAATCTAGACTGCATTCATGCCCTCCCTCAAGCGACT
>JBEBVW010000204.1:0-4227 GCA_040392565.1 Aeromicrobium sp. | reverse complement strand
GATGCTCACAGCGGGCGTCCAGAAGGCCAATCAACGCGATCTAATGATCTATGACCGGTCGGCGATCACTCTGGATGAGCTTGTGGGGATTTCGCGTAAGTGGGTTCATAGTCATGGCGTGAAGATCATCTTCATTGACTATGCCCAGCGGATTACGGTTCCTGGCGCTGATCGAATTCAGGAGGTTGCCAGCATTGCTCGCGGCCTAAAGAACCTTGCCCGCGACCTTGAGGTTCCTGTGATTGCGCTTGCTCAGGTAGTCAAGGGAGTAGACCAGCGAGTAGACAAGCGCCCGAACGCTGGCGACTTGGCTAACAGCGATGAATTGACGCGCGAGGCTGACCAAATCCTGATGCTGTACCGGGATGATGTCTACAACCCTGACTCGCCTGATCGGGGATTGGCTGAAATCTTGATCGAGAAGAACCGGCACGGACCTACTGGGTTCAAAAAGGTCAGGTTTGAAGCTGAAACGATGGCTTTCCAGTCATTAGCCCGAGAGCGTGACTTCTGATCGTTCCATCCATGAACATGATCGTTCCACCATTGATGTTTATCCGATGATGGAACAGGCGTAGGATGTAGTCATCGGGCAGCGGCCTAACGGGAGAGTGAGATGAGTGAGAATGTTGATGTGCTGGCTGAAATGGAGCGGGCTTCAAACAGGCTGTTCGATTCAGGGTTGCATGGCGGCCTGAGCATTGAGGAAGCCCGCGCCGCCGTCGCCGAGCTGATCGAGGCGACTACTGCATACCTCGATGGGCGGAAATGGTACAACCCGCTTTACGCGAACAAGCGCCAGTTCGATACTTTCGCAGCCATCGAATCTCGCCTTACCGCCGCCCTAGTTCGTGTCCGGAGTGCCACATGAGTCGCTCAGCCCGCCATCAAGACAGGTACACCGACATTCGCCGCGAGACTCAGGCTGACGTAGACCGTGCAGCAATGTGGAAGCGACTGAATGACCGTAAGGCTCGGAATGCAAAGATCAAGGATCGCATTGTTACTTGGTCCGTGATTGGATGTTTGTGTGTGTTGGTAGTCAAGCTGTTCTACGTAGGAACGGCATGAGTGAGCGCGCCCAACACAATTACGTTGCCACCAAAGGAGCGTGAGCGCGAGATTGAACGTGTAGTGATGCTGTGCCGGACGTTTCAGATTGGAAAGCCGGTCAATATAAAATTCACGATTGCTCGGCCTGAGCGCACGATTCCGCAAGTGGCCTACCTGCACGCAGTGTGTTACACGATGTTGTCTGAGCATACGGGCTATGAGAAGGATGAGATTGAGGAATACTTGCTCGGCGCTTACTTTGGCTGGAAAGAAAAGAAGTTGCCAGGTGGTCGAGTGTCATCCGTTCCGATCCGTCGCACGACGACTGATGAGGAAGGTAATAGGGATGTGCTAGAAGGCCGGAATTTTTGGGATTTTGTCGAGTGGATTCAGCGAGTATCAGCAAGGCAGGGACTTGTGATCCCCGATCCGTCTAAAGACTATAAATTGGAGAGAGTGAAGTGAGTAAGCATACGCCGGGAAATTGGTATCCATATTTTGATGGAGAGCATTGGAATGTGTTCCTAGAAGGGGGTGAGGGTTTCGGTCGTGAAATCGTTGGTTGTGAGGGGCTTTATCGTTGCGATGGTAGTGATGAAGCCAACGCTCGTCTTATCGCCGCCGCACCTGACTTGCTAGAATCGCTGAGGGGATATATGTCCGCCGTCGATCAAATTAATGCTGCTATGGATGACGGTATTAATGTGCAAGGGGCATTGTCTGCGATCATAGGATGGTCAGATAGGGCTAATGCCGCTATCGCTAAGGCCGTAGGCGAATGAAATGCGATCCGAAGGCCGAAACTTAGACATTTTCGACCACAGCCCACAGCGGATGCTAGACGCATGGGAGCGCCAGCTAGATGCTGCTAGGACTGATCCATCCTTCTATGGGGTGGTTCGTGAAGATCGCATTAGCTACTATGAACAAAAGGTGGAAGAATGGAGAGCGTTGTGCAAGTAGACTTTAAGGTTCCGAAGATGGGTTCGGCCTATTCCCATATCATCAATGAAGGCTGTCACCAGGCATTGATGGGCATGGCCTACCGAAACCCGTATGAGGGTGATATTGAGCGGCAGGCGTTCGACTACGGCCACGCTAGCGGTATGGCTCACTTTAAGTGGATTACGCCATGAAGCCGTGGGTGTGGTGGGTATTGTGGATGCTGTGCTATGCGATTGGCTCATGCCTTCTCTCATGGATGGATGCTCCATCTTGGGGCGCAACACTTGGTGGCTGGGTTATGGCATGGGGCGTAATGGGTCGATATCGTGAACCGTAACTATCGCGACCGTAAGCTGCTGGATACGGCCTATCAGTTCCAGTGCATGCTGAATTTCCCATGCTGCGAAGGTGGTGATGCTGGAGAGCCTGCACATAGCAATCAGGCCAAGCACGGTAAAGGTGGCGGCATGAAGGCTCATGACTGTTTCTTTGTGCCAGCATGTCGCGCTTGCCATGTTTATCTGGATCAAGGTGGCGGCATGACAAAGGAGGAGAGGCGTTCGGCTTGGGAGGATGCCTATTGGCGGTTCGTGCCTATAGCGTTTGAATCAGGTCTTTGGAGGGTTAAATGACCCGTCAAGAGCAAGCCTACCAAGCGGGCCAGTGGGCTAGGCAAGAGGGCCGGACTGAGGCGGCAATGCCGCTATACGGGCCGACTGAGGAATGCATGGTGCTTCGCAAGAAATGGCGCGAAGGTTGGCGGGCTGAGAATGCACAACGGAGTAAGAAGAAATGATCTTAGGCATTGATCCAGGCGCTAGCGGAGCATTGGTAGCGCTAGACGAAAATCATGAGCCGATTGAGTGGATGCGGATGCCGGTGATGAAAGAAGGATCGGCGACTCGCGTCAACGCTTTGGCCGTAGCGGAGTTCATCCGAAGCCTGCCAAGCGATCATATCCGCGCCTACGTCGAATCAGTCCACTCTATGCCTAAGCAGGGGGTAACTAGTAGCTTCAACTTCGGGCACTCTGCTGGGGTCATTGCTGGCGTTCTGGCGGCACTGGAAATCCCGACCCTTATGGTCACGCCCCAGCGCTGGAAGAAGCGGGCAGTTCTGATCGGCACAGACAAGGATGCAGCCCGAAGTAAGGCTATCCATAAGTGGCCTAAGTGGCGCGAGCTAGACAAGATCGGCGCAGGTCAGGCATACGCGGATGCTGCATTTATTGCTATCTACGGGCAGGAATGAGTAGTACAATCGTGTAACAGGAGGTGGGATGAGCAAGATTGAGGATGCTGTAGCCGCAAAGCTACATAAGCGGGCTGAGGCTGGATTGGCTAAGTACGGCGTAACGATGGAGCGCAAGGACCTATCGCGCCTAGATTGGCTTATCCATGCGCAGGAGGAGGCAATGGATTTGGCTGTATACCTTGAGAGATTGATTTGCGATGAGCGCGCCAAGGTTTAGCCAGTACACAGACGATGAGCTAAATATCGTCGCAGCGTTAGATCGAGAGCTAGCAAACGAGATTTTCAGCCTGCATCGCCAAGGCTATGACGTTCGGGAAGTGCTGCATGAGGCCCGATGGTTCAAGGCAGAGGCTGAGATGATGAAGACTGAACTTAAACGAAGGAAGAGGGAATGACCGATAGCAACTCTGCCGCCCTGCGCGGAGCTCTAGCTCGGGCGATCAAGAGCCACGTTGAGATGAAGGGATTGAACGGCGTACAAGCTGCGAAGGAATGCGGCATCGCCAATAGCCGTATGAGTACGATCCTGCGCGGCCAGGTCGAGAAGATCAGCTCCGATGCGCTGGTGGATATTCTCGGCACGCTGGGCTACCGGCTGGATAGCGTGATTGGAGCTACTGAGGGCCATGATTTCACGTTGACGCTGGATGAGGGACTGGGTCTGCCGAAGGATATTGAGCGGCCTTTTGACTATGCAGAAGTGCATGGCGGAAATTCGGCTTGCCATGATATTGCTACCGATTCCCTAGAGTCTTTGCGAGAAATTGAAGCTGACCCCGACGCCGACCGAGTTAGTGCTGATGAGTAATGAAGTGATTGGTGAAGCGGCCAAGGATATTTCCAACGCTGGGATGGTCTGCCTCCAGTCACTCTGCCACCGGCTGGCTCGCCAGTCCGGCTGGTGGTCTGAGTACGATGCAATGGATGAGGTTGGCCGCAAGCACTTCATTGCTGGCAAGATCGCTCTAGTGCATT
>JBEBVW010000203.1:0-4231 GCA_040392565.1 Aeromicrobium sp. | reverse complement strand
GGCGAGTCTCCGAATCGTTGGAAGATGCGCTGACCCTCATCGGTGAACACATACAAGCCGCTGTCTTCGTACTTCAGCGACTCCAACACCACTGGCCACCACGAATCGGCAAAGTCCTGTGCCTCATCGATCACGATGGCGTCAAATAGCGTGCCGAAATCTTGCTGCCGTGCCAGTTCCAGCATGATTTGCGGAAGACGGGTTTCCCAAAAGTCAGAGTCGTTGTCATCACCGTCGGGAGCGCCCCACTCGTTGCCAAGTCCGTGGAACGTGCCGACATATGCGGGTTGCTCATCGGAACCGAAGGTCGACAGGCGGCGCTGCATCCAAGATGCCAGACCCCGGGAGTATGAAATCAGAGCAACACGATCACCCCGCTTGGCCAGTCGGCGTGCCTGTTCTACTGCCAGCCAGGTCTTGCCGCTGCCCGCACCGCCGCGGATCTCGACCTGATCGACTCGTTCGATGAAGTCAAGGATGCGTGACTGCTCAAGGCTAAGACGTTCGATGACGTCATCGTGTAAAGCGACGATGTCTTCGACCGCGTCACTGGCCGGTGTCACCGTGGTGCGCTGGGGCAGGAATCGACCTTCGAGAGCGTTGTAGATCGCTACGACGCCGTCACCGTCGGGCCCCGGAAGGTCGTTGTCCTGCAACACCAACATATTGCGCACGCGGCTGACGATGTCGTCGAGATCATCACGATCGACGGCCATCCATCGCGGACAATCGGGCATCGCGAACTCTGGTTCGAGGCGCGTTTGAGTCAGAACAACGCCGTGCGCCCACCTGACTGGTCGGCGACTTCCCCAGGCTGCTGAGTTCTCGACCCAATCCTTCAAAACGTGCTTGGCCGTCATCGCTTGGTACACCGGATCACGGCGCTTCGGCCCCTCAGGAAGTTCCTGCCACCACTCCCCACCTTCGATCCAGACCTTGCCGCCCTTGATCTCCAAGACCACAACGCCGAGACCATCGAAAACCACAGCGATGTCGAGTTCGTAGTCGCGCCTGCGGTCGGTAAATCGCTGATTGGCGATCAGTAGGTCATTTGGACCCAGTTGACCGGCAAGCAACGTCCACACACGCTGTTCAGCGCCACTGGCGAACTTCGGCTGGGCCGGCCACAAGATCGGATCGCTCATATCGGCCATCCTGTCAGGCTTGGGAGACAATGGCAGACGTTCGCCACAGGAATCAGCTACACATTTGATGCACGCGGCATCGGGGACGTATCAATGCAAATCCGAGCGTGATTGATCGATCATGCGCTTCATGGCTAGCTTTTGAACTTCGGCAAGGACGTCGAGTCGATCTTCGGCTGCGAACTCCTCCAGCAAGTCGATAATGTCGCCGATGAGGTCGGCTCGGGAACCGGCCTCCGCTTGCTCGACTGGTAATCGAGCTGCGGCCCTATTGATCGGTGGCGCACCAACAGAACCGCTCAGGATCAGCGCCGCATTTTCCTCTGCTGCCCGCATTTCTGCGAGGTCGTATGGATCGCTGGGAATCGTTCGTTCAAGGTCTTCGACCGAAATGTGGAGAGCACCGGCGATCTTGCGTGCTGCGTCGCGAGACGGCTTACGCAGACCAGTCTCCAACTGCGAAACGTACGGGTACGACAGGCCCGATTGTTGGGCCAAATCCGAACGCGACATCGACTGCTTTTCGCGCCACTGTTTCACGGTTCGTCCGAAGGGCGAAGACGACTCGGTCACGATGCTCCTTGCATAATTGTCTGCATCCTGCATTATGCTGCTTGCACAGTCTATCCGAGAGGAGCGTTTCATGGAACTCATCACGCGCCTCGACCGAAGCCGCTACCAATGGCTTGCTTCTGATGTCGAGAATGCCGACCCCGCCGCGATGCTGGTGGAGGTCACCACACCCCCGCTGCCCTCGGCTCAACGAGCGATTCCGGTCAACATGGTCGTCGTGCTTGACCGCAGCGGATCAATGAGTGGCGATCGCCTTGAGCACGCCCGCTCCGCGCTGTGCGATGTGGTCGACCGGCTATCCCCCGGCGACACATTCGGCCTGGTGACGTTCGACGACAAGGTCGATGTCGCCATCCCTGCAGGTCCAGTTAAGAACCCTGAAGCGATCAAGCAGGTCATTCGTTCGGTACGCGCTGGCGGATCGACCGACCTGGCCGCGGGATTGATCCGCGGCTTGAAAGAAGCGCGTCGACTGGAATCTGACAACGGCGTCCGTGTCCTACTCATTAGCGACGGTCACGCCAATCGCGGCGTCACAGACCCGGCGATCATCGGACCCAAAGTGGCCGAGTTCGTCGATGCGCGCATCACCACCTCATGTCTCGGCGTCGGTCTCGGGTACGACGAGGCATTGCTGGACGTGATTGCGCGCGAAGGAACCGGCGAGATGCATTTCGCCGCCGAGGCCGACACCGCTGCCGGTGCGATCGCGCAGGAGTGCGGCGAGCTGCTGGGACATCGGTTCCTGCAGTGCCGCCTGACGATCTCACCCGGCAACGGTGTTGGCGCGATCTCTGTGGTCAACACGTTGGCAACACGCACGCTGCCCACCGGCGACATCGTGGTCGAGATCGGCAATCTGGCGTCTGATCAGACCCGAAGCATCGCCTTGCTCCTTGACTCCAAGCCGGCCCCGAAGCCCGGGCGCCGCAAGTTCGCGACGATCCGCGTCTCCTACACCTTGGCCGATGACCTGAGCGACAACTCGACTTCGCAAACCGTGTGGGCGCAAATCGCAGGTCCCGATGACAGTCCAGCTCGTGTCGATCGCGATGTGACCGCCGAGGTGCTGTTCCAGCAAATTCAGCGATTGTCGGTCGCCGCCAGCGAGGCACTCCAGCGCTTCGACTTCGACAGCGCCCGTGCTGCCTTCCACCGGATCATTCAAACGCTCCGCAGCCAGTGGTCCCACATCCCCCGACTTCGACGTCCCGAATTCGAAGCCGAGATTGACCGGGCCACCGCATATCTGCAGGCCATTGAGTTCGAGGATCGCCAGAGCGCCGCGCTGGCCAGTAAGTCCTCACGGCAGATCAGTTCTGAGTTGTCGCGGCGCCGCGGACGGCGTCAGCCTTGAGTCGCCCCATCTGGTTCCTTGATATCGACGGCGTGATCAACGCCCTCGAAAGCGATCACGACGACCGATTCGTCAGCACAACCGCCTGGACGCAGGACATCGAGTGGCCGATCCGGTATCGGCCGTCGGTGGTGGACTTCATCAACGAGGTCCACCGCGCCGGGCTGGTAGAGATTCGCTGGCTGACGACATGGGAGCACGATGCTGGCAAATCGCTGGCACCCGCTGTCGGTCTCGACGACTTCAACGCCTACCTGATGACCGACAACGCGCTCTGGTGGAAAGCCGACATCGTTGCACAGTCGATGAGAAAGGAGGGTCGCCCCATTATCTGGACCGACGACGAGATTGACTCAATGGGCGTCAGCCACTGGTTCGACGCCGCACCAGTATCGGCCCTGCTTGCCTCAACTAACCCCGACCTGGGGTTGGCTGATGACGAACTTGCTGGACTCGCAACGTTTCTTGGTTTGGCCTCAGCCGACGCGTGAGGCCATATCGGGCTTGATCCAGTACGAGACCGACACGATCTCGACCGTGCGGCCAGGGCGCGGCGCGTGAATCATCTTGCCGTTCCCCAAGTACATCGCCACGTGATAAATCGAGTTCACACTGCCGTTGCTCCAGAACAACAAGTCACCGCGGCGCATGTCGCTGACGTTGATGCGCTTGGTTGCCTTGTACTGCGCTGGCGCGTAGTGCGGCAAGTTGATGCCTGCGGCCTGCCACGCGCGCATCGTGAGCCCCGAACAATCCCAGCTCGATGGTCCGGCACCGCCCCACGAGTACTTCTCCCCGAGCTGATCCTGCGCGAATGCGATGGCCTTTTCGACCGCTGAACCCGATGCCGGCGGCGGTTCAGGAGTCGGATCCGGCTTGGGCGCTTCCGGCGTCTTCGTCGGTTCGGGGGTCGTCGGCGCCGGTGTCGTTGGACGCGGCGTCGTGGGCTTCGGCGTCGGTGTGGTCGGCGGGATCACTGGAGGCAAGGGGCCGCCCGCGTCCACCTGGTCCTCGATCTTGGTCAGTTCACGATCGACTTCCTCAAACGACTTGCCCTGATCTTCAGCCAACTGCTCCACCAGGTGTGCACGGTCGGCCGACATCGTCCGTTCGAGTGATTCGGCCCTCGCAATGGCCGCATCGATTTGTGCGCGCG
>JBEBVW010000202.1:0-4236 GCA_040392565.1 Aeromicrobium sp. | reverse complement strand
TTGTCGACCTCGGTCAAGGCGCCGATCCCCGGCCTCGCGATCTCCAACGCGCTACGGCCGGGACTGGCGATGTTCGCCAAGACCATGGCCGATGAGCTCGGGCCCCGGGGCATCCGAGTCAACGGGCTGCTGCCCGGCCGCATCGATACCGACCGCGTCCGCTGGCTCGACGAGCAATCAGCCGACCCTTCTGCGGCGCGTCGCGCGAATGAGTCGGCCATCCCGCTACAGCGCTACGGAACTCCCGACGAGTTCGGCGCTGCTGCGGCCTTCCTGCTTTCCCCCGCCGCCGGCTTCCTGACCGGCGTTATGCTCCCCGTCGACGGCGGCCTCACCCGCTCCCTGTAACGGTCGATCAACCGGGAATTCACGACCGCTCCGATGGTTTCGAGGCTCGCAAGCTCGCACCTCAACCACCGGGGTTGGGCACCGAAAAGCCCCACCACCACCGGCGGTTGAGATACCCGAGGAGCCCCACCCACCACCGGTGGTTGAGGTGCCCGAGGAACGAGGGCCTCGAAACCACCGGGTAGAGAACCGAGGAGCCGCACCACCACCGGTGGTTGAGGCGCCCGAGCAACGTCACCACCACCGGGTCGGGGACCGAAAAGCCCCACCACCACCGGCGGTTGAGGCGACTGAGGAACGTCACCACCACCGGTGGTTGAGGTGCCCGAGGAACGAGGGCCTCGAAACCAACGAGCGTAACCACAGGCCGAACCGAGCTAGCCGCGAGCGGTGACTTCGACGTCGGCGGGGGCGTCGGCGGGGGTCCAGCCAGGAGGGCCGAAGACGTAGCCGAGCTTGTCGCGCATACGAGATGTGCTGCGCACGTTGCGGGCGATCTTGACGTAGTCGCCGTACTGCAGTTTGAGCAGGTTGTAGGTACCAACGGGCTTGGTCAGTCCGTACTTCGGACGCTGCTTCTCAACTGTGAACGACCGGAAAATGCGGTCCCAGATGATCAGGATTCCGCCGTAATTCTTGTCGAGGTACTCCGGATCGCTGCCGTGGTGCACGCGGTGGTGCGACGGCGTGTTGAAGATGTACTCGATCGGCCGGGGAAGTTTGTCGACCATCTCGGTGTGCACATAGAACTGGTAGATCAGGTTGAAGCCGAAGGCGACGTACAGCGTCCACGGAGCGAAACCAAGTATCGGCAGCGGCAGCCAGAAGAAGAACTCAAACCACGGATTCCATTTCTGACGAAGCGCGGTGCCAAAGTTCATGTACTCGCTGGAATGGTGCGCCTGATGACCCGCCCACGCGATGTTGACGCGGTGGCTGAACCGGTGGTGCCAGTAGTAACCGAGATCCACTCCGAGGATCACCAACACCCAGTACCACCAGGTGTCGGTCGGCAGTTCCCACAGCGCCAAATAGCTGAAGGCCGCGACAAATCCGAAGAAGGTGACGACCTTGAACAGCGTCAGAAAGATCAGCGAAAGCACGCCCATCGAAATCGACGCCTGAGCGTCTTTCATGGCGTAGCCCGTGGTGTTGTCGTCGTGATCGAGCCACTTGAGTGCAGCCAGCTCAATCAGGATCGTCAAGAGGAAGAATGGAGCGGCATAAGTCACCGGATTCTTCAGCGGGTCCAGAATCTCTTCCACGCCGACATCCTCCTGTAGTTACTGGGGCAGAGTCACGTCATTCGCGATATGACTCTTGAGTAAGTTACCACGGGTTCATATCTCACGCTAGGGTGAATCCGTGGCCATCAGCCGACCGAACGCAGGCACCAAGGGTGTCCCCCGCGCCGAGCGCGAGCAACAGATCCTGCAGATCGCCTCCGTTGCTTTCGGAACTGACGGATTTGCCGGGACAAATATCGCCGACGTGGCGAGGGATTCGGGCATCTCCAAACCACTGGTCTACAGCTACTTCGGCTCCAAAGAAGGGCTCTATGCCGCATGCCTGGACGCCGCCGGCGCCATGCTGGGCGATGAAATCGAACGCATTGCTCGCGGCGGCGCGGTCGGATTCGAGCGAGGCCTACTGACCTTGGCCGGCATGTTTTCAGTGCTCGAAGATCGCCGACATGTGTGGCGACTGCTGCACGACCCCACCGCTCCCACCAGCGGCCAGATCTCTCAAGTCGTCCACACTCACACCGAACGCATCGACAAACTGGCGCACGAAGGAGTGCACGAGTTGTTGGCGCTGGCCGGCATCGAAGACAACCTCGATGTCTCGGCCATGACCGCTGCCTGGCTCGGCATCGTCGACTCACTCATGGACTGGTGGGTAGATCACCCAGCCGAAGACGCCGCGGCCATGACCGAACGCGTTACTCGCCTATTTATGGCGCTCCTGCAAGTGGAAGGACAGGTCACAGCGTGATCGCACGGGGCAGTGTCATCGTCATCAGCGGATCCTCCAGCGGAATCGGCGCGGCGGCAGCCAAACAGCTGGCCGCGCGAGACGCCACCGTCTGCCTGCTGGCACGGCGTGCCGAGGAACTCGATGCAGTGGCCGCGGAAATTCGCGCTGCTGGCGGTATCGCTCACACCTACCCCGTCGACCTCACCGACGACGCCGCCACGACGGCCGCCGTCGATCAGATCTTGGCCGATCACGGCCATGTCGACGTGCTGATCAATAACGCCGGCAGGTCCATCAGGCGGCCTATCCGCAAGTCGCTGGACCGGCTGCACGATCACGAACGCGTCATGGCGATCAACTACATCGGTGCCATCCGGCTGACCCACGCCATCTTGCCGTCGATGTTGGATCGCGGTCGCGGGCACGTTGTCTTCAGTTCCACCATGTCCACCCAACTGCCCATTCCGCTGTTCTCGGCGTACCTGGCTAGCAAGAGCGCATTGGAATCGTATGCGCGATCGTTGATGGCCGAACTGGGCTCAGCGGGCATCACCACCACCATCGTCTACTTCCCAATGGTCCGCACCGAAATGTCCGGCGCTACCGAGATCTACTCGGCAATGAAGATGATGTCGGCGCACCAAGCTGGCAAATGGTTGGTGAAAGCGGCCCTCGATCAACCCACTCGGGTGACCAGCCTCGGCGGCGGCATCAGCCAGGTCGGCATGTCCGTACTGCCGGGCGTCATCACCAAGTTGTCGACGCCGCTGTTCCGCCAAATGGATCGCGGGCTGGCCAAACGCTCGCGCTAGCGACGCCAGCCCGGCAGGATATTGCTCGTGAAGAGCAACTCGCCGCCCAGTTCTACCCCGGCACGTGCCGTCATGCAGCGCGAGTACGGCGACGCCGACACCTGGCACATCGAGAGCATCGACCTGCCTGAGCCCGGCAAGGGCGAAGTGCGGGTGCGGATTGACGCCGCAGCCATCGATCACGGGACCTGGCACCTGATGACCGGGACTCCGTTGATGGCCCGTCCGGCCTTCGGCCTACGCAAGCCAAGGCAGCCCATCCCCGGACGCGACCTCGCTGGCGTAGTCGATGCGGTGGGTTCGGGCATCACGGACTTGTCCGTCGGTGACCGAGTCATCGGCACCACGGCAGGCACCCTGGCCACCCACATCGTCGTGCCGCGCAAGCGACTCATCCCCCCGCCGCAGCGCCTCACCCCCATCGATCACGCGGCTCTTCCCATTTCAGGTCTGACGGCACTCCAAGCGGTGGACGCCGCACGGTTATCACCCGGCTCCAGCGTCTTGGTCATTGGCGCTTCGGGCGGAGTCGGCCACTACGTCGTGCAGGTCGCGGCCGCACTCGGGGCACACGTCACCGCCGTGTGCTCGGCGAGCAAAGCCGAGATTGTCGCGAACCTCGGCGCCGAGCGCGTGCTCGACCGCCACACCACCGACCCAGTCGACCTCAACGAACAGTTCGACGCCGTCATCGACATCGCGGGTGGACGCTCCTTGCGCCAACAGCGGGCACTCACCACCCTGAACGGAACCATCGTGTTCGTTGGCGACAACACAGGCGGTCGCTTCAGCGGCGGCTACTTCCGGCCCATGGGGAATGCGTTGCGCATGCTGATGGCCCGCCAGCGCTATGTCATGTTGGCATCGCGCGAAGACCCCAAAACCCTCGCGCGACTCGTCGCACTCGTCGACGACGGTGCTGTTACTCCGCACGTTCACCGGGTCTACCCGCTCGAGGACGCCGCCACCGCGATGCAAGCGCTTTCCGACGGCAGAACCGTCGGAAAGATCGTCATTGTGCCGCACGGCGACGAGCAACAACAGTGACCACTACGCTTCGGGCATGAGCGGAGCACTCAAGGCGCGGGCGCAACTGCGC
>JBEBVW010000201.1:0-4309 GCA_040392565.1 Aeromicrobium sp. | reverse complement strand
GTCCGGATGCATCCCAGATTGGTACCATCGTGAATGTGAGTACGCAGATCGCAGTTCGGCTGCCCGATGAGTTGGTGGCGTGGATTGATGAGCAGGTCGTCGCGGGTGGCGGTTCTCGCGCTGCGGTGACAACGCGTGCTCTGCGTCGGTACCAGCGGCAGGTCCTCGCTGAGCGCGATGTCGAGATCTACGTCCGGTCGGGCGGCTATCCCGATCTGGACGGAATGCATGAACGGCGGGATCACCCGGAGATCGACTGATGCGAGCGATCCATTTGGCCGCGCTCGACAAGACGCGGCCGGTCGTCGTCCTCACCCGGGAGCGCGCACGCGAAGCACTGACGTGGGTGACCGTCGCACCCATCACGTCAACTGTGCGCGGGATCAGCACAGAAGTGCCTGTTGGTGCCGACAATGGGCTCGATCACGACAGCGCGATTTCGTGCGACAACGTCACGAGCATCCCGGTCCGACAGCTCGGTCGACGTCTCGGCTTTCTTCTCGAACACCAGGAGATTCTGCTGGCTGGCGCGCTGGTCAACGCGTTCGACTTGAGAGTCGAAGACCTCGGTCTCTAGTTCAACTGAGTCATCGGGGCGGTTCGGTCAACGAACTTTGACGTGCATGTCGTAGGGGCTCAGTACGCTCGATTCATGTCCTCAGATCGCGAGCTTGTTGACTCGTTTGTTGATGCTTTCTCGGCCGCCGGCCCGGCGCGTGCCCGGTCGATGATGGGCGAGTGGATGATCTATCTCGACGACAAGGTCGTCGCCCTGGTCTGTGACAACCAGTTGTTCTTGAAACCCGCGGGCCAAATCACTGAACTGCTGCGCAGCAGCGAGCTGGCGAGCCCCTACCCAGGAGCCAAGGAGCACTACGTCATCCCCAAGAGCGACTGGGCCGACGCCGACTATCTGGCTGACCTTGCCCGCGCAATAGCTGACGCGCTGCCGGCACCTAAGCCGAAGAAGCGCAAGGCCTAGTGCCGCGCGACGCCTACGCCGGAAGCACGGGCTGGCGCAGGATAGTTCGCAGGCGCGACGGTTCGACTCGGCGCGGGTCGCTGAGGTAGATCTCGTGGTGCTTGCCGGTCATGCGAAAACCCTCGTCGGGGATGAACTGCTCATGCATTTCAGCGAGCACGGCGCCTTCGTCGTCGTATGACCCGACGTGAAGCGTCTGCACACACGTTCCCTCGTTGAGGACGTCTAGACGAATCTTGTTCAGCGCTGGAGGTGCAGTCTTCTGCGCCACCTTGTCGAGTGCCGCGTCGACCTGCTGAGCGCCGAGCCAGGAAGGGACCATCAGCATCATGGTCCAGTCCCACTGCGACTTGTCTCGGGCGGAGGTGAAGGTGGTCATGTCGTCTGCCCACCAGAGCCCTTCCAGCGGTGGCACCACGTAGTCGCGGTCCATCGTGTTCTTGCTTGCGAACTTCACTGCGTAGGCGACGGGATAGAGGGCAGCGAGTGCGTCGGCGTAAGCCTGAGATGTGTTGGGGTCACCATGCCCGTCGACCATCAGATATTGGGTCGCCGGGACGTCAAGCAGGCGGAACTCACCACGCCGTGCCTGGTAGCCGTCGAGCGTCTTCTTGAAGTCCAACTTCACATGGGCAACCTATCGACAACGGCCGAAGTCGGGTGGACTGAGAGAGTGGACGTGTGTACGTCAAGATCTGCGGTCTGCGCACCGCTGAACATGCCCGGACCGCGGTGGAGGCTGGTGCCGACGCCGTTGGCGTGGTGATGAACCGCACGAGTCCTCGTCGGGCCAGCGACGACGAGGCAATTGCGGTGATCGACGCTGCGGCTGGGTCGGTCGACAGCGTGCTCGTCGTCAACGACATGGATGCCACCGAGGCGGCGCGCAAGGCTGTGCGACTTGGTTTCGACGTGCTTCAACTTCATGGCGCCGCCTACGGACCGGAAGATTTCGCTTCCGCGCTCAACGTGGTCGGCCGGGTCTGGCGGGCTACGACCCTTGCGCTCAATCCGTCACTGACGGTGGGTGCCTGGGGTGAAGAGGTTCTGTTGCTCGACGCACCGAGACCTGGGTCTGGTGAGCGTTGGGACCTCTCGGGGATGGCCGACCGGGTCCCGACCGGGAAGTGGATGGTGGCAGGAGGCCTTCGCCCTGACAACGTGGCCGAAGTGGTGGCCCAAGTCGCGCCCTGGGGCGTGGACGTGTCCAGCGGTGTTGAGACCGTGCCGGGAGAGAAAAGCAATGCGTTGATCACGGCGTTCCTGACCGCCGTTCGTGGTTGACGGCTCGATCGGCCGTCTGACAGAAGCAGGGCCCAGCCGAAAAATCCGGCTGAGCCCCGTCTCAGTACTTCTGTCAGGCGTCGATGGCCTGAGTTCTGGCGTTCTTGACCTCGATGCGCCGAGGCTTGGCCTTTTCGGCCACCGGGATGGTCAGCGACAAAACGCCCGATTCGTAGACCGCGTCGATCTGCTCCAGATCGAGGTTGTCTCCGAGGATGAGTTGTCGGCTGAAGACGCCTCGCGGTCGTTCGGCGGCCAACAGTTCGTTGAGACCCTCGCGCATGGGCCGATCGGCTCGAATCGTCAACACATTGCGTTCGACGTCCAGCGCAATGGTGTCTCGGTCGACGCCGGGGAGGTCAAGCTCGATGTGGAACTCATCGCCTTCCCTCCATGCGTCCATGGGCATGACAGCCGGGCGCGCAGGTGTGCCGAACACCTGTTGGGTCAGTCGGTCCAATTCTTTGAACGGATCGTTGTGCACGAACATGTGAGTCACCTCCGGTAGTCAGGACCACTCAAAATCTATGGTGGTCGATATAGGTTTTATAAGCATAATGTTCACGACGCGTTCAGGTCGATGGAGGAGTTATGGTGTTCAAGCCGAGGACAGGACCCTCAGACGGGGTGTACGGCGTCTCGGTTGCCGCCGCGATGACCGGCTCGGGCCCCCAAAACCTGCGGGCATACGAGAACCGCGGACTACTGCGGCCGGCCCGTACTCCCGGCGGCACGCGGCTTTACAGCCAGAACGACCTCGACACGATCGATGAGATCACTGCGCTGCTGGGGCAAGGACTGAACCTCGCGGGAATCGAAATGGTCTTCACGCTGCGTCGCGAGATCGCCGAGCTTCGAGAGCGTCTGGACTAACGCTCCGTTTGAGACAGTCCCGCGTGATCGCTGCGGTTCAGGCAGGCGGGAAGCCGCCGAGTCGCACCAGATTGCCGTGCAGGTCGATCACGTGGAACTCCACGGCACCCCACGGTTCGCTTTTCGGAGTGCTCAGGACTGCAGGCTCGGGCACGGCGATGCCCGCCCAACCGGCGTGGCACGCGACCGCCGCGTCGGGACTGTCGAACCGGACGTAACAGGCCACGTCATTGGTCCAGCGGTCGACTTTCGAGTCGAGCCAGAAGTGCAGCTCGATCTCGAGCTGAGGATGCCCAACGATCAGGTAGTCGGGCCAGCGCCCGAGTTCGACGAACCCGAACTCTGCCCAGAACGACACCGAGCGGTCGAAGTCTGCACTCGGCAGGATCGGAATGGTCTCGGCACCCATGACGCCAGTCTGCCGGACAGATACGGTGCCCTCATGACCATCAGACTTGACAACGTCGGTATCGCCGTGCGAGACCTCGATGCTGCGGTCGATTTCTTCACCGATCTCGGTCTGACAGTCCTCGGCCGAGACACCGTCAGCGGCGAGTGGGCCGAAACTGCGGTCGGACTCGATGGCAATCACGTCAAGCTCGCGATGCTTCAGACGCCGGACGGTAACGGTCGCCTTGAGCTCTTCGAGTACATCCACCCCGACGCGATCGAGACCGAGCCGACGCGTCCCAACGAGATCGGTATGCACCGGGTTGCGTTCGCTGTCGACGACATCGACCAGGCCATGGAGACGGCAGCCAAGCACGGGTGCTATCCGCTCCGAGGTGTCGCGAACTACCAGGACATCTACAAGCTCACGTATGTGCGTGGACCGAGCGGCATCATCGTGATGTTCGCCGAAGACCTGACGAAGTCTTGACCCGATCCTGACCGTGACGGCGTCTCAACCTGTTGCGTTGGCCGTCACCTGACGCGAGACTCAGGGGGCAGGCACTCCTAAGGCGGTCGCAGTCATGAGCATGCTCGACAAGGTCATCACCACGGTCCAGGGCACGGTCCCGATGCAGCGCCAGGTCCAGGGGCTGCACCTGTATCAGCGCGCCAAGCGGCGGGTTGTCGGTGACCGCCAGCCGGTGTTCGTCGAAGATCAGATCCCCGACGTCGACGACGTCGAGCTGACTGACATCGACCTCAGCAAACCGTTCCTTT
>JBEBVW010000200.1:0-4319 GCA_040392565.1 Aeromicrobium sp. | reverse complement strand
AGATCAACCCACCAACGGTTTCGAGGCCCTCGTCCCTCGGGCACCTCAACCACCAGGGTGAGGAACCGGTGACCGAGGAGCGCCACCACACGGTGATTGAGGAGCGAGCTTGCGAGCCTCGAAATCACCGGGGTTGGACTAGAACGCCGAGCTTGCGACCAGCTGGCCGCCGACGAAGGCGATGGGGGCGGCAAGAGCGACGGACATGGCGGCCGGGAAACCCCAGCCCGCCGACGCGTGACGTCGGCCGCTGATCAGCGCTCGACCCAAGACCTGACCCAGAACCGCGAACAAGGCAGCGCCCGAACCCACGGCAACGCCGAACAGCGGTGTCACGAAGGTGTCGACAACAAGCGGAACCGCACCGCCAGCCACGGCGCCGGCGAGCACAGCGACTCCACCAACCAAGATCTGATCGCCCGGCAGCGACCACACGAGCAAACCGGCGGCCACTCCCACCGCAGCGACGATGACGGCGATCGGGGAGCCCAGCGACTGAGCGGCGCCAATCCAGCCCGTCGCCAGCGCGGCGGCAGCAGCCAACGACACTGCATAAGCAGCTGCCGCGGTCAGTTCACGCCGACCGTCCTTGCGCGCCATCTGAGTGACTGCGGTGACGAAAACTGCGGCGGCGATGGCCGGCAGAATGCCCGCCATTGAGCCGGTGTCAGCAGCGTCAAAGACGTCCGAGGTGCCGTCAGCACCGGCGATCCAATCGGAATTCAATGCCAGTGCGGTCGCGATCGCACCAGCCACCAACGCCGGAACCATCCGAGGCGTCGAAATCGCGCGACCCTTCGCATCAGCCAGCCGCGGGGCCGCCGAAACCAGCACCTGAACCAACACCACGACGGCCGCCACAAGCCACACATCGGTGTGCGCGGCGAGCGCAATCAAGGCCACCAACACGATGGACAGCAGCGAGGAAGACAGACGGGTCACGGTGGGCATCTTGTCAGTCATCGCAAACCTGCGCTGGCATCTGAACGAACACATCGCGTATTCTGGTGCATGCAACGAGGCCATGTCGCTCCGGATTCCCGGACCGGCTGGCCTCGACGTGTATCCGGCACCTACCGGGAATGAGGCGACAGATGTCCCACCTGCTCCTGCTCACCAAGAGCCCGCAGTCATCGGTGGAAGTCCTGCCCGCCCTCGGCCTGCTTGCCCACAACATCCGCGTCCTTCCTGCCGAAGCCAGCGCCCTGCTCGATGCACCGCCGTGTGATGCGGTGCTCGTCGACGGCCGCCAAGATCTGGCCCAAGTGCGCAACCTGACCCGCCTCATCCAATCCACCGGAATCGAATGCCCCGTCATCTTGGTCGTCACTGAAGGCGGCCTCGCGGTCGCCGCCGCCGACTGGGGCATCGACGACGTCATCCTCACCACCGCCGGTCCGGCCGAGCTCGAAGCTCGCCTGCGCCTCGGCATTGGCCGCCTCGCGGCTCAGGGCACTGGCCCGGACGAAGCGCTCGTCATCTCCACCAGCGGCTTGGTCATCGACGACGCCACCTACACCGCCAAACTCGAAGGCCGCACGCTCGATCTGACCTTCAAGGAGTTCGAACTGGTCAAGTTCTTGGCCCAGCACCCAGGCCGCGTCTTCACCCGCCAGCAGTTGCTGCAGGAAGTCTGGGGTTACGACTACTTCGGCGGCACCCGCACCGTCGACGTCCACGTGCGGCGGCTGCGCGCGAAGTTGGGCGTGGAGCACGAAACGCTGATCGGAACGGTGCGCAACGTCGGCTATCGCTTCGTCGCTACCCGCGAACGCGACAGCACCGATAGCTCAGAGACCGACACCCCGGTGGACGTCGCCGGATCATGACCGACAGCATGGGCATATGCCGACGTTGACCGTTCAAGCTCTGCTCGACCTCGTCATTGACGACGGGACATTCGCCTCGTGGGACGAACCGATCGACATTTCTGGTCTCGACGATTCTTACCGCGCCGAGCTGGAAGCGGCGACCGAACGCGCTGGCACAGATGAGTCGATCGTCACCGGTCGCGGCCTGATGCGCGGCCGACCCGTGGCCGTGATCGCGAGCGAATTTCGTTTCCTCGCCGGTTCCATCGGCAAAGAAGCGGCCAAGCGCATCGTGGCTGCGGTGCGCCGCGCAACGGCCGAAGGCATTCCGGTGCTGGCGACCACCGCGTCCGGCGGCACCCGCATGCAAGAGGGCACCCCCGCGTTCGTTCATATGGTCGACATCTCGCGCGCACTGATGGATCACCGCGCCGCGGGCCTGCCCTATCTCGTCTACCTGCGCCACCCCACGACCGGCGGCGTGTTCGCCTCGTGGGGCTCGCTCGGCCACATCACGATCGCCGAACCGGGTGCGCTGGTGGGCTTCCTCGGCCCCAAGGTCTATGAACTGCTGAACGGCCGCCCGTTCCCACCGAATGTGCAGACGTCGGAGAACTTGGCGAACCGCGGCATCATCGACGCCGTCGTGCTGCCCGACGAACTGCCCTTCATGGTCGACCGCGCGCTGAACATCTTGGTCGATCCGCCCACCAGTCAGACCCGCGCACCACGACCGGGTACCACCGAGCGGAAACGCTCGTCGTGGGAGTCAATCCAAATCACCCGCCAGCCCGAACGCGGCGGCGTGCGCGAACTCCTCCGCTACGGCAGCGACGCCTTGGTCCGCCTCCAGGGCACCGAGAAGGGCGAACGCGACAGCGCCATGCTCGTGGCGTTGACGCGCCTGGACGGGCAACCGTGTGTGGTGATCGGCCAAGACCGCACCAAGCAAACCCCTGCCACCCCAATGGGACCGGCGGCACTGCGCGAAGCACGCCGCGGCATGCGCATTGCGAATGAACTGCGCCTCCCGCTTGTGTCGGTCATCGACACTCCCGGCGCCGAACTCTCGCCCGAAGCCGAGCAAGGCGCAATCGCTGGCGAGATCGCTCGCTGCATTGCCTGGATGTCAACCATGAAGGTGCCGACCGTCTCAGTGCTGCTCGGTCAGGGCTGTGGCGGCGGTGCGCTGGCGCTGTTGCCCGCGAACGTGGTGATCGCTGCCGAGAACTCCTGGCTATCGCCGCTGCCGCCTGAAGGCGCGTCGGCCATCGTCCACGGCGACGTCGAACACGCCGCCGAGCTGGCCGAGGCCCAACGGGTCGGCGCGATCGATCTGCTGGAGTCGGGCACCGTGCAGCACGTGGTCCCCGAACTGGAGACCGACACTCCCGAAACGTTCGCCACCGCGATGGCCGCGACCATCGCGCAGCACCTGGTCGCACTGCGGTCATGAACGTCCAGGAGATCGCTGCCGCGGTTGAGGCCGCAGACGGCGTCGCGCCGTTCAACGAAGCGACCCTCCTCGCTCTGGGTTCCGGAGACACTCCCCGCGTCATGGAGGTCACCGACCAGTCGGCAATGATCGGCTTCGACGACGCCCCGGCCGAGTTCGCGGTTCACCCCGAGCATCGCAATCAGGGCATCGGCCGTCGCGTTCTCGACGATCTGTTGGCGCGCGGCGAAACCACCTTCTGGGCCCACGGCGACCTCCCCGCCGCCCAAGCCCTCGCCGCCTCCACCAACCTCCACCCCACCCGCACCCTCCTCATCCTCCGCACCACCCCCGCTGATCGAGGCGCTCCCCCCACCCCCGGCGATCGAGGTGCTCCCCCCACCCCCGGTGATCGAGGTGCTCCCCCCACCCCCGGTGATCGAGGTGCGAGCTTGCCACCCAACCCGCTGGTTGAGGTGCGAGCTTGCGAGCCTCGAAACCAGCAGAAGCCCACGTCGAAATCCACCATCCGCCCCTCAACCCCGGCCGACATCGACGGAATCATCGCCGTCAACGCCCGCTCCTTTGCCTCCCACCCAGAGCAAGGCGCAATGGACCGGGCCGACTTCGACCGCCGCGCGCAATCACCTTGGTTCGACCACGCTGGCCTCTTTGTCGCCGAACGTGACGGACAGATCGTCGGCTTTCACTGGACCAAGATCGAAGACGGGATCGGCGAGGTCTACGTCGTCGGTGTCGACCCCAGCGAACAAGGAACTGGGCTCGGCACGGCACTCACCGCGCGCGGACTCGACCACTTGTGGGCTGCCGGCGTCAACGCCATCGACCTCTACGTCGAGGCCGACAACGCCCCCGCCCTCGCCGTCTACCACCGCCTCGGCTTCACCGAACGAGCCCGCGACACCCTCTACTCCACCCAGTAGCCCCCACCCCGGTGATCGAGGCGATCCCCGCCCCCGGTGATCGAGGTGCGAGCTTGCGAGCCTCGAAACCAGCAGACGCTGGTCTTTACCCGACCAACGACGCAGACTGGAGAAATGATCGTGATAGAT
>JBEBVW010000199.1:0-4391 GCA_040392565.1 Aeromicrobium sp. | reverse complement strand
GTAGGCCTTACGGATAGGGCCGCGACGGTTTGCCGCACGCCCGTAGGCCGCTCCTGACTGGGTCTGTCGCAGATGCTCACCGAGGAGAAGCCCAACCTTTGCCTGCGGCGAAAGATGGGCGGAGTTGTGTGCGTAGCCCTGGCTGAGCGGATGGGCGATTTCGGGCCAGTATTCGCCCTCCCATTGATAGCCCGACCCACCAGATCTCAGGAGTGCGCCGAAGCCATCCGACAACATCGCGAACATCACGGCTCCGGCGTCAAGGTGTTCGGGGATTTGCACCTCTCTGCACGAAGCGCCGAGCTTTGCGAGTGAGCCGAGAGTCGCCCTGAGTGCCGCTTCGACTGAAGGATCAATATCGAGCCAGCCCTCACGCACCAGTCCCACTGTCCACCCGGCCAAATCCGCAGGTGCCGCTTCAATAGCGCGCAGCCCAGTGGTCCGGGGGAGGCCCATGTGTTGGCGTGGATCGCTCTCGTCATGACCGCTGATGACATCGAGCAATGCAGCGATGGGTCTGACGGAACGAGCCATCACGCCAATGTGATCGAAAAGCTGATCTATGCCGATCGCTCCGGTATAGGGAACCCGACCGTAGGAAGGCTTGATGCCCAACGTGCCACACCAGGCAGCGGGAACACGACTAGAGCCGCCGGTGTCGGTGCCGAGCGCGACGTCGACCCCGTCTAGGTATAGCGATGCTGCGGCGCCAGCGGACGATCCGCCCGCAACCCGGTCGGGTGCCGCTGGTGAAAGAACAGGGCCTGCGATCCCGCTGTCTCCTGAAGCGGCGAGCGCCAGATCGTCCATCGTGGTCACGCCGACGATCGATGCCCCGGCGTCCAACGCTCGCCTGACGATGGTCGCGTCTTGGGTTGGCACGTGATCGACCAGCAACGCTGAGCCGCCTTGCATAGGAATTCCCGCTATGGCAATGCAATCTTTTACTGTCATCTTCATCCCGCTGAGCGGTCCCTCGCTGGTGGGCGGGATGTCGCACCACCGCGCGATGGCATTCCATGGGTCCGTTTGTCGAGCGCTGGTTATGTGGCGTTCTGAGGTGGGAGGTTGAACTGGCACCGGGGCTGCTGTTGCCGGTTCAACGAGCGTTGCCAGTTCTTGAAGAACAGGGAGCAAGCCGGCCAACTCGTCAGGTTCAACGCTGAGTTCGATCGATTGCGCGAGCGCCTGGGCGTGGATATCGGTGATGGGTACAGACATGTTGGTGCCACTCCTCGTCTATTGAACCTGAATGCAGGTTCGACTATAGTGCGACGATCAGGTTCAAGAAGGGAAGCGAAATGTCCGAAGAACTATTTGTCGTCGATAGTGGGGAAACCGAACTCCCCACCGTTGTGTGCTTGCACTCTCTGTTCATTGACAACTCGATGTACGACGAGTTCGCCATAGCTGCTGCGGGAACATTTCGCACGGTGCGCCCCGACTTCCGCGGGCAAGGACTCAGCCCTGCAGCGACAGAAGTAGTCACAATGGACCAGTGCGCCGACGACGTCATCGCATTGATCGAGAACCTCAACGTAGACAGCGTCCACGTTGTCGCCCAGTCAATGGGTGGTGACGTAGCGGTTCGCGTGGCCGCCCGGCGGCCTGATTTGATCGATCGCCTCGTGCTGCTGGGAACTTCGGTGCGCCAAGAGCCTCCGGAACACCTAGAGGCATTCCACCCCATCGCCGACACCGTCGAAGCAGAAGGCTTCAACGACGAATTGGTTCAGACGACAACAGAGATCATGCTGGGCGCTTCGTATCGAGCCAACCCAGCCAACGCAGACTCCGTCGCTCGTTGGGGAGCGCACTTTGCGAACTTGTCCCCAGGCCTTGTCCACGCGATCCGGGGAGTGATCACCAGACCCAGCGCCGTATCAGAACTCTCAGGCGTCAAGGCGCCGACGCTCGTGGTCAGCGGCGGCGAGGACCAGGTTCGGCCACCAGACTGGTCAACTGAACTGGCTGACGGGATCGCTAACTGCGAACTGTGGACGATTCCAGATGCAGGACACTCCATCATCATCGAACAGCCGGACCATGTGATTCCACGTGTCATTGAGTTCTTGAAGTCTGAGGCGTAAGTACCCGTCTACCGGCAACGCAACACCGTGACGTGAACGTTGTGGGGCTGCTTTGCGTCATCGCCGGCGAGTCGGGACTGGGCAGCGCACACGGGCGGTGCCACAGACTGGCCGTGGCGTGCTCTGCTTCGTGGAGGCGGACTGGCCGCTCAATGGAGGAGCGTTCTCGACACGCGGCATAGACGTGGTTTGGCCGAAGTGTCCCGCCAGGTTCCTCTCCGGGACCGGAAGGCTCGGTCGACGTCGCGGCGATGCGTGAGGTTCTCTTGGGGCACTTCAAGTCTGCGTGAGACACCTGCGCAGGATTCGAGCGTGGGCCATTTGTGGGCAAGAGATGGCCGGGCAGGACCAAGTGGCCGTGATGGTGACCTGACCACGTAGCTATGCCCACGGGTCGGTGATGTCACGGAGCATCGTCAGCGCCTCTTGCAGGTGTTCCATTCGGGTCGCCCCGAGGTGTCCGCGCCACACCGCGAGTTCTTTGGCGACGGCGGCGTTGGCCGCGTGCACCAGCGGTTCGGCGGCCGCAGTAAGTCGAATGAGCCGCGCACGCCCGTCCTCGGGATCTGTCACTCGTTCGACGTATCCGGCGCGATGCAGTTCATTCACCAGGTGGGCGGCGGTCTGCTTTGTCACCTGCGATTGGGCCGCAAGGTCAGTGAGTCGAGTACCGTCCGGCCCGATCCGTGCGGCCACGCGAGCTTGCGCTGCTGTGATGTTTCC
Organism: Aeromicrobium sp.; assembly: GCA_040392565.1. Taxonomy (GTDB): domain Bacteria; phylum Actinomycetota; class Actinomycetes; order Propionibacteriales; family Nocardioidaceae; genus Aeromicrobium. The sequence goes on along the minus strand of JBEBVW010000199.1, from coordinate 1,578 downwards.
CCCTGCCTCGACCGCCGCCTTATGCGCGCGCTGCTCCAGCGCCCGGTAGGCCACGAACATTAAGACCCCGAGGTTGACCGATTCTGTCACTTGACACACCTCCCGACCCGGATCAATATTAGTCAGATTATCGTACTAATTGAGGTGGTCATGGACAGCGACACCCTGTGGGGTCACATCGACAGCCAGCGGTGGGCGCTGTGCGACCTGCTGGCTGGGCTCAACGAAGAGCAGTGGCAGCAGCCCTCCCTGTGTGATGGCTGGAGCGTGCGTGATGTCGCCGCCCACCTGACCTTCGCCCAGGCCAGTCTGGGTGACATGTTCGTCCCGCTGATCAAGGCCGGCTTCCGCACTAACGTCATGATCGGCCGAACTGCAGTAACCAGCCCCCTGAACCATGAGGAAATCATCAGCACCCTGCGTGGCTTCAGGGGAACGCGCCGTCGCGTCGCCGTTGTCAGCGAGAAGGAGCCGCTGCTGGACATTCTCGTCCACTCCCAAGACATTGCCGTCCCGCTCGGGATCGACCACCCGATGCCGGCCGACGCCGCGAAGGTGGCCCTCGATCGGGTGTTGCAGTTGAACCGCCGGCCGGCGATGAGGCTCCGCCGCCCACTGCGCGGCGTGCGACTAATAGCCTCCGACACCGATTGGAGTCACGGAGAAGGCGAGTCGATCAAGGGTCCCATCCGATGGCTTCTGATGTACGCGGCCGGGCGGGAGATCGCCAGCCGTCACCTATCCGGTCCCTGGGCTCAACACCAGTCACCAGCACACAACAGAAGGGCGCTGTCATGAACATCATCTTTACCGTTGTGGCCGCACCGCTCATCGGCTGGTTGGTGAGATCGCGCACTGGTGCCGTGGCCATCACGTTGGCTGCGCAGAGCCTGCTGTTCACATTCCAGACGCTGGCCGTGCTGCTCGCCTGGATGGCCGACGAGCGCGGCTTTGGCGGCGCGAGTGAGTCCGGCGCTTTCGGCCCTGCACCCACCACGTTCCCGATCTCCTACAGCGAAGCCGATTTCTGGGCTTACGGGCTCCTGAACCTCACACTTGTCGTGGTGAGTCTCGCCCTCACCATCGCGTTCAGCCACCTGCGTGCCCGCAGATCAGCGAAACCCGAGAGGGTCGCCTGAACGTCTCATGCGGGCATAAAGCACCACGGCGCTCGGGAGCGTTCGAGTGTGATCCCTTCGAGAAGATACCCGCCCTGGGGGCTGACGCAGAGTTTCCGACGGACCCGCTGTCATCGGCCGAAGCAGTTCAGCGGGTTGGGCGACTGTTGAGGAGTTCTTGGAGCTGCTTGGTGGTGTCGCTGGTGGGGTAGTCGGCGACGACGTCGTCGATACTGTCGACGGCGTCGTTGATCTCTTTGAGGATCGTGATGGCTGCGGTGTCGTCGAGCCGGAAGTAGTCAGCGTTGCGGATGAGGGCGTCGAGTTTGCCTGGCCCGTCGTGTCCGTCGACGGCCGATGATGAGGTGTGTGCTTTTTCGATGTCGGTATTGATGTCGTAGGCGGGGGACAGTTCCCACCCTGTTGCCGCACGAATGAACCCGTGATTTCGCATGTGATC
>JBEBVW010000198.1:0-4425 GCA_040392565.1 Aeromicrobium sp. | reverse complement strand
GCCCACCAACCGGGCCCGTCCTCGACTCGCGGATCTTCTTGCAGGACGGAGACCTCGCCCCAGCCCAGTCCGTGTCGAAGGTCGGCGACCGGAAGGAGGCCGACCCGAAGGTGGAGTGTGGCGCGCGCGGCCGATTCGATCGTCGCAAACGCTCCCTGGAATTCATCGCCCACAGTGAATCGAAGCGGAGTGGTCGGATCGAAGTGCTCATTGACTCGATCCAGAACATCGGCGAGGCGACCATGCAACTGATTTCGGTCAGCAATCTGCCGCGATGCCACCACGTCGCCGATCAGCGTTGCCATGAGAGCCATGCTTCATTCACCTCAGAATGAAGCATATACCTTTATCACCTAAACAATGAAGTGTTTTGCTTCATTACCTAGAACTGTTGGACCAAGAATCCGCTGAACAGCACTAAGAAGCCGCCGATCTCGCCGACTACCAGCGAGGCCATGAAGAACCCCATCGACGGTGGCGCTCCAGCCAACTGGTTAGCGGTGTCGCGACGCAATCCATGAACCATGTAGGACGCCACCGAGATCACGAAATAGAACATCAGCACACCGGCGGCGATCAGATCCACCGTTGTCGACCACGCCGACAGCGCGGCAAACACCGCGATGAGGATCAGCGCGAACGAATACATCAGCGCCGCGCGGTGAGCGATGTCGGTGTACGGATGCGCCTGGCTTTCGGCGGACGCCACGATCTGGCGGTACTTCACCTGCCCCAACACCAGCGCCCACAGAAACATCAGCCCGGCGAACACGAGCACTACCCGGACATCGATCTCAAGCTCGCTCATGTGCCCAGTCTCGCAGTCATGAAGGTAGTAGCGGGAAACTCACGCCACGACCGGAGGGCCCGTAGGGTGAAGTTGTGAGTTTCGAAGGCTTTCCCATTGCCGCGCTGGACTTCTACGACGACCTGGAGATGGATAACACCAAGTCGTTTTGGGAGGCCAACAAGGCGGTGTATGCCGAGGCGGTGAAGGCACCATTCCAGGCGCTCGATGTCGCCCTTGAGCCCGAATTCGGCGCGATGAAAATCTTCCGGCCCTATCGCGATGTGCGGTTCAGCAAAGACAAGACGCCGTTCAAGACGCACCAAGGCGGGTTCGTCGGCGTCGCACCAGCAGCCGGCTACTACGTGCAGGTTGGGGCGCCCGGGGTGCGGACAGGTGTCGGCTTCTATGAAGCGTCGCCAGCCAGACTCGCGTCGTTCCGCGAAGCGATCGCGCACGACAAGTACGGCCCCAAACTGGAGAAGATCGTCGCAAAATTACAGCGCGACGGATTCGAGCTCGGTGGAGACCGACTCAAGACGTCACCTCGCGGCTACGACGCCGATCATCCGCGCATCGAACTACTCCGTCACAGGTCCCTCACCCTGGGTCGCGATCACGGCTTCGCTCCATACATCCACACTCCCGAACTGCTCGACAAGATCCGTGCTGACTGGCGAGCCGGTAAAACGCTCATCGACTGGGTGCTCGAACACGTCACCGGCTGACAGCTGACGGACCGCACCAAAACGGGTCGCCAGCAGTTCCGTTGATGACGAACCGGAAGCGGCGGTCGCCACCAAGCCAAGGCGAGAACCAGCGAGCGACATAGCGGTTCTTGCCCTGCCAGGTCACGCCGATCGACGTGCCCTGATCGTCGGCGAACGTGTGCCAACTGCCGTCGGTTTCTACCTCGACGCGGGCGATGGGTTCGTGCCAAGTGAGCGAACCTGGCGCTCCGCCCTGCCACGCCTGCTGCCAAAAGTCGGGGTCTTCGCCCGATGAGTCGACGTATCGAGCCGCTCCGTCAAACTGAACCGAATCCTGTCCGTCTGCCACCGCCAAGTAGCGGTGAACGTGCAGGTCAAAGCGGCGTTCGGGAAGCACCGACCGTTGGTGTGCAGCCTCGCCGGCGAGCGCTGCGACAAGTCGCGCCCCTTGAGCACTGAGCCACGCCTCGGTCTTCGGGCCATGCAAATTGTGACCACCCTCGTAAAACTGCAGCGAATACTCCTCGGCGGTCGTGCAATAGCCGCAGTAGCCGTTGGTGACCGACGCGACCACGACCTCAGCATCGATACCCGCCGCCGCGCTGGCCTCGGAAATCCGGCGGCCCGCTTCGGTGGTGATCTCGAACGGGAAACCGACGGTCAGCAAACCGCCAATGCGCAAGGCTTGAACCGACAGCACCCGCGGGAATCCGGACCTCGGCAGAACTTTCGACTGCAGTCGCTGCGAACCCAGCACCCACTTTTCACCGTGCGGGCCACGCCCACGCCGCTTGGGGTGACCCGGGCTGATCGGCGGGATCTTGGAGATCACCGGGGTCAGGTTCTCGGTGGCTCCGGCCACCTGCGAGGCGCCGAGCGCGGGCAACGGAAGCCGCACACCGGCTACTTCGCCACCATCTGGGGCATCAAGGTCGACCTCATGGAGCACCGCTGAGAGATCGACCCGGTCGGTCAACTGCGCTGCGAGCTGCTCGTGCAGATCGGCCGCGCGACTGCCGATCATCCGGCCGATCCGTTCGCTCTCCAAGAAGCCAGCGCGTCCTGGCCGCAGAGCTGGAGCGGCGTCGCCGTGAGTTCCCTCAACCGCAGCTGCCACGAAATCGCCGCCGACTCGGCCAGTGAATTCATCGACCAAATAGGCCCACACGTCTGGGTGGTATTCGGTGTTGTGGTGATTCACGCCCGTGCCGTGGATCGAGAACACCGACCAGGCGGCGAGCGGTTCGGTTCCATCCGCCGTGATCGTGTCGACCCGCACCTGATGCAGCCATGGGTTCACTGCACCGAAGCGGCGCTCCGGATCGAGCCGTTGATCCTCCACGTCGTTGCGGATGTAGGGCGCGAGCGAACGGTTGCGGGTGGCGCCCCAGACGTCGATCCGACCGGTCGCCACCTGGGCAGGCTGGCGCGAATCGTGCGCTTGCACGACGGCGCCGGCGATCCGTTCGACCAACCATGCCGTCCACGCCGGATCGAAGCCGGGACGATTAGAGGCGAATCGGTTGTAGAAGTCCGAGGCGTCGAATTGACCCGGGCCTGCGTGCGTGTGCGTGGCGCCGAGCATCAGGCCAGACAGCCCGATGTCGGTTCGGTCCGCAATCTCGTGGGCGATCAGGTGCTGAAGCAGAGAGGATCCAGCCAACAGATCCAATTGCACCCACGCGACCGATGCCGATCCCGACCGCAGGTGCAGCACGCGGGCGCGAAGCCGATGTCGAAAGCCGATCCCATCGTGAGCGTTCTTGGAAAAGCCCGCCTTCGGCATGCCCGGCGGAGGCGTGATGTCCACCTCGGCGACTCCGGCCAAGACACCGTCGACATGCGGCAGCACCACCTCGTCGGCCGGGGCAATCGAGAACCGTGCCGCCGGCGCTTTGCCGACCTTGGTTGCGAGTGCTGCGAGTTCGGGGAGTGTGATCGTGTGCACGACCGGACGATAGCGCGCCACCGTCGCCCAGTCGCTAGAACACCATGAGGTCATGGTGTTCACGCACTCCTCATGGCGTGCATGCCATGAGGAGTGCCCAATAGCCATGGCCTCATGGTGTTCAACGGTTACTACGCTGGGCAGGTGAGTTCACCCGAGTTCTGGCAGGCCGTCGAAGCGATCCACGATCCGATCTACTTCACGCCGCGCGCTACCGCCCGCTACCAGGCGCTCGGGCTGCAGGGTTTCTGGATGGGGTACTTCGCCTCGCGTGCCGCCGCAGTGGGCACGCCTGGGCCCGGACTCGTCACGGCGCTGTTCCATGGGTTCGCTCCAGAGAAAGTGGCCCGAGCATTGCCGGACGCCTGGCGGATGGCTGATCGCGATGCAATTCTGCAGGCGCGAGTCGATGCAGCCCGCGAGGCGGTGACCGAGGCGATCGGCGATAACGACACTGTCCACGACGTCGCCTCGCACCTTGACGAAGTGCGCAGTCGCACCGTCTTTGCTGGAAAACCGCTGGCTGCTGCACACGCCGAACTGGTGCCGCCGAGCGACGACGTCGGCCGGCTCTGGCACCACGCGACATGGTTGCGCGAACTTCACGGCGACGCCCACATCGCAGTGCTGACGGCCGCCGGAATTGACGGCGCAACCGCAAACGCGCTGGCCTCCGCCGCCGGACTCGTCCCCGAAGGCCAGCGCGAGTCGCGCGGGTGGAGTGAGCAAGCGTGGGACGACGCTTACGAGCAGCTACACATGCGCGGCTGGGTCGATGAGTTCCGCGCGATCACCGACGAAGGACGCGCCGCTCGCGAACGAATCGAAGGCACCACGCACCGCGTTGCCAACGCCGCGATCGGCGACCGTGAAGCGACAGCGCGCACTATCGCCGTCACCGATGCTCTTGTGGAACTGGCCCGCGAAGTGGCCGTGAACGGAGCGCTGTACTACCCGAACCCCACTGGCGTTCCCGCGCC
>JBEBVW010000197.1:0-4518 GCA_040392565.1 Aeromicrobium sp. | reverse complement strand
TCCGAGGAACTGTAGCCACTCATCGAATAGATCGGCGATCTGCTCGATTGCGTGGTTCAACACGCTGCGGTCCGCGCGAACACGGCCACTCGGAACCGCGGCGAGCAGCAGTTGCAGCTTGTCCCAGCGACCTCCCACCATGTCAATCCACGTCGGTGAGGTCCGCCAGGCGTCCGGAATCGAACGGGACTCGGCATTCACCTCGGCTGCAACGTATCCGAACAGCCTCCAGGCAATAACGGCCCACGTACCAACAGCCATGCGGAGCGCCTCCACGTCGAGCGATACCTGGTAGGCGTCATCGGCAGCGATGAGTCGTTGCTGTAGATCGTCGAGAACTTCGATCAGATCCCAACCTTGACCGTCATATGGAGGGTCCAGCTCGTAAACGCCAGCCTCGGCGCGGTACTCGCTAACGACGGTGTCGGCTGCGGCGAGAAAGTTCTGGCGAGCGGCCGGCCGATCGCTGTACTCCTGCAATCCCTCGCCCGCCTGATTCATCGCAACATGCATCGACTCGTGGGCCGCAGTCCGCGCCATGATCTCGATGGTCTCTTGATCGCCGGACTGCGCCGCTGCGAAACCCTGAGCGGACAGTAGGACGGCTGTCGACCCATCGTTGAGTGTCATCGTCTTGGCGAACGCCTGACCGGTACCGCGGTCAGCGTCGTAGTTCTCACGGTGATACTGAGATAGCGTCCGGTCCCTGACGGACTGCACGAAGTCACCGGTAACGACGAGTGTCACCTCGGAAGGGTCGAGCGATTGTTCGACCAGGTGGGTGGCGCAGCGTACGAGTAGCCGCATCCCCTCGGAGTTGTCGTCTGTGAATCCGACCGCAACTGGATCGACGTGTTCGAGGACGATGGCGCCGCCTGTCCGTGAAGTCTGACCGTTCGCACTGCTGTGTGCAATCATGGGATTCAGTATTGCTGCGCGACACGTGTCAGTCGGCGATCCTGGCGTGATTCGATCGGTTTCTGCCACCATGGCCAAATGAACACTGAGAAGAAGGCTCGCCGGGATCCTGCGAACAAGCCGGGAGCGCAAGAGGGCGAGTTCTCGCATGGGGCGAACGTCGTCAATCAACAAGCGCTGATCGGCGTTCCGAAGCCAGCAGCACCGGTGGATGCTCCGGCACAAGCAGACTCCGGCTCAAGCACCTCAGACTGAGACGCGGTCGTGGCGCCAGCCTCAATTGTCGGCGTTCTGTTCCTGTGGGCTCTCGTCCCGGGGTTCGTCGCGCTCTCCGGTACCGCCAAATACCGCAGAGCAGCGATCAACAGAACGACTATTGAAGAATCGCTGACCCTCATTGCATTCGGTCTCGGGATCACGGGACCTGTTGGGTTAGTGATCGCATTGGCGGCACCCGACACCGTCGCTGAGCAACTTGGAACGCTTGACGACCCCTCATCTGCGAACGCTGACGATATCGTTGCTGTTGCCCGACTCGCCGGTATCGGATTGATGGCAAGTCTCGCCCTGGCACTGCTGATCGTGTTCGGCTACTGGCTCCGGGGAACTGAAAGGTCCAGTGATTCGACATGGCTGGCGGCCCTTCATCGCGGGCGTGCGGCAGAGTCGTCGTACTTGGAGGCCGAGCTAACAACCGGTCGGGTCGTGCGTGGTCAGTTCTGGTCGTCCGATGGGACGCCGATTGGGGGCCGCGGGCGCAGTATCGCGCTCAGTCGACCTCTTTCGTTCTCGCCGGCAGATGATCCAACGAAAGACATCGCTGTTGACGCCAGTTGCCTTCTCATCTTTGAGGATGACATCCGCGCGATCACCGTCCACTACATCGACGTAGAGGGCAACCACACCCACGACAGGTAGATCACCGTTCAACAGCCGCTTCAGGCGGATTTCGGCGTAGTCCACCACCGATCGGTCGACGTCGGCATCATCGCCACCGCTCAGACAGTCGATGCGGCAGCACTTCGCATGGCGGTCGTCACCAAACGCCGGGTGCGGTCACTGGTCCTACCGGCCACATTCAGCGTGCCGGACCCCACGAGTTGGTCGGCCCGCTACGCCACGGTCGCTGCTGATGCTCCTGGTGACGTTCCTGGCTACGACGAAGCGACTCATCTGGCCGGACTTCTCTTTCAGGCGGAGGCGGATTCGACGGTGACGGGATCGTGGGGTCCTCTGGCCCGGCAGTGGGCGTGAAGCGGTTTCTGAACGCCTCGTCGATGGCTTCGCGGGTGCGGTCGGCCGAATCCGGCCACAGGTGGCTGTAGGTATCAAGAGTCTCGGCTGCGGTCGCGTGGCCGAGGCAATCCTGGACCGTTTTGATCGACTCGCCGTAGCGGATCAGCAGCGACGCGTAGTAGTGCCGCAGGAGGTGCACGCCTTTGCCGTGAGGGATGCCAGCGGCTCGGGCGGCCGGTCGCCACAAGTGGCCGAAGACCTGCCGGGTGATCGGCTCGCCATCGAAGGTGAACAGGAGGCCATGAGGCCCCGGAGGGAACCTCGTGATGTGATCGGTGAGCGCGTCGACGACGGCCTGGGGGAGTGGGATGGTCCGATTGCTGGCGGGAGTCTTGGGTGGGCCGAAGCGCGTCCGAGTCCAACTGTCGGTGATGAGTTGCCGATCGACATGGAGTTCGCGATGTTCGAAGTCGATCCGATCCACCGTCAGGCCGAGTAGTTCACCTTGCCGCATGCCGGTGCCGGCCGCGAGAACGATGAGGGCATGAAGCTCATCGGGCATCGCCCTTTGTAGGGTTTCGACCTGCTCAATTGTGGGTGGAACCACGCGTGCTCGTTCGACCCTGGGTAAACGCGTGCCCTCGCATGGGTTGGTCATGATCATCCGGTCCCGCACTGCTGCCTTGAACACACCCGACACCACCCCATGGACCACGCTCACGGTCGAGGGTGCGAGGGCTCGCCGCCCGCTGCCCGCGTCGTCGTCTCCGAGCATGCGCACCCAGGCTTGGATCTCGCCGGGCAGGATCGTGCCTATCGGGCGATCCCCGAAATGTGGGTAGGCGTGACGGCGCAGCAGAGTCTCGACATGCGCTTGAGATGTCGGGACGATGGATTTGTGCCGCTCGCCACCGCTCGGCGTAATCCTTGAACAGCACCTTCCCTGCGTCCGGGTCGACGTAGTGTCCGGTCACCAGCGATGTGGTGATCTCGTCGAGCCATCGCATCGCATCGAGCTTGCGGTCGAAGTGACGCGAATGCTCGCGACCGGCTGGATCGCGGTACCTCGCGCGCCAGCGACCATCGGGCCGCTTGTTCACGTGCGCCATCGCTGCCCGCCTCGATCAGCCGCTGATCTGCTCGTCGACCCATGCGTGGACATCTTGCGAGCGGTAGCGCAGGTGACGTCCGATGCGACTACACGCTGGCCCCTGGCCGAGGTGATGCCAGTAGTGCAGGGTCGCTACGGGGATCCCGAGGAAGTACGAGACCTCCTTGATCGTCCACAGCCGATCAGTGGGTGGGTCGATCTGAAGGTCAGTCACGGCCCACTCCCTTCGACGAGCTCGGCGGACCCAAGGGCAATGGGTCCGAAGGTGTAGCGCCAGTGACCAGATCGACGTGACTGCGCAGCCGCAAGATGCTCTGTACACACAAGTCCCACCGCACTCGGTCGGCCGGGAAGTCTCTGGGCCAGATCACTTCGCTCAGGTGATCGAGGACGACGGCGCAATACGCCGGATCGCTGACGACCACTTCGAGGCACAGCCATGGGTTGTCGAAGCAGACGCTGCGCACTTTCTCTTTGCTGACGTACCAGGCGCCCGGGTCGTGGGCTGCCTTCTGCGTGACACGGGCCAACTGGCGCTGCACGTCGCGCCTCGCCTGACGCGACGCGTTGTTCTCCAGGGCAGCGAAACCGTCGTCGTCTTTGCGGTGCCGCTCGGTCCAGGGCTCAAGGCCGTGGCGCTCTTCGTAGGCCTGCTGCCGACAGCTTTGCGAGCAGTACTTGCGCGGCCTTCCCGTCTTCTGGGTCGGAACCGGTAGCCCACACTGCCGGCACAGCAGTTCGTCCTGTCCCTTCGGTCCTTCGTCGGGTCGCATGCAAAATCACCTCAACCCACAAGGGCGAAAAGGCGTCGCCGAAGGTCACCATCTACATAAGAATCTGCTGCGACTGTCTCGCCGCCGGTACTGATTGACACGTGTCCGCGAATCGCCTTCAGCAGATGCGCCTCTGCTTGGTTGAGACCACGTCCCCTCCAGCGTCCCCAGGCCCAGGGATTCGTCACACACCTCATGCACTGATGGATTTTCTGTGGCGACTCCTTCTGCCGTGCCGTGCCGTGCCGTAGGGCACTGTCGATCGGGATGCCATTCCAGGATTGCAGTTGTGCCCTGCTCTTCAGGCCGAGCTCGTCCATGATGTGGCTCAGATGGAACTTGACTGCATCGATGCTGACCCCTTGGCGCTGCGCGATCATGCGGTGGACGTGCCGTGGCGTACGGCGGGGCCATACGCCACTCCGCCGGCGTCAGCACATCGGGATGATGCGGCGCCTGCGCCTCCCAGATCGCGGCGAA
>JBEBVW010000196.1:0-4519 GCA_040392565.1 Aeromicrobium sp. | reverse complement strand
CGACCAGCTCGATCAACCGGCGGACACGATAGACCTTTCGCGTGTCGACCGGGATAACGTCCCGCAACTCCGGCACCAGTTGGTCAACTGGTTCAGCGCAGGTCACGACTGGCGGCATCTCCCACACATTTCGCGGCAAGTACGACAGCCACCTGCGGACCTGCTCAATCGCGTCGCCTTCATCACGAGCAAAGTTGTCGACCACGCCGCTGCCCTTGGCATGTACGGCAACGCCGCCCAGGTCTTCCTTATCGATGACTTCACCGATGCCAGGTTCGACAACTCGTGGACCGGCCGCAAACACCTGGCCAACACCGGCCACCTGTACCGAGAAGTGGCTTGCAGCGACCTTCTGTGCGCCAAGACCCGCGCACGGTCCGGCTGCAACTCCGACGACCGGAATACACGACATCATTTCGACCCAGGGCCACTGGGGATAGCCCGGAAGTTTTGACGCACCTGACTGCTTAAGCAGTTTGACGCTGCCGCCTGCCATATCGACAAAACGGACCAGCGGCTTGCGTTCACGCAGCGCCAGCTGCTCTGCGTACTGCCACTTGTCAGGCGCTGCAGCCTCCGACGAGCCAGCGCGAATCGTGTAATCGTCAGCCGAGACAACGACCCGACGCCCGTCAACATCGCCTTCGCCGATCACGATGTTCGACGGCTGAAAATCCTTCAGCGAGCCGTCGGCGGCGTCGATCGCTTTGCCAACTAGCGCGCCGATTTCGCGGAATGAATCATCGTCGAGCAGCCGCCCGATCCGTTCACGAGCCGTGAGCTTGCCGTGATCATGCTGACGACTGATCGCCTGCTCGCCGCCAAGCTGATGGGCGATTTCACGTCGACGCTGAAGGTCAGCGATTGCGTTATCCCACGTCATGAATTGCCTACCTCTGAGTTGTCTTGACCGAGGCGGACCTGCCAGATCCCCTCGAATAGTTCGGTTGATCTCGCTGGTCGATCGTGCGCTGCCAACACCGGAACGCCCAGTTCTTGGACCCGCAGCAAGGTTTGGTCGATCTCATCGGGGCTTCCAATCAGGCCCGGACGAGCAATTGCATCGGAATGGACATTGCAGTTGATCGGGACGGTGTCGCCTGCCAATAGCACTTCGCCGCCGTCGGTGGACACCAAGACGCCCTGACTACCTGGGGTATGGCCAGGCAATGCCAACAACGTCACGCCAGGCAGCAACGAGAAATCTCCCCAAACTGGGACAGTTCGATCGAAGGCCTTCAGCCACGGCGGCGTCATGCCAACTCTTGCACTCTCACACGACAGCTCTTGTCCCACTGGCGGATCGAGGCTGGCGATGATGTCACGCGCCTGGATATAGACGGCAGCGTTCTCGAACAGATCGTTATTCGAACAGTGATCCCAATGCAGGTGAGTGTTGACCACATGCGTGACGCCCATTGGGTCAACGCCGAGCCGTCCGAGTACCTCGATTGGCGACAGCCCCGGCCGCTGTATGAGCGGATGCGAGTGCGCTGCGGCTGCCTTGGTACCTGGCGCGTGGGTTCCGGTGTCGACGATGACTGTCGACGAACCATTGCGCAGAATCCACATGATGATCGGGACGCTGATGCGTTGATCGGTACCACCAGCCGTCACGACGGACCTGGCGACTTCAAGCTGCGAGACTTCAGCCGCAACGACGTCCCACACCGCCTCAGACATCAGCCGAGCCCTCTGCGACTTGCCGACTAAGAAGCCAGTTGCGGACGAGCCGCCCCGCACGTGCGGCTTCAGAGATCTCGCGGAATACCGGGATCGAGAAGGTCGCCGCCCGCTGAGTCACCTCTCGACGAAATGCATCAGATTCGGCAGAACCGTCCGAGCGCAAGACCAGCAACGGCGGCAGGGCCGAACCTGACTCTGCTGCAATGCGACCGCAGGACCGGACGAAACGGTCGACGGCCAGATCGGGGTCAACCAGATTGTCGCGAATCACCGGCAGGTTCATATGTGGAATGAAGATGGCCTGATCAGCTGCATGGGAGACGGCGTCGAATACCTCCTCCATGACTTGACCGTCGCGCACTTCAAAGGCACCGGCGGGCATATCGATGGGGTTATTGACTGCCATCCCTGGCGGCACATCCAGCGCAGCGATCGCCTCAAGCGCTGCACCAGTGAACCGGTGCATCTGAAGGCCGGCGGCCTCGACGCTGTCTGCGCCAAGGACGCTGACGCCTCCGCCATTGCCGAGCAAGATCGCTTCAGATTCGGGCACATCGGTCGATCTACGAGCAATTGCCAGATCAAGGACATGCAGGACATCGACGAATTCGCTCAGTGAATCCACCATAATGGCGCCGGTCTGCCGGGCGAACGCATCCCAGGCATGACCGGCACCTGCCATAGAGCCCGTGTGACCAGCGGCAGTCGCCTGGCCAGCTCCGGTCCGCCCGCCGCGCAGGATGACGACCGGCTTGTGCGGGCCTTTCTGCATGACGTCAAACATCCGACGCCCCTGACCTCCGTCCTCGACATACATGCCGATGACTTTGGTTTCGCCGTGCGCCAAGAACGCTTCGAGGAAGTCTGCGGCGCCTAGATCTGCGCCATTTCCGATCGTGACGGCCGCTGAGAAACGCACGCCCGCGGCGGCACCGCGGTGGACCACGTCTGCTCCGATGCCACCGCTCTGGCTGATAAGCGCAACGGCACCGCTTTCCTTGGGGGAACGGCTGACGAAGCTCAATCCGCCAGCTGGGCTATACACGCCCAAACAGTTGGGACCGATAATGCGTGTACCGACACGACGGGCCGTTGCTACGAGTTCTCGTTCAAGATCCTGGCCGTCTTCGGTCTCGCGAAAACCGCTAGACATGACCTGCGCGACTCCGACCTTGCCGGAACCAGATTCAATAATGCCGGGAACACGTGGCGCAGCGACCGCGACAAACGCATAATCAACCGGAACCGGCAGATCGGCCAGGCTCTTGACCGTCGGGAGACCATCGATCGACTCGAGTTTGGGGTGAACGGGGAAGACTCGCCCAGAGAAGCCTTGTTCGCGAATATTGCTCAAGAACACATTGCCCGGCGCGCCGCCGGAGCCTGAAGCGCCGACAACGGCAACGGCAGTCGGGTGCAGGATTCGGTCGAGGTCGACAGCCGAAAGCCCCATGCGAGGTTGCTCTTCGTTGTCGTCCTCGGCGTGCAGTCTGACCATTGCATCGACTGCCACGGCCCCGGACACTGAAACCTTCAAGGGGTTGATATCGATTTCGACTACATCGGGGCGCGTCACCAACAGGCCATCGGCACCACCGATTGACAGCAATGCATCAACGACCCCACCTGAGTCGAGAGCAGGACGGCCGCGAACTCCGTCTAGCAGTGGGGCAATGCGAAGCGATCGGACCATCGCTTCTGCATCGGATCGAGTAATGGGGCATACCCCAAACGAGACGTCCCCCAGCACTTCAGTCAGCACGCCACCTGCACCAACCATGACGCACGGCCCGAATGCCGGGTCGTCATAGCCGCCAATGATGATCTCGGCATCACCGTCGACCATCTCCACCACCAGCACGCCGTCGGCGGTGATCGAACGCTCGGCAATCAAAGCGCGCAGTTCGTTGATGGCAACCGCAAGTTTCTCCGGTGCAACTCCCAGTACAACGCCGCCGATATCACTTTTGTGCACGACTTCAGTGCTGGAGATCTTCAGCACGAACGCGGTGATCCCCGCTGCCTCGTCGGAAGGGATTGAGGCAGGGTCATCTGGACCGATCAACCAGCGCCTGGGTGCGCGCACACCGTGCGCGGTCAACAGTTGCATTGATTCGTGTTCGTTAAGAACACCGAGGTCGGTCACGAAAGATCTCCTTTAAAAGTGCGTTGATCACGCGTCAGTTGGTTGAGCGGTTTGACCCAACCCGTTTGCGGGCTGCGGCCAGAGATCGGCGCAGGTTCCGCCGATAACGGGTGTGTTCTTCTTCGATCGTGTGGCGCAATGAATTGCGGTAACGCCGCTGGTAGTACTGGTCATTGGCCTCGATCGCCTCGTGCATCTCGGCCGGATCGGGCAATTGCGCATCGCCGGTAATGAACGGCGTGAGCCATTCGGCTTGCGCTTGGAACAGCCAGTTGAGGGGAGCTGCGGTGGAGTTGATCATGCCGATGAACGCCAGGCCTGGTCGATCGGGCGCCACGATGCGTTCATACAGCGGGACATGGTTATCGACGATGTCGAAGACGTCCGGCGATATAAACGGGATCTCGATCTCATACCCGGTAGCTGCGATCAACACGTCGAACTCGGCGGTCTCCCCATCGACAAAACGGATCGATCGCCCTTCAACACTGTCGATCCCCTGCTTGACCCGGATCCGGTGGTAGGCGATGTCATTGACGACGGTCGCGCTCGTCGTGGGGTGAGCCCGGTCGAGCAGTGGCTTAAACCCCAGTCGGCGCATGTCACCGTGGACAGTCCAGGTCAAGAACCGCAAGATCCGAGTCCGGACACGCTCTGGGATCCACGGCCGGAACAGTTTCATCGTGA
>JBEBVW010000195.1:0-4531 GCA_040392565.1 Aeromicrobium sp. | reverse complement strand
CGATTGGCGCAGCGGTAGCGCGCTTCCCTGACACGGAAGAGGTCACTGGTTCGAACCCAGTATCGCCCACAGCAGCCCCGGTAATTCCATAGAATTACCGGGGTTTCTCATACCGCTCGGCCCCGTTTGGCCTACACCATGGCTCACCTCATGGCTCACCCGCGAGTTGATCTGCTCTCGATTCGGCTTCCTTGCAGCCTGCCAGCAAAAGTTACTGACCAGTCGTTGATACCCGCCGCGCCCCATCGCGAAGGCGAGGGTAGCCTCATGTTTGTTCTCGGCTCACAAGGCACCAACGAGAGCACCTGTGTGGCGGCGCGTCTCTTCCTCCGATCGCGCCCCCGAGTGTGGCGCTCCCCCGCGCACCGACCTCCCTCGGTCAGCGCGGGGGTTGCGCTCACGGAGCTTCGGCGTCGGCGTCCTTGTCCTTGAGGTCCTTGGAATCGACCGTCTTCCAGTTGAACTTGCCACCACCGCCGGTCATCTTGACCTCGGCGACCGTGCGGGTCTCCTTGTCGTCCTCAAACCACACATCGCAATCGAACTTCGTGCCGACGGTCTGTTCGACTTCGTCGGGGCATTCGGCCACAACCTTGCGTCCCGTGGTGGCAGAGAGACGATCGGTAATGGACTTCTCCACACCCTTCGTCTTCATCATCAACACGGGCTTCTCAGTCGACTCCGGCGAAGCGCCCTCGGGCGCTTCGTCGCGGAGGAACACAGCCACCACGCCCGCCGCGATCAGGGCGAGTGCGCCAATAATGATCAGGGCGCTCTGGAATCGCTTCACGAGATAAGACTAGGCGGCAGCCTCGTCGTGGACAGCGACATCGTCAATCGCGGCATTGATCGCAGCCCCAATCAGCACCGCGATCGAAATGACGTAGAGCCACAAAAGCACTGCGATTGGAGCGGCCAGGGGGCCGTAGATCGACATTCCGCCACTGGTGAAGCCGAGGGCCCAGCGAACGAAGAAACTGCCGAATACCCAAAGCAACAAAGTGAACGCGGCGCCCGGCAGCGCCAGCCTCCAACGCGTCTTCACTGGGACGGCAATGTGATAGAGCGTCGCGATGAATCCCACTGACAACACCAGCACGGTGGGCCAGTAGAACTCACGAAGTGGGGCGTAGCGGTCTGAAACCACATCGGCAACAACGTCAGGGCCGGCCAAAATCAGGGGAACCAGCACGATGCCGACCATCAGCGCCACCACGTACATCGTGAATGACAATGCGCGGGTCTTGACGATGCCGCGGTGTCCGCCCAGTCCGTAAATGATCGTGATGGTGTCGATGAAAACGTTGAGTGCGCGCGAACCAGACCACAGCGCCAGAACGAAACCGACCGAGATCACGTCAATGCGACCCGAGTCCAGCACGTCATCCAGGGTCGGCGCGATGACGGCATCGACGGTGTCAGGCGTCAACGCTCGCGAAGCAAGGTCGAGAACGCGATCCTTCAGCACGTCAATCTGCGCGACATCGAACCGTTCAGCAATGAAGCCGATCGTTCCGGCGAGCCCAAAAACCAAAGGCGGCAGCGACAAGATCGCAAAGAATGCAGCCTCTGCCGCCAGCCCAGTGACCCGAAATCGGAAGCACGAACTGACCGTTCGCGTCAGAACGCGCTTGAACCACGTCCACATCCGAGACAGCAACGCGGCCGGGTCGCCTACCGATTCGACCGCCATGACCCCTACCGTAGCGACATGAATGACGGTAGGTGTGGATGATGCGGCCTCTGTTCGCCAGCGCGTTGACCTCGGCGACCCTGACCCTGGTGACAGCCGTTGCGTTGCGCGCCGCCGAACCGGCGCTGACGATCGCCGCAATCGCGGCCGCCGTGGTACTGCTCAGCTGGTACGCCCAACTGGGTTCTGACGATGACCAGTCGTCGCTCGACGCCACCAGTCCGGCAGTTGCCACTACGCTCGCCGTGGTCGGTCGCCGACCCTGGGGGACGATTCTGCCGTGCTGGACCGCACACGTCGTCGGTGCTGTCGCTGCCGGATTCGCGGCATTGGCGCTGGATTCCCACTTGCCTGCGCCGCTGGCATATGACGCCGACAGCCTGGTTGCAGCAGCAGTCGCTGGCGTTCTCGCTGGCCTTATTGGGGCCTGGGCGACACTCGCTGTTGACGGCGGAGGGCCCATTGCTCTCACTGCTGCTCCGGTCACTCTCGCGGGCATTTTGCCGCTCGGACTCGTCGGTGCGTTCTCCCCTGCCGTCGTCGCGGGACTGGCCACCGCTGAGCTGCTCCCGTGGGATGTAGCAGGGGTTGCGGCCGCCGCCGGACTTGCTTCAGCAGCCGTTGGCGCCTGGTTGGCCAGCGTGATTGTTCCCGCAAACCAGGAGTGACCCAGCCCACAATCGATATCGATTTCTGCTGAAACCCCAGGTACACCCACTGTCGCTGTCTTGATATTTGGACAGCCGTCTCACTTATTGGGACTCTAGGTTGTCCGTGACGGCAGCTGCTGTTCACACTGTTCCCATGCTTGCCGCACAGGACCTTCGACTCGTGGAACGACTCCACGTCGATCTTGGCCGTGCCCGCAGCGCGATGTGTCGCCGCTGATCCGCGCGACCCCGTCTTCACTGACAAAGTCTTCTCTCCTCCGGGCGCGCGGCGACTTACCGCCACCGTCCCGGCCTTGGTCTCCGCGTACCCGCCTATAGCTAAGGGCCTCCCCCTCATGGCAGCACCGACCACCACCTCACGACCGCGTCGCAAGCGCGGCGAGGGGCAATGGGCACTCGGATATCGCGAGCCGCTCAACCCCAATGAACAGTCCAAAAAGGACGACAATCCGCTCAACGTGCGGGCACGCATCGAAAACATCTACGCGCATCGTGGCTTTGCCAGCATCGATCCAGGCGACCTGCGTGGCCGGTTCCGTTGGTGGGGCCTCTATACCCAGCGCAAGGCGGGCATCGACGGCGGGAAGACCGCGACACTAGCGCCCGAAGAACTGGACGACGAGTTTTTCATGATGCGAGTGCGCATTGATGGCGGCCAGCTCAATCTGGAGCAGTTGCGGACAGTCGCGAAGATCTCTACTGAGTTTGGTCGCGACACCGCTGACGTCACCGACCGTCAGAACATCCAGTACCACTGGATCGACGTCCGCGACGTCCCGACGATTTGGGAACGCCTTGAGTCGGTTGGCCTATCGACGCAGGAAGCCTGTGGCGACTGCCCTCGCGTCATTCTTGGTTCCCCCGTGGCCGGGGTGTCAGCGGACGAGATCATCAACGGTCAGCCGGCAATCGATGCCATCGAGTCGCGCTACATCGGCGACCGTGCGTTCTCGAATCTGCCGCGCAAGTTCAAAACTGCGATCAGCGGCCATCCCGGACACGACGTGGTGCCGCAGATCAACGACGTCGCCTTCATCGGCGCCGTCCACCCGACCTACGGCCCAGGTTTCGATCTATGGGTTGGTGGCGGCCTATCGACCAATCCGATGCTGGCACAGCGCGTCGGCGTCTGGGTGCCGATCGATGACGTGCCTGAGGTGTGGGAAGGCGTCGTGAGCATCTTCCGCGACTACGGATACCGCCGCCTGCGGTCGCGCGCCCGCTTGAAGTTCTTGGTCGCCGACTGGGGCGTCGAGAAGTTCCGCGACGTCCTCGAGACCGAGTACGTGAAGCGGCCGCTGACAGACCTGGAAGCACCCGAAGTTCCGGCCACTCCTGTCGATCACGTCGGCGTTCACCCACAGACTGACGGCCGTTTCTACGTCGGCGTCGCCACCACTGTGGGTCGCATTTCGGGCACGTTGCTCAGCAAGGTCGCTGATGTCGTTGAAGCTCATGGTTCAGAGCGCATCGCGTTCACGCCGATGCAGAAGCTGATCGTCCTCGACGTCGAACAAAGCCAGGTCGAATCGCTGATCTCCCAGCTGTCCGATCTCGGACTGCACGCACGGCCGTCGCAGTGGCGGCAGAACACCATGGCGTGCACCGGCATCGAGTTCTGCAAGCTCGCAATCGTCGACACCAAGACTCGAGCCGCCGCACTGATCGACGAACTTGAAGCCCGCGTTCCCGAACTGGACACGCCCATCACCGTGAACGTCAACGGCTGCCCCAACTCGTGCGCTCGCATCCAGACCGCCGACATCGGCTTGAAGGGCCAACTCGTTCTGGACGAGCAGGGCAATCAGGTAGAGGGCTTCCAAGTTCACTTGGGCGGAGCACTTGGCCTCGACGCCGGCTTCGGTCGCAAGCTGCGTGCCCACAAGGTCACCGGCGATGAACTGCCCGGTTACGTCGAAAAGTTGTCGCGTTCATATTTGTCCGGCCGCTCCTCTGGTGAATCCTTCGCCGCGTGGGTCGCGCGGGCCGACGAGGAGTTGCTCCGATGACGACCACCATGCGTGCCATGCCGTACCACTGCCCGTACTGCGCCGATGAGGATTTGCGTCCGCATGGCGAAGCCCACGGGGAATGGGAGTGCCGCAGTTGCCTTCGCGCCTTCCGCTTGGGCTTTATCGGCCAACTCTCCCCCACATCCACCACCACC
>JBEBVW010000194.1:0-4567 GCA_040392565.1 Aeromicrobium sp. | reverse complement strand
AGTCGACGGCATTGAGCTCTACCTCAAGGACGAGTCGGTCCACCCCACAGGCAGCTTGAAACACCGGCTGGCTCGGTCGCTGTTTCTCTACGCGCTGTGCAATGGCTGGATTGGATCCAACAGCACCGTCATCGAGGCGTCGAGTGGGTCAACGGCGGTCAGCGAGGCGTACTTCGCCCGCCTGATCGGCCTGCCGTTCATCGCTGTCATGCCAGACACGACAAGTGCCGAGAAAATCGCGTTGATCGAGTTCTACGGCGGCAGTTGTCATTTGGTTGCTGATCCGGCCGCTGTCTATGACGAAGCGCGCCGCTTAGAAGTTGAAACTGGTGGGCACTACATGGACCAGTTCACCTACGCCGAACGGGCGACCGATTGGCGCGGCAACAACAACATCGCCGAATCGATCTTCGACCAGATGAGCGCTGAACGCCATCCGTTGCCCGCGTGGATTGTCGTCGGTGCGGGTACCGGCGGAACCTCGGCCACTATCGGTCGTTTCGTTCGCTATCGCCGCTACGATACCAAGATCATGGTGGCCGACCCAGAGAATTCAGCGTTCTTCGATGGTTGGGAACAAGACACTTCAGCGGCGGTCACCACCTGTCCGTCACGCATTGAAGGCATCGGTCGTATGCGGATCGAGCCGTCGTTCGTCGGTGGCGTGGTCGACGACATGATGCGAGTTCCCGATGCGGCATCAATCGCCGCGGCTCGCTGGGTGTCAGAAATTCTCGGCCGACCGGTGGGCGGCTCCACGGGCACCAATGTGTGGGCCAGCCTGCAGGTCGTCGACCAGATGCGTGCCGCTGGCGAAACTGGCAGCATTGTGACGCTGCTGTGCGATGGCGGCGATCGGTACAGCCACACCTACTACAACGACGACTGGCTAGCAGACCACGGCCTCGACATCGCCCCGCACCGAGCCTTCCTCGATCAGTTCAACTGCTGACCAAACTTCGCGTGTGACGGCTGGTCAGGCGGCGCCGACGGCGAAGCCGAGGGCGAGACCGGCTGCGTAGACGAGTTCGGCGAGACCGATGGACTGCAATACCGGAATCAGCGCTGGTCCAGATGCGCCCCCCGCGACGATCTGACGGGCGCGCACCGCAAACGGAACGAACAGCAATCCGAGCAGTGCCCACGGCGTGTAGGCCGCGGCCACGCCGAGCGTCGCGACGGCGGTCAGCACCAGCGCGGTGAAAAAGTGCCGAGTCCACCGGTCGCCGAGAAGCACCGCGAGAGTTTTCTTGCCGCTGACCGTGTCGGTCGGGATATCGCGCAGATTGTTGGCCACGAGGATGGCGCAAGCGAGTGCACCGACGCCGACGGCTGCTGCGACGGCCGGTCCGGTGATGGATTCGACCTGGACGTAGGCGGTGCCCAGGACGGCAACGAGGCCGAAGAAGACGAAGACGCTGACCTCGCCGAGTGCTCGGTAGCCGTACGGCACGGGACCACCGGTGTAGGTCCAGGCCGCGATGAGTGCAGCGGCGCCGATGAGGAGAAGCCACCAATTAGTTGTCGCCGCCAGCGCGAACCCGAGTGCGCCGCCAAGTGCCAGGAAGGCGAATGCTGCGATTTTGACGTGGCGCGCCGGGACCAGGCCCGACCCCACCAACCGAAGCGGCCCCACACGGTTGTCATCGGTGCCCTTGACGCCATCGGAATAGTCGTTGGCGTAGTTGACGCCGATTTGGAGAGCGAGCGATACGCCGAGAGCAAGCAGCGCTTTCCAAACGACTACCGAGTCCTCGAATACCGCTGCGCCGGTGCCCGCGACGACAGGGGCGATTGCGGCCGGGAGCGTTCGTGGGCGCGCACCGGCAATCCACAACGACATACGGCTGGGCTTCGCATCTGGTTCGGGCACCGCCACAGTCTGCCAGCCGATCCGTCGTCAAGTTTTGATTGACGGTGAACTGGTCGGTCAAGATATGGTTGACGGCATGACGTCAGAGCCGACACCAACCGAGCCCGGGCAGGAGTTCACCGATGCGGTGGCCCAAGCCATCGCCAGGCTGGATCCCGATCTGCACAAGCGGCTGAGCCAGCCCGATGCTGAAGCGCATCTGGAACTCGTCGTCCTGACAAATCGAGCGCACGTCCAAGTGGGCGAGCTCTTGCGCTCGGCGGTTGCGTCGGCACGTGCGGCCGGTTGGAGTTGGGAAGCAATCGGCGGGTCGCTGCAGATGAGTCGACAGGCGGCACAGCAGCGATTCGGTCGAATTTCAGATGAAGACGAGCCGGCAGACGCCGCGCAAGCGCGTCGGCTGGTGGGACTCACTGCCTTCACGGAGATTGACACACTTAACGCGTGGGGCCAGCACGGTTGGCACTCGGTGCGGTTCGGGCCGATGTTTCACGATGTCGTCCATACATCGACGCAGTGGGAACATAAACGCTTGGTGGTTGGTGCGAGAGGCGCCAAATCGTTGGAAGCTCAAGGCTGGGAGCGAGTGGGCACCGTGTGGTTCCCCTGGGTCTACTTCCGCCGTTCATTGGGAACGCCAGCGCTGCCGGGGGAGCCTGAGTGACGCCATCGCTCCACCCCGTGGCCGGTGCGCCACTGGAAGTTTTGGAGCTGGTGCGTGAATGGGTGACGCGCGGTGGGCCGCCGTTGATTATGCGTACGTCGGGGAGCACTGGCGAGCCGAAGGAAGTAGCGCTGTCTCGCGATGCGATGGTGGCATCTGCCGTGGCAGCGCTGGAACGGCTAGGCGGGCCGGGTGGCTGGCAATTATCGATTCCCGTGACGGGCGTCGGTGGTTTGCAGGTGCTGGTCCGCTCAGTGCTCGCTGGCATCGATCCGGTGATGGTCGAACCAATCGACGCTTCGGCGGTCGGCGGCGACCGCGCGTACATCTCGATCGTGCCTACGCAGTTGCACCGGCTCGATGAGGCTGGCCGGCTCGCAGATCTGGCGGCCTTTGACGCCGTTCTCCTAGGTGGCGCAGCGGCCGACCGGGCACTTCTTGACCGCGCCGACGCTGCTGGTGTTCGGATCGTGCGGACCTACGGCATGACCGAAACCTGTGGCGGGTGCGTCTACGACGGGCTGCCGTTGCCGGGAGTTTCGATGCGGATTGCCGCTGACGACCAGGTCGAACTCCAGGGACCTGTGCTGGCCGACGGACTCGACCTCACCGCCGATGGCTGGTTCCGGACGGGTGACCTCGGGCGGATCGATGCAGCGGGAGTCTTGTCGATCTCCGGACGAGTTGATGACGTGGTGCAAAGCGGTGGCGTGAAAGTGCCGCTGCCGGCAGTGACCGACGCAGTGCGGCACCTCGAGGGAATTCGCGACGCAATCGTGCTGGGCCAGCCTGATCGAGAATGGGGCGCTCGAATTGTCGCGTTCGTTGTAGCCGAAGGCGAGGTGTCGATCGAGCGCATGCGTGATGACCTTGAAGCGGCGGGCCTTGATCGGCGCTGGGCTCCCAAGGATGTCGTGGTGGTCTCGGCGTTGCCGCTGCTCAGCAACGGCAAAATCGATCGACAGCAATTGTTGGCGATCAGCGAGGGAGGGGCGTCGTGACCGGTGATATCACGAGCCGATTCCGCACCTTCGCTATCGACATGCCCACCACCTTCCGTGGAGTGAATCGACGCGAAGGCATGGTCGTTGAAGGCCCGGCCGGCTGGGCAGAGTTCAGCCCGTTTCTTGATTACGACGCCACCGAATGTGTGCCGTGGCTGCTGTCGGCGCTTGATTCGGCAGGACGGGCCTGGCCAGATGCGGTGCGTGACCGCATTCCGGTCAACTGCACAGTGCCTGCCGTTGACCCAGACCACGCAGCGCGAATTGTCGCCGAGTCCGGATGTCGCACCGCCAAGGTCAAGGTGGCCGAACGTGGGCAACTGCTGGCCGACGACATTGCTCGAGTTGAAGCGGTGCGTGATGCGATCGGCGCCACCGGACAGGTGCGAGTCGACGCCAACGGCGGCTGGGATGTCGACCAAGCGGTCACCGCAATTTCTGAACTCGACCGCGCGGCCAACGGGTTGGAGTATGTCGAACAACCATGCCTCTCGGTGGAGGATTTGGCCGTCGTTCGTCGGCGCGTGCAGGTGCCGATTGCCGCCGACGAATCAATTCGTCGAGCCGACGATCCATTCCGCGTTGTTGAGCTGGAAGCAGCCGACATCGCCGTCCTCAAAGTTCAACCACTGGGTGGCGTGCACGCCGCACTCGAGATCGCCGAACGGATCGGCCTGCCCGTCGTAGTCTCAAGCGCAGTCGATTCCTCGGTGGGCTTGGCAGCTGGCCTGGCGCTGGCAGCCGCGCTACCGGAGTTGCCCCACGCCTGCGGTCTGGCCACGACGTCGCTGCTCGCTGGCGACGTGGTGACCGAACCGCTACGTCCGGTCGACGGATTCATGCCGGTCGGGCGCGTCTGTGTTGACGAACTGGCGTTCGGCCAGTTCGCCGCTGATGCGCAGACTGACGCGAAGTGGCAGGCTCGCCTCGTCCAAGTGAAGGAGTTGATCGGGCGATGACGGGTCAGTCTGTCGACACAGCTCGACGGTTGGTCGACCGGCTGCTTGGCTGCGGCGTCACCGATGC
>JBEBVW010000193.1:0-4618 GCA_040392565.1 Aeromicrobium sp. | reverse complement strand
ATGGTGATGCGAATGGGGTCGCGCGAACGGATCAGTCCGCGGATCAAAATGACAGCGAGAACTGACAGCAGCGCGACGCCGAGCCAGAAGCCTGTCGCGACCAGCGCGCCCGGAATGGTGAACCGCGCCACCGTGAACTCGGGGATATTCGGACCAACCCACCAGATCGCCCCGAGGACAAACAGCCACGCACACCCGAGGGCGCTGAACGCAATGCGCGGCCAGGTAGCGACACCGAACTTGGCGGCTTCAATCGCTCGCGTTTCAAGCCAATCCAGCGTGTGCCGAGCCCAGGTGTAGCGGCGCGCAAGAAGGGCGATGCCACCAAGCAAGACCAGAGTCCCCGGGCCAGGCGCCGGCATCATGACAATCCCCAGCGGAACCAGAATCCAGCCCAGCAACTCCAGGCCAGCACTGGTGGCCCAGTTACGCAACCGGTTCAGAACGAGCATGCGCGGCGGCCGTTAGGAGGAGACGAAAATGTGACGAGCGGCTTCATCGTTGATTTCGGCGGTTTCACCTTGCCGCGCCACAACGATGCCGTCGGCGCCGACCGAGACCAGCACGTCATTACCGGGCAAAACGCCGACGCGACGCAGCACCGACATCACTTCGGTGTCGGTCTGCAGCGGCTCACTGATGCGACGCACGACAAGACGACGTGGTTCAGTTGCACCCTTGATCGCCTTGGGCAGCGGTTCAACGCCTTCGAGATAGTCGACGTCGGTGGCACTTGCACCTAGTTCGTCCAGGCCAGGAATCGGGTTGCCGTACGGAGACTCGGTGGGATTGCCGAGCAGTTCGACGAGTCGACGCTCAACGTTCTCCGACATCACGTGTTCCCACCGACATGCTTCTTCGTGCACGTATTCGATCTCGAGCCCGATGATGTCGGTGAGGAGTCGTTCGGCCAACCGGTGCTTACGCATCACGCGGGTAGCCAACTGACGGCCCTTGTCGGACAACTCAAGGTGGCGATCGCCTTCAACGGACAGCAGGCCGTCGCGCTCCATACGGGCAACCGTCTGGGACACCGTGGGTCCACTTTGGTGCAAGCGCTCGGCGATGCGTGCTCGCAGCGGCACGATCCCCTCTTCTTCGAGCTCATAGATCGTGCGCAGGTACATCTCGGTGGTGTCGATCAACTCGCTCACGAGCCCCATTAAACACGAGAGCTCCAGCGACCGGCACCGTGTCAGGATGGCTCGGTGTCCCAATCAGTGATGTGGTTCCGAACCGACCTGCGACTTGCTGATCACCCCGCGCTGCGTGAAGCGATGGCCGAGGGGCCAGAAGGCGTCGTCCCACTGGTTGTCTTGGACGACCACTTCTGGGGACCGGGCGCCAGCGTTCGACAGGCTTATCTCGTCGAATTACTCCGCGACTTCGCACGTCGCGTCCCTCAATTACACGTCGTGCACGGCAAGCCTGCGGTAGAAGTCCCTCGAGTTGCGGCGGCGGTGGGTGCCCACACAGTTCACGTCAGTGCCGACTTCACTCCGTATGGAGGCGAGCGTGACCGGGCGGTCGAAGAAGCGCTGCGCGCAGATGCAGTCAGCCTCGTCCGAACGGGATCTCCGTACGCCGTATCGCCGGGTCGAATACTCAAAGGCGATGGCACTCCCTACAAAGTCTTCACGCCGTACTTTCGCGCCTGGCAAGAGCATGGGTGGCGGGCACCAGCACCAGAAGCCACAGAGGTGCCGTGGATTACTCCCCGAGATGGTGCCGCCGCATTGCCATCTGCACATGCACCAGACGGTGTCGAACTCCCGGCGGTCGGTGAAGTCGCGGCCCTAGAGAGGTGGCGCACGTTCCTGCAGTCAGATGTCGCCGACTACGCCGAGGCACGCGATGTGCCCGGCGATGATCGCACCTCCCGCATGTCAGTTCATCTGAAGTGGGGCACGATCCATCCACGCACGATGCTCGCCGAACTGACCGGAATCGACTCTGCCGGTGCAGATGCCTACGTCCGTGAAATCGCATTTCGCGATTTCTACGCAGACGTGCTGCACCACCGGCCGGACACTGTCAGCGACTACTACGACCCGCGATTCGCCGCGATGCAGTACGACGATCCCGCGGACCAGATCGAGGAGTGGAAGGCCGGACGAACGGGCTATCCGATCGTCGACGCCGGAATGCGCCAACTCCTCGCCGAAGGGTGGATGCACAACCGAGTCCGCATGATTGTCGCCAGTTTTCTCGTCAAGGATCTGCACATCGAATGGCAGCACGGCGCCGCGTGGTTCCTTGACCGCCTTGTCGACGCCGATCTGGCGTCGAATCAGCACGGTTGGCAGTGGACGGCAGGGTGCGGGACCGATGCCTCGCCGTACTTCCGCATTTTCAACCCGACCACACAAGGCAAGAAGTTCGATCCCACCGGCAGATATGTCCGCCGCTGGGTGCCTGAACTTCGCGATGTGCCCAACCGCCACGTGCACGAGCCGTGGACCATGTCCACTCCCCCTTCGGACTACCCGCCACCGATGGTCGATCACGCCGAGGAACGAGTGGAGTCACTCCGGCGATACGACGCCATTCGATCCTGAACCAAATCGATGCGTACCGTGGTCTCTGTGGTGACGATCGCAGCACGCTTCAACGGACCAGACCATTCAGGCAACGGCGGGTACTGCTGTGGCCTGATCGCTTCGCAAATGGCGTTCGACGGCCCGCGCACCGTGACGCTTCGGCTCCCGCCGCCGCTTGATGCGCCCCTGTCTTGGGAGCACGCCGACGAAACTGTCCGGTTGCTGACGGCCGGTGGCGCCATCATCGGGGAAGGCCAGCCGGGCGAATTTGTTCGCGAGGCTCCACCGGCACCCACAGCGGCTCAGGCAACTGCCGGCGACGCCGCCTACCCCGGCCATTCCCATCACCCATTCGGGCGCTGCTTCACCTGTGGCCCACTTCGCGACGAAGGCGATGGTCTGCGCGTGTTCAGCGGCCCCATCGAACCGGGGAGCCTCACCACAGCGGCACCGTGGATGCCCCACGAGGCGCACGCCGACGCCGACGGACGCATTCTCGATCCCATCACCTGGGCCGCCATCGACTGCGCAGGTGGCTGGACAGCTGACTTCAACCAGCACCCCACGCTGCTTGGACGGATGACCGGACAGGTCTTCCGCACGCCTGAGGTCGGTGAATCGTGCGTCGTGACCGGACACCTGAGCATCCACGACGGCCGCAAGTTTCTGACCGACACCGCGTTGTACGCCGGCGAAGAACTGCTGGCCCGGTCCGAGCAGGTGTGGATCGAGATCGATCTCGCATCTCTAGCGTGAGGTGACTGATTCACGTCGGATTTTCGCCGACACCCGACCACTGCAGAATCGGTATTTCCGCAGGCTGTGGACGGCGAACATCATCACCGTCGTCGGTGCCCAGCTGACGGTCGTTGCCGTCCCTGCCCAGATCTACGCCGACACCGGATCGTCGGCGTACGTCGGGTTGACCGGCGTGTTCGGGTTGGTGCCGCTGGTCATTTTCGGTCTCTACGGCGGTGCGCTGGCTGACGTCTTCGATCGGCGCACCCTGCTCGTCATTTCGACGATCGGGCTCATTTCGACCAGTGGCTTGTTCTGGCTTCAGGCATTCATGGGCAATACCAATGTCTGGCTATTGCTGTCGCTGTTCTCTGTCCAGCAGGCGTTCTTCGGAATCAATCAACCAGCTCGCGCCGCTCTGCTGCCAAAGATCCTTCCTGGCGAGCTGCTTCCCGCTGCGAACTCGCTGAACATGACCGTCATGATGGCCGGCGGTATTGCCGGGCCGCTGCTAGCCGGGGTGTTGATTCCGTTTACCGGTTTCGCCTGGCTTTACTTCGTCGACACCATCACATTGTTTGCGACGTTGAGTGCGGTGATCGCGCTCCCGCCGCTGCCCGTCATGGAGACAACGGCTGTGCCGGGATTTCGGGCTGTCGTGGAGGGCTTTGCTTACCTGCGCACCCAGCCGGTTCTGCTGATGTCGTTCGTCGTCGATCTGATTGCGATGGTTTTCGGGATGCCACGGGCGCTGTTCCCCGAAATCGCGCACGTCGACTTCGGCGGAGCTGCGGAGGGCGGGATCGTGTTCGCCTTGCTGTTCGCCGCGATTCCGGCCGGCTCAGTGCTGGGCGGCGTCCTGAGCGGCTGGGTTTCCCATGTCACGCGCCAAGGGTTGGCCGTCGTGGTGTGCATCGTGATCTGGGGTGCCGCGATGGCCGGCTTCGGCGTGGCCGTCCTTTTGGCAGACCGCTGGCACACGCCGATGCTGATCGTGGCGCTGGTGTTGCTCATGGTCGGCGGTGCCGCTGATATCGCCTCAGCAGCGTTTAGAACCACGATGCTCCAAGACGCTGCCGACGACGCGATGCGAGGGCGCCTACAAGGCGTCTTCATCGTCGTCGTGGCCGGTGGCCCGCGTCTTGCCGACACCGCCCACGGCGCCGCCGCCGCTGGAGTTGGAGCCGCAGCCGCCGCCGCAGGTGGCGGCTTCCTCGTCGTCATCGGCGTCGTCATCGCAGCGATCGCCGTCCCCTCATTCGTCCGCTACCGCGTCACCCATCCCCGCGATTTGTGACGAAATCGGTCACCCAAGCCAGGCAAAGTGACCGATTTCATCA
>JBEBVW010000192.1:0-4630 GCA_040392565.1 Aeromicrobium sp. | reverse complement strand
TGCCCGAGGAGTACGGCGGCGACACGATGTTCGTCGACGTCTCGGCCAAGGCCGGAACTGGTCTGGACACGTTGTTGGAGTCGATTGTCCTGACCGCCGACGCGGCACTGGATCTGCGCGCTAACCCCGAGCAGAACGCTGAAGGCATCTCGATCGAAGCGCACTTGGACCGCGGTCGCGGCCCGGTTGCCACGGTGTTGGTCCAGCGCGGCACGCTGCGCGTGGGCGACACCATCGTTGCTGGCTCGGCCTATGGCCGCGTCCGCGCGATGCTCGACGAGCACGGCGAGAACATCGACGAGGCTCCGCCGTCGCGTCCGGCCTTGGTGCTGGGTCTGACCTCGGTGCCCGGCGCTGGCGACAACTTCATGGTCGTCGACGACGACCGCGTGGCACGTCAGATCGCCGAGAAGCGGGAGGCCCGTGAGCGTAACGCCGCACTGGCCAAGCGCAGTGGCCGCCGCACCCTCGAGGACTTCATGTCCTCGATGGAGAAGGGCGAGACCAACGAGTTGCTGCTCATCCTCAAGGGTGACGGCGCCGGTTCGGTCGAAGCGCTCGAGGACGCCCTCAGCCAGGTCGAGGTTGACGACGAAGTCGCATTGCGTGTTATCGACCGCGGTGTCGGTGCTATCACCGAAACCAACGTCGACCTTGCAGCTGCGTCGAACGCCGTCATCATCGGCTTCAACGTCCGCCCGCAGGGCAAGGCCACCGAAAT
Organism: Aeromicrobium sp.; assembly: GCA_040392565.1. Lineage (GTDB taxonomy): Bacteria > Actinomycetota > Actinomycetes > Propionibacteriales > Nocardioidaceae > Aeromicrobium. The sequence goes on along the minus strand of JBEBVW010000192.1, from coordinate 3,909 downwards.
GGCCGATCGCGAAGGTGTCGAGATCAAGTACTACTCGGTCATCTACCAAGCGATCGAAGAGATCGAGGCCGCGCTCAAGGGCATGCTCAAGCCCATCTACGAGGAGAAGCAGCTCGGACAGGCAGAGATCCGCGAGATCTTCCGCTCGTCCAAGATCGGCAATATTGCCGGCTGCATGGTTACCTCGGGTCTGCTGCGCCGCAATGCCAAGGCTCGGTTGCTGCGTGACGGCGCTGTCGTCGCCGACAACCTGGACCTGTCCAGCTTGCGACGTGAGAAGGACGACGCTTCTGAGGTCCGCGAGGGCTTCGAGTGTGGTCTGGTGCTCAAGGGCTATGGCGACATCAAGATCGGCGACGTCGTTGAGATGTTCGAGCTGGTCGAGAAGCCGCGCGACTGAGCGGGAGCAGAACACATGGCAGGCACGAGAAACGCCAAGATCTCCGATCGCATCAAGGTGATCGTGGCGCAGATGCTCGAACGGCGTGTCAAAGACCCGCGGCTCGGCTTCGTCACCGTGACGGACGTCCGGCTGACCGGCTACGGTCAGCCGGCGGCGGTGTTCTACACCGTCTTGGGTGACGAAGCCGCCCGGGCCGACACGGCCGCGGCGCTGCGCAGCGCCACCGGCCTGATCCGCTCTGAGGTCGGCAAGCAACTCGGCACTCGCATCACGCCGTCGCTGGAGTTCTTCTTGGACGCAGTGCCAGAAGCGGCACGTGACTTCGAGGACTTGTTGGCCCGCACCAAGGCCGACGACGCGGTCAAGGCTGCTGGGGCCGAAGGTGCCCAGTACGCCGGCGACGCAGATCCCTACAAGTCGCACGACGAGGTTGAGCCGTCCGATGAGGATGAACCCGAGCAGTGACTGATGCGGTGCTGAGCGGTTTGGTCATCATCGACAAACCGCAGGGCTTGACGTCGCATGACGTGGTGGGTCGCACTCGGCGGCTAGCCGGCACTCGCAAAGTCGGGCACGCTGGCACGCTTGATCCGATGGCCACTGGAGTTCTGGTGCTCGGAATTAACCGAGCCACCAGGCTCCTGGGGCACTTGATGCTCGCGGACAAGGAGTACCTGGCCACGATCCGGCTGGGGCAGTCCACCGTGACCGACGACGCCGAAGGTGACGTCACGGCCACGGTTCCCGCCACCATCGATCGCGCACAGATCGAAGCTGCTGTGGTGCCGTTGACCGGTGACATTCTGCAGACGCCATCGTCGGTTTCGGCGATCAAGGTCGACGGTGTGCGGTCGTATGCCCGCGTGCGTTCCGGCGAAGATGTCGCGCTCAAAGCCCGTCCCGTGACGGTCTCGACCTTCGAGGTCGGCGAAGTACGTCACGTCACGACGGACTCAGGCGACGCGGTGACCGATGTTGATGTGCGAGTGGTGTGCTCCAGCGGCACCTATATTCGCGCCTTAGCGCGAGATCTGGGGGAGGCGTTCGCTGTGGGCGGCCACCTCACGATGCTGCGGCGCACCAGGGTCGGCGGCTACGGACTTGATCGCGCACACACGTTGGACGCGCTGGCTGATGACTTCGTGGTCCTTGATCTCGACAGCTCGGCACGCGAGGGGTTCCCATCGGTCGAGCTGACGGCTGAGCAGGCAACGGACGTCCGTTTCGGTCGTGCTTTGGCCGATCTGGAACTGGCCCCAGGTGTTGCCACGGCGGTATTTGATCCTGACGGGCAGTTCTTGGCCCTCTACGAGCAGCGAGGCAAGTCCGCGCGCGCCGTTGCAGTGTTTGTCTGAGCTCGTCCCGTCGCGGTGTTTGTCTGAGCTCGTCCCGTCGCGGTGTTTGTCTGAACGCTGGGCTTCAGCCACTAGGGTTGGCGCGTGGGCGTGAAACGGCAGACCGGACGACTACTCGCCAGGATTCTCACCAGCTGGCTCATCGCGATTTTTGGTGCGGTCGCATCTTTGATGTTTGCCGACAAGGTGCGCCGCATGGTGCGCGGTCAGAACGTGCCGCCACTCAAGCGCCGCGATCATGACCCGCACACAGTCGGTGATGGCTCAGAACTCACCATCTACACCTCAGGTGAGGCACTGTTCGACGACATGTTGACGGCTATCGAACAAGCCCAGCACCGCATTCTGCTTGAGTCCTACATCATCAAGGGCGACGCCACTGGAAAGACGTTTAAGCGGGCCTTGATCGCGGCGGCTCAACGCGGCGTCGACGTTTATGTCATCTATGACGGCTTTGCCAATTTGGTGGTACGCCCGTCGTTCTTCCGCTTCCCGCCGGGGGTCTCCGTCCTGCGCTACCCGCTGTGGTCCGGGCTCGCTTCAATAAGCCCGCGCCGGTGGGGCCGAGATCACCGCAAGATCCTCGTCGTCGACGACACCGTGGGCTTCGTAGGTGGCTACAACATTGGGTCGCTTTATGCGACTCAGTGGCGCGACACCCATCTGCGGGTGCGCGGACCAGCCGTGTGGGATCTCGACAACGCTTTCGTCGACTTCTGGAATATGCAGAAGCCTGCGTCACTGCCGATGCTCGATCAGATCGGTTCGACCGGGTGGAAGCCGCATATTCGGGCGCATCGAAACGTTCCGCGGCAGTTGTTGTATCCGATTCGTGGCATGTATCTGGAAGCTATCGATCGTGCGCACGTCAGCATCGACATCACCGCCGCCTACTTCATCCCCGATCACGACATTCTTGATGCGCTGATCGACGCCGCCCAACATCGGGGCGTGCGCGTCCGGATCCTGGTGCCCAAGGTGTCTAATCACGTCGTGACCGACTGGTTATCTCGCGGCTTCTACGGGCGTCTGTTGCGCGCTGGCGTGGAGATCTATCGCTACACCGACCACATGGTGCACGCCAAGACCGCAACCATTGACAACCAGTGGTCGACCGTCGGGACGGCCAATATTGACCGGTTGAGTTTGATGGGCAACTACGAGGTGAACCTCGAAGTTCTTGACCCGATATTTGCCGACGATATGCGCAACGTCTTTGAACATGACCTGCAGAAGGCGATTCCGCTGACACTCGCTGAATGGGACAGCAGGCCGTGGGTAGCCCGTGCTTACGAAGCGATCCTGCGCCCACTCGGACCCTTGCTGTGATTCCCTCTTGATGAGAGACCTCTCATCGACGCCTCATCGCAGTCTCACCCCGCGTAGCGAGCATGGACGGGTAAGCACGACATGCGAACCAGAGAAGTAGAGGAGCACGCCAATGAAGAAGTCAATCCGCACCGGCATCGTTGCCGCGGCCGGAGCTGTGGCGCTGGGAACGTTGGGATTCGGTGCCGCCGCATTGGCTGCCGGAGATGACGGCGCCGCCGCAAAACGCGATGACACCACCACCGGTTGGGTCCAGTCGACCGACCTGGACGATGACGACCAAGGCGATGATGTCGATAGCGACACTCAGGGTGATGACTCGAACACCGTGAATACGGTTAACACCGTCAACACCGCACCGACGGCTGCATCGGCGCCTTCGGCCCCGACGAAGAACACCGCACCTTCGGCTCCGACGAAGAACACCGCACCTTCGGCTCCGACGAAGAATACAGCGAAGTCTGTGGTGTCGGCTCCGACCAAGAACACCGCTCCTTCAGCTCCGACGGCGAACACCGACGGTGATGATGACGGAGATTCACAGTAGTGACGGTTGAACCGATGGGGACCGGGGGCGAACAACTCGCCCCCGGTCTCACCGGGCTCAAGGAGCTAGGTGGCGGAGTTTCCTATGAAGCCTGGTTGGCTTTCGATGAGCGGCTACTAGCTCCGGTGGTCGTCAAGATCATCCGTCCGCATCTCGTTGACGACGCTGCCACATTGGCGGCGTATCGGCGCGAGCTCAATGTTCTGTCGTCGCTGAGCCATCCGGGAATTGCGCGACTTTTCGCCTACGACGATGAAGCCGAACGTCCCTATCTG
>JBEBVW010000191.1:0-4642 GCA_040392565.1 Aeromicrobium sp. | reverse complement strand
CCTGCGTCCTTAGCGGCCATGGCGCTCCACCAAGCCCGAACGCGCCAGGGTCAGGGTACGGTCGGCCACCGCGGCGGCGACCTCGGAGTGCGTGACCAACACCGCCGCCGCGCCGGAACGCCGGACCTGATCGGCGAATACCGCCAGAACCCGGGTCGCGGTATCTGAGCTGACATACATAACTGGCCCGGTTCGCCAACGATGTGAATCATTGGCGAACCGGGCCACATGCTTGCTGTGAGATCAGGCGTACAGATCCGTGATCGCACCCTTGTGTGCTTCGTGAATGATGTTTCGCTTGAGTTTGAGCGTCGGGGTCAGTTCGCCGCCCTCCTGGGTGAAGTCGACCTCGAGGATCGTGTACTTCTTGATCTGCTCCGGGTTCGAGACCTTCTTGTTCGCGTCCGCGACCGCTGAGTCGATTTCGGCGATCAGGTCAGGATTCTTGATCAGATCGGCGATGGGGCTTCCGGCCGGCAGGCCGTTGCGCTCGACCCAACCGGGCAGGGTTTCCAGGTCGAGTGTGATCAGTGCGCCGATGAACGGTTGGCCGTCACCGACCACGAGGCACTGGCTGATCAGAGCGTGAGCGCGGAGTGAATCCTCGAGACCGGCCGGTGCGACGTTCTTTCCGCCTGCGGTGACGATGATTTCTTTCTTGCGCCCGGTGATCGAGACGTAGCCTTCGTTGTCGATCGATCCGAGGTCACCGGTGTGGAACCAGCCGTCGATGATCGACTCTGCAGTGGCTTTCTCGTTGTGCCAGTAGCCGGCAAAGACCACCGGACCCTGCACCAGGAGTTCACCGTCGTCTGCGATGCGAGCGGCATGACCGTTGATCGGCTTGCCCACGGTTCCGACGCGCTGCGCGGCGGAGGTGTTGACCGTGATGGCGGCGCTGGTCTCGGTGAGGCCGTAGCCCTCGTAGATCGGGATGCCGACGCCACGGAAGAAGTGACCCAGGCGGGCTCCGAGTGCAGCGCCGCCGGAGACCGCACGTTCGCAGTCGCCGCCGAGGGCCGCACGCAGCTTCGAGTACACAAGCTTGTCGAACACAGCGTGCTTGAGCTTGAGTGCGATGCCGGGGCCGCCCTTTTCGAGCGCTTCGCTGTACTCGATGGCCGTTGCTGCTGCCTTGTCGAAGATGCTGCCCTTGCCGCCGTCGACTGCCTTCTGGCGTGCCGAGTTGAACACCTTCTCGAATACTCGCGGAACCGAGAGAATGAAGGTCGGCTTGAACACGGCAAACTGCTCGAGGAGTGTCGTGAGGTCCGACGTGTGGCCAACGGTGACCTTGGAGTCGAAGGCGCCGAAGGAGATTGCCCGCGCGAAGACGTGAGCGAGCGGCAGGAACATCAGGGTCTTCTTGCCGGGAACCATGGATTCCGGCATGGCCAGGCGGCACGCGGCGGACTCTGCGTAGAAGTTGGCGTGTGTCAGCTGGACGCCCTTGGGGCGGCCAGTGGTGCCGGAGGTGTAGATCAACGTTGCCGGCGATGCGGCCGTGACCTGGTGACGACGGGTTTCGAGTTCTTCGTCGGTGATTGCGGCGCCGCGACTCGTCAGGTCTTCGAGAGCGCCCGATTCGATGACGAGGACCTCACGAAGCGCCGCGGCGGCTTCGGTGACGTCCTTGATGTTCGTGGCGTGATCGGCAGTCTCGACGATCAGCAGAGACGTAGCCGAATCCTCGAGGATCCACTGCGCCTGATCGGGGGAAGAGGTTTCGTAAATGGCGACGGTGCAGCCGCCGGCTGTCCAGATCGCGTAGTCGGTGACAACCCACTCGTAGCGTGTTGCCGAGAGGATAGCGACGCGGTCGCCGAGCTCGACTCCGGACGCGATCAGCCCCTTCGCTACGGCCGAGACCTGCTTGGCGAATTCGGCTGCTGTGACATCGACCCACGCGCCGTTGACGAGTCGCTGGAACGGCACGAATGTGGGGTCTTCGCTGGCGTGCCGGAACACCGAATCCGCCATTGACGCGTTCTCCGGAATTGTGAACGTCTGTGGAACTGAAAACTCACGCACTTTGACCCCTCCAGTGACTACCGATAACTTCGATGTGCATTGCATCACATTAGTCGTCATTTTGCACTGTCGTTACTATTCGGTAGATCCAGTTGGGCCCCGACCAGGGAATTAGTGTTACTCGATGTTGCGGGTTACTTATGCCGCGCGCTCCAACGACCGCCCGTGGATCGACAGCCAGCGCCTGATTGCGTAGTCCAATCTGTCTGAATCCACTCCCAGTTGCTCCGCGGTTGCTGCGAGTATCTCGGCCGCGTCCGTCAGTGGTTCCGTCGTGCCGAGTGTTGTGCTGATGAACGTGTCGGCGGCGGTGCCCAGATCGGTGTGGGGGATACCTGCCAGCATCAGCAGATGTGCCCAGGTGACTTCCGCGTCGTCGCCGCACGCTTCGGTCCACGCTTGCCGGACGGCGTCGAGTGAGTGATCGGAATCAGCGGCGGCGAGAAGATCTTCGACAGAGTTGATGTGCAGGTGATGCAAGCGCTCGGCGACCTGCTGGATGTGTCGTGCCTCGATCGGAACGCCGGTCGCGGTGTATCGACGCTTGTACGAGCCGATCTTGCCGGCCCATTGGTCGGAACTGCCCGCTTCCTCGAAGGTTCGGAGGAGTTCACGTGCGCCGTCGGTCACTGGTAAGGATTCACGAGCTTGCCGGTAGGCGAGGTACCGGTCGACGACGGCAACTTCGCTGTGGCCGCAACTGGACTGCACGGACTCGATGATGCACAGGGCCAGGCTCGCGCGGTAGGCGTCGGAAGCCACCCATGCAGAGGGGTCGCCTAATCGGTCGCGGCATGCTGCTGCGACTACGTCGACGGTATCGGTCGAGATGCTCACGATGTCCTCCAGAAAACTGCCTGTGTCGTTTCTGCTCCACACGGGCTATCGGCACCGAGGCGCAAAATGTTGCACACATCACACAAGTTTTCTGAAATGTCGAGAAGTTTCATCCTTCGAGCAGGTCAACGACCTCGGAGTCGGTCAGCTGATGGAAGTCGTCGAAGGCCGCGCCGACCCCACCGAGTATCGCCGGAACGAAGGGACATATGACGCGGTCGGCCGAATCGGCAAGCAGGCGGATCGATTCCGGTGATGCGACGGGGACGGCAACGATCACTCCCGTTGCACCCTGCGCCCTGGCACATGCCGACGCCACAGCGGCACTCGCTCCCGTCGCCATTCCGTCGTCGACGATGACGGCCGTTCGCCCGCTGAGCGGAACTGCCGGGCGGCCGGCCCGGAGGAGGTGTGCCCGACGCTCGAGTTCTGCTCGCTCGGACTCTTCGACCCGCGCCAGCGCTTGCGGTGATACCCGCTCGGCGGCAATCACGTCGTGGTTGAGTACGCGGGTGTCACCTTCGCCGATGGCACCGAGAGCCAGTTCGGGATTTCGGGGGGAGCCGAGTTTGCGTACTACGAGGATGTCGAGCGGTGCATCCAGCGCCGACGCGACCTCGATCGCGACAGGAACGCCGCCGCGCGGCAGTCCGAGAACGACGGGATCGTGGAGTCGCGCGGCGTCCAGCGACCGGGCGAACATCGCAGCAAGGGCCCGGCCTGCGGCAAATCGGTCTCGGTACTGTGCCATAGCTGTCCTGATTGAGGTGTGACCCCGATACTTCCGACGCTACTCGGTTCTCCCGTCACCGTTCGGTAACTGTGAACCGACGCAGTGAGAGGGCGGGATTCTTTTCGCGTACCTCGTCGATTCGCCTGCGGCTGACCTGCGCGGTCGCCACACCCACCTGCTCGCCGAGAGAGCACAGCACCACACCCATGGGGTCGACGATCATGCTGGCACCGGCGCCGCCGCGGGCGCTTTGATCCGCTGCGGCGATGTACATGGTGTTCTCGATCGCGCGCGCTCGGATCAGCGTGGTCCAGTGGTCTTCCTTCAACGGCCCGGGTACCCACTGCGCCGGTAGGAGCAGGACGTCAGCGCCGGCGTCGACGATCCTGCGGGTGACTTCGGGGAACCGGAGGTCGTAGCAGGTCTGGAGGCCGAAGGTGAAGCCGTCGCACTGAAAGGTCTGTGGGTCCTCGATCTCGCCAGGCGCGATCACTGCCGATTCGAGGTAGCCGAACGCGTCGTAGAGGTGAAGCTTGCGATACGTGGCAACCAATTCGCCGCGCGGGTCCATCGCGACAAGCGTGTTGGAGATCCTGCTCACGTTGGGCAGACGTTCGTTCATTCCGGCGACGACGAAGATCCCGAACTCCGCGGCAATGGTGGACAGCCCGGTTCCGAAGTCACCGCCGAGGTCCTCGGCGGACTCGATCAGGCGCTCGTCACTGCGCGGCGGCGTGAACATCGAGTACTCGGGAGCGACCAGCACTTTTGCACCCTGACCAGCGGCATCGGACGCCAGAGTGCGCAGTGACTTCAGGTTCGCCTCCTTGTTCATGTCGGGGGCGAACTGGGCAACGGCAACGACGGTCCGAGAGGGGCTGTTGGCGGCGTCTTCTGTCATGCTTCTTACGCTAGGCGAAACGCCCGGTGAACGCGGATACACCGGAATAGTTCAGCAGGTCGGTTCTCGTGTCTATACTCCTTCGGCTAAACTGCTGGTCAAATGAGTGATATTGAGCGTGACCCCGAACCCCCAACATT
>JBEBVW010000190.1:0-4868 GCA_040392565.1 Aeromicrobium sp. | reverse complement strand
CACTCCTCATGGCATGCATGCCATGAGGAGTGTGGGAACACCATGACCTCATGGTGTTCATGGGATCGCTAGGCGGGCATGTGCTCGCCGCCGTTGACGTCGATGACGGCGCCGGTGACTTCGGAGGCGAAGGGTGAGAGGAGCCAGAGGATGGCGCCGGCGCAGGCCTCGTCAGTGGGGATGCGACCGAGCGGATTGCGCGCGGCGATCTCGTCGTAGATGTCCTGCGGAGTGACGCCGCGTTCGTCGGCGGTCATCTGGAGGTAGAACTGCACGCCCGGGCCGTCGAGCCAACCCATGATCGCCTGGTTGACCCGGATGCCCTTTTCGCCAAGTTCGAGCGCCATGTAATGCGAGGCCATGCCGGCCGCAGCCTTGGCAATCGCGTATCCGCCTTCGCCACGCATCGGCTTGCGCGTGCCCATAGTGCCGACGTTGACGATCGATCCGCCGCTGGTCATGTGTGGCGCTGCAGCGCGAGCCATGTTCAGCGCACCGAAGACGATGACGTCCATCGCACGGCGAAGCAGCTTCTCCTCGGTGTCGAGCAGATCGGTGAAACCGGGATGAGCGTAGGCGCTGTTGACCAGACCGTCGATGCGACCGAACCGCTCGACGGCGGCGTCAACGGCCTGTTGGACTTCCTCGGCCTTGCGCACGTCACACGCGACCGCGATCGCTTCGCCGCCCGCTGCCGTGATTTCTTCAACGGTGGGCCCGGTAACGCGATCGGAGCGAGCTGCGAGCACGACCTTGGCCCCTTCGGCGGCCGCCCGCACCGCGAGCTTGGCTCCAAGCCCTGCGCCCACACCCGACACGATGACGACCTGGTCTTTGAGCAACATCACGAAACCTCCGAGGCGTAGAAAGCGAAGTCTGAGCGGAGTCCGGCCTCGGACAGGCCGAACTCCTCTGGGGTATAGGCGTGCGAACCGTGGCGTTGCGCTCGGTTCTTCTCCAGATAGGCCTCAAGCTCGGGGCGATCGATGGGCAACCCCAGCCTGGTCAGCACTCGGTCGGCGACGCCCAGCGGATCGGTCACAGTGTCTTCGAATCGCACGTCGATGAAGCGATCGGGACGGCGTTCGCGGGCCTGCTGATAGCGGCCGAGCGCGTCGACGAAACGCGCGCTCCAGTACTGACCGATGAACTCGCGGTCGACGTTGTCGGAGTACTGCGCGTACAACGTGCTGACCATGGAGGCATAGGACGGAACGGCCTTGACCGGGTCACGATGAGTCATCACCAGACGGCAGCCATCGAAGGTGTCGAGCACTGTGTCGATGGCGGTCAGGTGGTGCGGTGACTTGAGCATCCAGGGCTGGCCTTGGCGCTCCGGCGACTGCCACTGCAGCACCTGCAGCCACTCTTTCAGTTCGCGATACGCCGGCGCCTGATCGAACGCCCGCAGCCACAGACCGTAGGTGGGGCAGCGATAGAACGAGTCATAACTCTGCGATACGAAGGTGCGGTCGAGGATCAAGATGTCCTCTTCCGGTTCATCCCACGCGACCGTGTGGATGTCGCCAAAGTCCGGGCTCATCTCCATGAACAACTCAGCCCGCTTGCGCGCCTTTTCCTTGCGCACCGACGCGTCCGGCGCTTCGTCAGGGAAGGGCAGCGGATACGTGGTCTCCCACGACATCGTCGACGTGACGGCAGGCGAGGCAGCAAGTAGTCGGTAAAGCAGCGTCGATCCGGTACGCGGCAAGCCACAAATTTCGGCGGCCACCTTCACCTCTTCATCTGCAATCTCCGGATGCGCCGCCTGGAGGGCTCGCAAACGCAGCCGCTCGGCGAGCAGCGCGACGAAGCGTCGTTCCGTCAGGAACAGGCCCATTTCGCTCAGATCGGCCTCGTCAGTGATCGATGCAGTGAGTACCTGCAGCGGCTCGATGAACCAGTCGTCGCCGTATTCATCCAGGCCGGTCTTCTCCCGAGCCGCGGCGAGTAGCCGGTCGACGTTCAGGGCGGTGGCCACGTCGTTGGTCATGCGTCCTCCAGGTCGATCACGCGACAGGTGGGAATCGGGTGGTTGGTGGCGCCAAGCCAACGCAGCAGCGCAGTCCCTGACGCATGGCCGCAGGTGTCGACCCAGTTGCCCCAGCCGGGATCGCGCTCGGCGATGACCAGCGTCAAACGACCGTTCTCATCCAACTTCGCGGTGTGCTTGTTGAATGTGATCTGGCGTTCGTGGTCCAGCGATTCCATCCACCAGTTGTCCAACTGGAAATTCCAGTACGGGCACTCCGGTACATCGGTCTCGATGACCCAGGCCTGGCCAGGCTCGAGCTTCCAGTAGCCGTGCAGATAAAAGATCTCCGGATCGCCGCCGGCCTTGAAGAACATCTCTTGACCGAAGTCGACCAGCTCATTGGGGCGAGTCATGAACATTTCAGTCCAGTTCGCGAAAGTCGCGGCCGTTCCGTGCACCGCCAGCGCTGCCCGCTGCAAGGCACGGCCAAATGACGTGGGGTCGAGCTCACCCTTCACGCCGGGGTCGTCAACAAGTTCGATTTGCCACTTGCCCGGTTCTTCTGTGGAGCGGTCGAGATAGGTCTGCCGGACCACCAGGCCAGTGGAATCTTCAGCCAGCGGAAGCCAGTTGCCCTCATGTGGCGTGGCGCTGGCAATGATCTCGACGGTGCCATCGGCGCTGATCTGCAGCTCGGCGTCACCTAGTTCTCCGGTCGACGCCATGGTGCCATCGACGGCATAGCGGTTCGCCTTCGATCCGATGCTGAAGTAGGCGATGGTGCCGCGCCTACCAGTGATCCGGTACGTGCGATCGCCCCGGATATTGGCCGACAGATAGACGTTGTCAGGGTTGTCAGCACCGATTTTGACCAGATCAAGCTGGTGTAGTCGCGGCCTGTCAGGGTCTGCATTGTCGACCACCGAATAGACCATTTCGCGCATCAATCGGGTCAGGTACCGGTACCCCTCGGCACGATCGAGCGCAGTATCTGGGGCACTGGGACGCAAGATCTCTTGACCTGCTGCTTCCAGTGCCTGACAGAACTGACTCCAAGCTTGCCCAGACACCACTGCATCGGTCGCGTCGCTCATGCGAACAATCTAGAACAGGTTCTAGTTTCTGACCAGGGGTGACGCCCAACCCTGGTGGTTGAGGTGCCGAGCAACGGGGGCCGCGAAACCATCGAAGGTTCGCATGTCCGGGTGGTCGTTAGCCGGCGAGGTGGCCGGCGTCGACCATCTGGATGCTGCCGTGAATCGCGCGAGCGTCGTCGGAGGCGAGGAAGCAGATGACCGCGGCGACGTCATCGGCCGCCATGAAGCCGCGTTGTGCCGCAACGCGCATGATCAGCTCCCAGTCGACGCCGTCGGGCACTTCGATGCCGTGCGCTTGGGGCGTATCCATGCCACCGGGACAAATGCAGTTCACCCGCAGCGGTGTCTTCAAATATTCGACCGCCAGCGCCTTGGTCAATCCGACAACGCCGTGCTTGGCGGCGGTGTAGGCGGCCGAATACGCCTCGCCCATGACACCCGCGACCGATGCGACGTTGACGATATTGCCGCTGACGTCAAGCAGATGTGGAATCGCGGCCTGCGACATGAAGAACGCGCCACTGAGGTTGACGGCGATGTCGTGTGCCCACTGCTCGTCCGTGACGTCGGGGGTCAGATGAAAGTCGTGCCGACCAGCATTGTTGACCAAGACGTCAAGGCGACCGAACGCATCAACGGCAGCGGCGACGGCAGCGCGGCAGTCGGTCGGCGAGGCAACATCAAGAGGCCCGAACCGAACGTCTCCGGGCAGATCAGCACACGACTCAACGACCGCGGCGAGGCCGGCCTGATCTCGCGATGCTGCGTAAACCTGGCCGCCGCCAGCAGCGAACCGTCGGACGGCGGCAGCACCGAGTCCCGACGATGCCCCTGTGACCAGAATGCTGCGGCCAGCGAACGCCAAGTCCGTCATGTCAGGCCCCTCGCGCTTTAAGCACCGTAGACCGGTTCAGGCGTTGCGCCTTGTGCCAGCAGCTCGCGGAGAGCGGGGCCCACTTCAGCGGCTTCCCAGCGTCGTCCCAGATCCTTCGCGGGGCCGTGGTTCCAGCCTTCTTCGACGCAGATCTGACCGCCGTCGATTTCAATGACGCGGCCCGTCACGTCACCGGCATCAACTGAAGCCAGCCACGCAACGATGGGCGAGTTGTCCTCGGGCACGGCCATCTCGGACGTGTCGAAAGCACCTTCAGTCATGCGGGTGCGAGCCACTGGAGCGATCGCGTTGACAGCTACTCCGTAGCGACCCATTTCGGCTGCGGCCACCAACGTCATGGCGGCGATGCCGGCCTTGGCAGCCGAGTACGTGGTCTGACCGATCGAGCCCTGCATTCCGGCGCCCGATGATGTGTTGATGACACGGGCGTCGCGCTGGCGGCCTTCTTTGGCCTCGGCGCGCCAGTACTGACCGGCCCAGCGCAGCGGGGCGAAGTGGCCCTTAAGGTGCACCCGGATGACGGCGTCCCATTCTTCTTCAGAGGTGTTGATCAGCATGCGGTCGCGCACGAATCCGGCGTTGTTGACCAAGATGTCGAGTCCGCCGAAAGTGTCGATCGCTTGCTGGATCATGGCTTGAGCGTCGTCGAAGTTCGCGACGTCCGCACCGTTGGCAACCGCCTCGCCACCCATCGCCTTGATCTCGGCAACGACAGCGTCTGCCGGCGACTCAGCATCGCCGGACTCACCAGCGAGTGAGACGTTGTAGTCGTTGACGACGACCTTGGCGCCCTGGCGAGCCAGCTCCAGCGCGTGTGCTCGACCAATTCCGCGGCCGGCTCCGGTGACGATCGCGATTCGACCTTCCAGAAGGTTGCTCACTGCTGGGACTCCTTGGTTGC
>JBEBVW010000189.1:0-4896 GCA_040392565.1 Aeromicrobium sp. | reverse complement strand
GACCCTACCCGCGCGGCTTTCAGCGCAACTCCTCATGGAGTTCCAGCACTCACCGTGGCGTACATGCCGTGAGGAGTGCCAGAACACCATGACCTCATGGTGTTCATGTGACCGGCGCTGCGGCAGTTCAGGACTCGAGGTCGTCTTCTTCGTCTGGTTCGAAGTCGATTCCGGCTTCGGCGCGCTGCTCGGGTGTGATGGGCGCGGGTGCAGCGGTCAGCGGGTCGTATCCGCCGCCGGATTTGGGGAAGGCGATGACTTCACGGATCGAATCGGCACCGGCGAGCATCGCGCAGATGCGGTCCATGCCGATGGCGATGCCACCGTGCGGCGGTGCGCCGAACTGGAACGCATCGAGCAGGAAGCCGAACTTCTCCTGCGCTTCGTCTTCGTCGATGCCCATGATCTTGAAGACACGCTTCTGCACATCATCGCGATGGATACGAATCGATCCACCGCCAAGTTCAACGCCATTGCAAACGATGTCGTAGGCCCAGGCCAGCGCGTTGCCAGGGTCGGAGTCGAAGTTGTCGATGTCCTGCGGGGATGTGAAGGCGTGGTGCACGGCCGTCCAAGCACCAGCTCCGACGGCGACATCACCGGAGGCCACCGCGTCAGTAGTCGGCTCGAACAGCGGCGCGTCAACAACCCACACGAACGCCCACGCCGATTCGTCGATCAGATCGCACCGACGGCCGATCTCGAGGCGCGCCGCGCCCAACAGCGCACGGGTCGCCTTGGTGGTGCCAGCACCGAAGAACACGCAGTCGCCCGGCTTGGCACCCACGTGCTCAGCCAGTCCAGCACGCTCGGTGTCGGTGAGGTTCTTGGCGACCGGGCCACCGAGTTCGCCGTCTTCCTGGACCAGCACGTAGGCCAAGCCCTTAGCGCCGCGCTGCTTGGCCCATTCCTGCCACCCATCGAGCTGGCGGCGTGCCTGCGAGGCGCCGCCGGGCATCACGACAGCACCCACATATTCGGCTTGGAACACCCGGAACGGGGTGTCCTTGAAGTACTCGGTGCACTCGACCAATTCCTGACCCATGCGCAAATCAGGCTTGTCTGAGCCGAATCGACGCATCGCGTCGGCGTAGGTCATGTGCGGAATCGGCGTCGGGATCGTGTAGCCGATCTGCTCCCACATCTTGGTGAGAACAGCTTCCATCAGCTCGATGACGTCGGCCTGCTCAACAAAGCTCATTTCGATGTCGAGCTGGGTGAATTCAGGTTGACGATCCGCGCGGAAATCTTCATCGCGGTAGCAACGGGCGATTTGGTAGTAACGCTCCAGGCCGCCGACCATCAGCAACTGCTTGAACAGTTGCGGGCTCTGCGGCAGCGCGTACCAACTGCCCGGCCGCAAACGTGCCGGCACCAAAAAGTCGCGAGCGCCCTCAGGGGTCGAACGAGTCAACGTGGGAGTCTCAACCTCAACGAAGTCGCGCTCGGCCAGCACTGCACGAGCGGCTGCGTTGATGTTGGAGCGAAGACGAATTGCCGCTGCCGGAGCAGGGCGACGCAAGTCGAGATAACGGTGCTTGAGCCGGATTTCCTCGCCCACATCAACTTTGTCGTCGATCGGGAACGGCAACGGCGCCGAAGCGCTGAGAATCTCGACGTCATCGGCGATGACTTCAATTTCACCGCTGGGAATCGCTGCGTTTTCGTTGCCGTCAGGGCGCTTCTGGACCGTGCCGACCACCTTGAGGCAGTACTCCGAACGCAATTGGTGGGCGACCTCTTCACGCACGACGACCTGAACAACGCCGGTAGCTTCACGCAGATCGATGAACGCAACGCCACCATGATCTCGGCGGCGTCCCACCCATCCGGCGAGGGTGACCTGGTCGCCGACATTGGCGGCAGTCAGGGTTCCGGCGTCGTGGGTGCGGATCACGGGGTGGTCTCCTCAGTTGTTTCAGGCGTGACGAGTCGCGGTCGCAGATCGTCAGTCGGTGGCGTCCAAGTCGCGGGGTCGGCTGCGGCTTGGTCCCCTGAGCGAATGTCCTTCACTTGGTGTGCCGAACCATCGCCGGACTCGGGGAACCATACAAACGGTATTCCCCGACGTTCAGCATGGCGAATCTGCTGGCCGAACTTCTGCGGCTTGGGCGCAATCTCAGTGGCAATGCCGCGGGCGCGAAGTGCTTGGGCCACCGCATTGCTGGCCGCACGCGAGTCCTCATCAAGCAAGGCGACGAGCACAACGCTGGGTACCGAACGGTCTGCCTTCAACCCGTCAGCAAACAGTGGTGCAAGCAGCCGCGAGACGCCCAGTGAGATGCCGACGCCCGGGTAGGTGCTGCGATTGTCGCGGGCGAGTTGGTCGTAACGACCGCCGGAACAGATCGATCCCAGGTGCTCATAGCCGGCCATCCGAGTCTCGAACACGGTACCGGTGTAGTAGTCCAGACCCCGAGCGATCCGCAAGTCCGCCGTCACAGTGACGCCGTCGGGAGCGGTGGCGCCTTCAACAACGAGGCGGAGCTCTTCTAGGCCCTCGTCCAGCATCGGGTGCTCAACACCTAACGCCCGCACCTGATCGACGAATGAACCATCAGTGGTGCAAATCTGCGCCACTGCGACGCACAGTTCAGCCTGGCGCATGTCGAGGCCAGCATCGGACTGCAGCAGTTCGATGATCTTCTCGCCCGGAAGCTTGTCGAGTTTGTCGACCACCTGCATGACTGCGGCAGGATCGGTGGCGCCGACGCCGAGATAAAAGCCCTCCAACAGCTTGCGGTTGTTGACCTGCAGCGTCAACTGCGGAACGGGCAATCCGGCCAACGCTTCGGCCATGACCTGAGCCACTTCGACATCGGCGTGGAACGGGAGTGAATCGCGGCCCACGATGTCGATATCGGCCTGCGTGAACTCCCGGAACCGGCCCTGCTGGGGGCGTTCGCCACGCCATACCTTCTGGATCTGATAGCGGCGGAACGGGAAGTCCAGGTCATTGGAGTTTTCCACCACGTAGCGCGCAAACGGCACGGTGAGATCGAAGTGCAGAGCGAGTTCATCTTTGTCCGAAGATTCAGCCTCCGCCTGCAACCGCCGGACTGCGTAAACCTCCTTATCGATCTCGCCCTTGCGTAGGAGTTCTGAGACCGGTTCAACCGCACGCGTTTCAATATTGGCGAAACCGTGCAGTTCAAAAGTGCGACGCAGGTGGTCCAGTACGTACTGCTCGACGATGCGTTCAGCCGGCAGGTATTCGGGAAATCCGCTGAGTTTGGCCATCAACGCGCCTCGTCAATCAGTTCGGCCAGGAAGGGGTTGGTGGCGCGTTCGCGTCCAATCGACGTCTGCGGTCCGTGGCCTGGCAGCACCACAATGTCGTCGGCCAGAGGCAGCACCTTGTCGCGCAGGCTGTCGAGCATCTGCGGGTGCGATCCGCCGTTGAGGTCGGTGCGTCCGATAGACCCCTGGAACAGGAAGTCGCCGCTGAACATGACCTGTGAAACGGGCTCGGGTCCGTCGTAGTTGACGCGGTAGTACACCGTTCCGGGAGTGTGGCCCGGCACGTGATCGACGGTGATCGCCAAGCCGTCAACTTCGATGACCGCGCCATCGACTGCGTCGCGAACATCGCTCGGCATCGCGAACCGCGAGGTGTCGGTGAGGTTGAACTGAGCGCGCAACATCGCCGCCGATTCATTGGAAATGGCCGCCATTGGGTCGGCCAGTAGGTGCTTGTCATTGGGGTGAATCCACACCGGACAGTCGTACTCAGCGGCTACATCTTGGGCGTTCCACATGTGATCGAAGTGCCCGTGCGTAATCAACACGGCCTCCGGACGCAGGTTCTGTTCCTTGACCACCTGGCGCACACCATCGATGGCGTCCATCCCCGGATCAACGATGGCGCAACCAGTGCCGGGGCCTCTGGCAACGAAGTAGCAATTGGCTTGCAGCGGACCTGCAGGAAACGACGTGAGCAGCACGAGCGACAGGGTACGCGGCCCCGCGAACTGCCTGCTCATAGACTGGTGCGCATGAGTGACGCTGCCACGCATGAGTGGGGACGGATCGACACCGACGGAAATGTCTTCGTGCGGACCGCAGACGGTGAACGACAGATCGGTCAGTGGCAGGCAGGCACGCCCGAAGAAGGCCTGGCGATGTACGTGCGCCGCTTCGACGGACTTGTCGCCGAAGTCGAACTTCTTGAGCAACGACTGAAGAGCGGATCGGTCGCACCTGACGATGCCGTCAAGTCAATCGGTCGTGTGCGCGAGCAGATCACCGACGGTGAAGTGCTCGGCGATCTGGCGACGTTGTCGACGCGAGTCGAAGCACTAGAGCCCGCCATTGCGAAGGCCCGTGAAGAGCGCCAAGCTGCCAAGGCCGCCCGCACCGCCGAGGCCGAAGTCGGAAAATCGCGCATCGTTGAAGAAGCCGAGAAGATCGCCGCCGGCAATGACTGGCGCGCTGGCGCTGATCGTCTCCGGGCGCTGCTCGACGAGTGGAAGGTTCTCCCCCGCCTCAGCAAGTCCGCTGACGATGCCTTGTGGCACCGCTTCAGTACGGCGCGTACGCAGTACACCCGCCGCCGCAAGCAGCACTTTGGTGAGGTTTCCGTTGCACGCGAAGGTGCAGCGAAGGCCAAGGAGAAGCTGATCGCCGAGGCTGAAGCACTGTCGTCGTCGACCGACTGGGGCAACACCGCCGGCAAGTATCGCGATCTGATGCAGCAGTGGAAGAAGGCTGGCGCAGCACCGCGCAATGTCGACGACAAGTTGTGGCAGCGCTTCCGTGCGGCCCAGGACGTCTTCTTTGCTGCTCGCGATGAGAGCAATAAGTTGCTTGACGCCGAATACGAGGTCAACGCCGAAAAGAAGCTGGAGATCCTCGTCGATGCTGAGAAGTTGGTCCCCGTGACCGACATTGAGGCAG
>JBEBVW010000188.1:0-5018 GCA_040392565.1 Aeromicrobium sp. | reverse complement strand
TTCTAGGAACACCAACACCCTGGACGAGGGAGATGTGCGTGGACTCGGTCATCGACGAAGTGCGCTCAGTTATTGCTGACGTTCTTGATCGCGGAGACGGTTCGTGGGCGGCGCTGTGCGACGCCGGACTCGTATCGCTGGTTGCGCCCGAAGAGTTCGGCGGTGAAGGACTCGGCATGGCCGAGGTTTCTGTCGTGCTGCACGAAATCGGTCGACGCGCTGCCGATCTGCCTGCCTGGGAGACCGTGGCGGCGGGGCTCTTGCCGCTCATTCGGTCCGGCTCTGCAGAACTGCAAGCTGAATTAATTCCGCAGGTTCTCAATGGTTCATTGATGCTGGTTCCCGCATTGAACGAACCCGGTGCTGCAATGCCCTTGCAACCGAACGCGACTTTTGATGGCGCGACGGTGACCGGCGTCAAGGTTGGCGTGCGCGATCTTGACCAGACCCACCTTCTGGTTGTTTCGGCCACTGGCCCAGACAACGCGAACGTCGCAGTGCTGGTTGACCCGGCTGATGCCGTCAAACATTCGACGCGTTCGTCACGCGGCGCGTCGGAGGCCACCTACACCTTCAGCGACTCCCCTGTCCGTGGCGTTCTCGACGGCACGGTCGTTCGCGAGCATGCCATCGCGGGCTTGGTTAGCCTCGGCGCTGGCTTGATTGAGGGTGCGCGCGATCTGACCGCCCAGTACATCAAAGAGCGTGAGCAGTTCGGCCGCCCGCTCGCTCAGTTCCAGGCGGTCGCACAACAAATTGCCGACGTCTTCATCGCTTCACGCACCCTTCGCCTGACCGCCGATGAAGTAGCTCGCCGCCTCGATGCTGGCGATCCCGCTGCCGACGATTTGGCCGTCGCTGCGTACTGGTTCGCCGACCGTGGCGGCCGCACGTTGCAGACCTGTCATCACCTCCACGGCGGCATGGGCGTCGACATCACCTATCCGTTGCCGCGGTTCTTCGGCTTCGTCCGCGACGTCACCCGGATGCTTGGGGGCCCGGCGGCGCTGGCCAATGTGCCCACCACCGAAACCGCCGGCAAGAACTTTGAGCTCACCGCAGAGCAGCGTGCGTTCAAGAACGAAGCGCGCGCCTACTTGAGCACGCTGGCCACCGACTCCGATCGCGATGAAATGCGTACCGATCGGCACGGCCCGGCGTATCACCGCATCATCAAGCAGATGGGTGCTGACGGCTGGATGGGCGTGGGCTGGCCCGTTGAGTACGGCGGTCAAGGCCGCAGCGGCATCGAACAACAGACCTTCGTCAATGAAGCCTCCCGCGCTGACATTCACCTGCCGTCGGTCACGCTGCAAACAGTCGGCCCGACGCTTCAGGCGTATGGCACCGAAAAGCAGAAAGACATGTTCCTCGCGGACATCGTCACTGGTGACGTGCACTTTGCGATCGGTTACAGCGAGCCCGACGCCGGTACCGACTTGGCTTCTCTTCGCACCACGGCAAGGCGCGAAGGCGATCATTACATCGTCAACGGGCAGAAGATGTGGACCACCGGCGGTCACGCGGCCGACTACATCTGGCTTGCTGCGCGCACGGATCCGGACGCACCGCCGCACCGCGGCATCTCGATTCTGATCGTCGACACCCGCGACCCCGGCTACTCATGGACGCCCATCGTCACCGCCGACGGGTCCCACCACGTCAACGCGACGTCATTCGACAATGTGCGGGTGCCGGTCGACATGCTGGTTGGCGAGGAGAACCGCGGCTGGCAGTTGATCACCACCCAGCTCAACCACGAGCGCGTCATGCTCGGCCCCGCTGGTCGTGTGGAAGGGCTGCGCGACATCGTGGCCGACTGGGTTCAGGGCCGCACGATGCCCGACGGCACCCCAATCGCCGAAGTCCCGTGGGTGCGCGACACCCTCGCCGCGGCGACCGCATCGTTGCGCGTCAACGAACTGCTCAACTGGGCCGTCGCTGGTGCCGACGCATCACAGAAGTCCACCGTGGCCGATGCGTCGACGTCGAAGGTCTTCGCCAGCGATGAAGTGCAGCGACTTGGTCTGGCACTCGCCGACATCGTGGTGGGCTGCGGCGATTTGGCCGATCCGGTTACCGCCCGGCTTGCCGCCTATCTCGACGACACCAGCAAGCGAAATCTGGTGCTTTCATTCGGTGGCGGCGTTAATGAAATCCAACGTGAATTGATTGCGATGTTCGGCCTCGACCTCCCGAAGGTGCCCCGATGAGCGCCGGCGAGGTTGGGCTCGCGCCCGAGTTCCTCGCGCAGATTGAGCAGATCAAGGCACGGGGCGAGAGTCCTGCGCGCGTTGCCCTAGACGCAGTCAACCAGCCGATGATCCGGCATTGGGCCGAAGCGATCGGCGATGCGAACCCGCGATGGGCAGCCGGTGAAGCGCCGCCGGCGATGGCGCAGGTCTGGACGATGTACGGCCTTGACCCGACCCGCCCAGCGACCGATCCACTGCACGAAACGATGCGCGTGTTTAACGATGCGGGCTACACCGGAGTGCTCGGCACCAACTGCGATCAGACCTACGTCCGCACGCTCAAACTGGGCGAACAGCCGCGCATCGCTAGCCGGCTCGAAGATGTTGTTGGTCCCAAGCGCACCGGCATGGGCGAGGGTTACTTCGTCACCACCAAGAGCACCTGGACTGTTGGGCCCGAAGACGACCCAGAAGTGGTCGCGACGATGACGTTCCGAGTGCTCAAGTTCAAGCCCGGTACCGGACGCCCGACCGTAGATAAGTCCAAGACGGTGCGCCCGGTCATCAACGGCGACACGGAATTCTTCTGGCAGGGAACCGTTGCGGGAGAGCTCCGGATCCAAAAGTGCAATGCCTGCGGCGAGCTGCGGCATCCGCCCGGACCGGTGTGCCCCTCGTGTCATGCGATGGACCGTGGCTACGTGGTCGCTTCCGGGCGCGGCACGGTGCACTCGTTCTTGGTCCACCACGCACCACGCATCCCGGGCAAGAACTTGCCGCTGCCGATCGCGTTGATCGATCTCGCCGAGGGCGTGCGCATGGTGGGTGGCGTCAGCGAAGACATCCAGATTGGCGATGAGGTTGAAGTCTGGTTCGACCGCATCGATGACGATCTCACGTTGGCCGCTTGGCGGAAGCCGGGCACAGCTCCGGCCGTCGCTCCCGCCGTAGAAGAACCGACCTCGGATCTGCCGATCTGGGAAGTTCCGATCACCCCGACGACGGTGGTGTCCACCGCGATCGCGACTCGCGACTTCCAGGATGTGCACCACGATCGCGTGCGCGCCCAGGCCGCTGGCAGCAAGGACATCTTCATCAACATCCTGACCACCACTGGTCTCGCCCAGCGCTACGTGACCGATTGGGCTGGCCACGACGCTCAGATCAAGTCCTGCGCGTTGCGACTCGGTGCTCCGGCCTATCCCGGCGACACGTTGACCTTCTCGGGCGTCATTGTCTCCGAGGGTGACGGCGTCACGACGATTGACGTCACGGGGCGCGTCGCGGTGGGAGCGCACGTGACGGCTCGAATTGAGGTGGCTCGATGACGTTCTCAGGCGCAACTGCGATCGCGGGCATTGGTGCGACCGAATTCTCGAAAGAGTCCGGTCGTTCTGAGCTTCAGCTTTCTGCCGAGGCCACCCTGGCAGCGCTGGCTGACGCCGGCCTGTCGACGTCGGACGTCGACGGCTTGGTCACCTTCACGATGGACTCCAGTTCAGAGATCGCACTTGCGCGGGAACTGGGCATCGGCGATCTGCGGTTCTTCAGCCGCATCAACTATGGCGGCGGTGCGGCCTGCGCCACGGTGCAGCAAGCTGCGATGGCGGTTGCCACGGGTATGGCCGATGTTGTCGTCGCTTATCGAGGCTTCAACGAACGATCGGGTCAGCGGTTCGGACAGGTGCAGGGCTGGGCGGCGACCCAGGTCAATACCAACGGTCTGGACAACGCGTGGACGTACCCCCATGGTCTGTCCACGCCCGCGGCCACGGTCGCGATGCAGGCGCGGCGTTATATGCACGAATACGGTGCAACGTCCGAGGACTTCGGCCGCGTCGCCGTCGCCGATCGCCGTCACGCTGCAACGAACCCCAACGCGTTTTTCTACGGCAAGCCGATCACGCTAGAGGACCACCAGAACTCGCGGATGATCGCCGATCCGTTGCGGCTCCTGGACTGCTGCCAAGAAAGCGACGGTGCCGTCGCGATTGTGGTGACGTCGACCGAGCGTGCGCGCGATCTGGCCGGCGGGGCGGTGCCGATCGTGGCCGCCGCCCAGGGTGCGGCACCGGGCCAGTTCGTGATGTCGTCCTATTACCGCGACGACATCGGTGTGCCAGAAATCGGTGTCGTTGGCCGCGATCTGTGGGGTCAATCGGGTCTAGCTCCCGATGACATTGACACGGCTGTCCTCTATGACCACTTCACGCCATACGTCCTGATGCAACTAGAAGAACTTGGCTTCTGTGGACGTGGCGAAGCCAAGGATTTCATCGCCGACGGCGCGATCGAGCTCGGCGGACGTCTGCCGATCAACACGCATGGCGGACAGCTGGGCGAGGCCTACATCCACGGCATGAACGGCATCGCCGAAGCAGTGCGTCAGATGCGCGGCACTTCGGTCAACCAAGTCGACGGCGCCAACCACGCCCTAGTGACCGCCGGAACCGGCGTCCCGACGTCGGGACTCATTCTCGGCCGCTGAAAATTCCCCGCGATTTGTGAGGTAGTCGTTCAGTTTCGACGTGGATTCTGAACGATTTCGTCACAAATCGCGGGGACTAGGGACCCGGTTTACGCGCGAGTGACGACGCAGTCGCTGAGGGCGGGGCGGTGGTCGTCGCCGACGGTGGCCGAGACGATGATGCGTTGACCTTCATCCCAGGCGCTGATGTGCAGCTTCTCGCCGGGGAAGACGACGCCGGCGAACTTGGCGTCATAAGAGCGGACTGCGGCGGCATTGCCTCCACAGAAGCGGTCGATGACTTCGCGCAGGACGATGCCGTAGGTGCACAAGCCGTGCAGGATCGGCGCGGGGAA
>JBEBVW010000187.1:0-5052 GCA_040392565.1 Aeromicrobium sp. | reverse complement strand
CGGCGCCAACGGCAGGCCTACGCAGTTGGTTCGGCCCTGCGGTCGGGGGCAGGGCGCACCGCAGTGGTCCTTCTTGAATCACTCCTAGAGTCGGCAACCACCGAAGGCGAGCGAGCGCAGTGGTCGAGTGCGTGGGTCGTCGCCACGACCTGGGTCGAAGGTCGACCCCCGGCGCACTGCGACGCACTCATCGCCTTGGGTCTCAACCTCCTGGATGCCGGCGGCCCGGACTCCCCCGCCGGCCTGGATCTACTGATGGCACTGGCCTCCTGTCAGTTCACCTGGGGTGACTATCAGTTCGGGCGCACGATCGCCGACCATGCGCGTGAGCGAGTTTCATTCGACGAACTTCCCCTTGGCCATCAATTGACCTGCGACATGCTCGACCTCATGACTGGCGTCCCCGGCGCCGGGAGTTTCTTGAGCACTCCATGGATCGAGGACGTCAAACTGCCTCATTTGGCCGATCCGTCCGTCCCGATCGGTATGGCCGGCGTGCTCCTCGGCTGGTTGGACCAACTCGAAGCCTGCGATCGGATCGTCCGACGCTGCCAAGAGATGACCCGCGAGCATGCTGGTGTCGCCGCCACCGAGTTGGCTATCGGATCGATGGCGGTCATCGGGGTCGAGCGTTCCGGCTCTTGGGATCTGGCCGTCCAGGAGTACGCTCGCGCCGCTCAGGTGTGCATCGACAGCGACTTTCCTGCACCCCTGCCGTTCATTTCATTGCGACATGCCTATCTGATGGCGGCTCAGGGACACCACGACAAATGCGAGGAGTTGCGCACTCGGGCCCTCGCCTTATCGCCTCACCTATCGCCATCGGTTGAGCATCTGGACGCCTGCGTACGCGGGCTGCTGCACCTCAGTCTCGGTCGCCCCGCCGACGCAGCCCAATATCTAGCAGCCGGCGCGGCAATCGAACGCCGTTCAGGATCAGTAATCTCAGGGCTGACGTCGCGGTTCGTCGACCATTTCGAGGCATTGTGGCGGCTGGGACGGTCGGTCGAACTCGGTGACGACCTTGCCGAGTTCAGCACGTTGTCTGAATCGATGGAGCACCCAGGAATGTTGGCCGCCGCAGCTCGATGCGCGGCGCTTGAAGTCGACGAGCAGTCGATCGACGCTGCTTTCGAGCGAGTGACCAGCCTGGAACGATCGGCCCCCACGAATGTATTCGAATCGGCACGCACTCAGTTGTTGTGGGGCACCAGACTCCGGCGAGCAAAACGAAAGGCCGATGCCCGCAGCCATCTGCTGCTCGCCGAGCAAGCGTTCGCCAGATTGTCCGCTACCGCTTGGCTCGCCACGACACGATCGGAACTGGCGGCTTGCGGCGAGAGGCGACACACCCATCCGCAGGTGTGGGGTCCCCTGGTTGCGCTCACCCCACGCGAGTTCGATGTCGCCAAAGCAGCCGCTGCCGGAGCATCAAATAGCGAGGCCGCCGAGTCACTCTTTGTGTCCCCGCGCACCGTCGAGTACCACTTGTCGAACGTATTTCGGAAGCTTGGAATCACGAGCAGGCGCGAACTGGCGACCTTCTTCGGCGAGCCCTCCTGACCGCATTACGGCGACGACCAACCTGGCCCGCATCGTTGCGTTGGTTGGTGCGGCCGCGGCCCGCCGGGCTCGTACCGGTCACCGCAACTGGCGTGCCGATTGTTCTTGGCGGAGCCGCGGCAGTGCTCCTCGGCCTGCTGTTGAGTTCGCGCCCGGCGGGTGGTTCGTCATGAGCGCTTTGTGGACCGGGATCGTGCTGACGATCGTGGGTTGCTACGCCTTCAAGATCGCGGGCCTTTCCGTGCCCGAGCGCGTGCTCGTCCGTCCACTGACGGTCCGCGTCGCCGACCTCATTCCGCTGGGACTACTGGGAGCGCTGGTCGCAGTTCAGGTGTTCGCCAGCGGAGACGAAGTCACGGTCGATGCACGCCTTCCTGCCCTGGCCGTAGCCGCTTTCCTACTGTGGCGCGGGGTGCCGTTTTTGCCCATGGTGGCCGCGTCTGCCGCGACAGCTGCGCTACTACGATTCCTGGCCTGATCGCGTCCCTTCTGGGGTGTTGGAAGTTCTCAACGATGCCTCAGCGTTCTCTTGGACCAGATCCCTAGTCTGCTGATCGGTCGACCGCCGACCGCGGTTTCCAGAGACGGGTCGGACTCACGATGTCAGCAGGCACTATTCGTGATGCGATTGATCGACACACGTCGCCCCATCGCGGTCGCATTCCATTCGTTCGGCTGCCGAACCTCGAGCTCCTGACGATCGCCCTGGTCGCTGGCAGCGCGTTGGCCATCAGCCCTGTAGGGCGTGAGATCGACCGGCTGTTCTTCGTCAAGGTCATCACCCGTGCCGACGGCGCAACGTTCACCTTCTTCTCAGATGTCCTTGATCGGCTGTCGAGCCAGCGAGTCGTCGGCGTGCTGCTGGTCGTTGTGGCGGTCCTACTGGCAACTCATCGACGTTCCCTGACGCCGTTGATCGTGGCCGGCCTGGCCGAACTCATGTTCCTTTCAGTAGGAATCCTGAAGATTGGCTTTGCCAAGAGCGCAACGAAGCTTGGCGATCCGCAGTGGTGGGACGGAGGGTTGCTGGCATACGGCAAGTATTCGATGGCGTACCCCAGCGGCCACGCCACCGAAAGCGTCGTCTTGTGGGGCGCGATTGTGCTGCTGCTCGCCCTCTACGCGCCGTCGTGGAGACCACAACACACACGGATCGCAGTCGGCGTATGGCAGCTCGTGATGGTCAACACCATCGTCGTGAGTTGGCTGCTGGGTCGCCATTGGGTCAGTGACCTAGCCGCCGGCCTCCTGTGCGGCTTGATCGGCTTGCGGTTGGTTGTCGGGCTCCTTGAACGTGGTTACCCGCAAGCGGTAGACCAAGCTGTTCGCGCTGGGATTCGGACAGCCATCGGGCCGGCGATCGCCGCACCACAGCCGCGGCTAAGCCCGATCAACCAGCGCACTCATCCCGCGCAACCTCAGCACGATTTCCGCTGGGATCGGTGAAACGTCACTCTGATGTCAGGCCAAGACCGAGTTAGAGCCCCAGTACCGAGTCGAGGCCCACAGTCAGACCTGGACGTTCTGGTGCTGCCAGAAGCGCAGCCACGACACCGGGCATGAAGGATTCGCGGTCGTGCGAGTCGTGACGGATCGTGAAGGTCTCTCCGGGTGCACCAAGAACAACCTCTTGGCTGGCCACGAAGCCGCGGGCACGAACTGAATGCACCGGAATTCCGGCGACACTAGCGCCGCGGGCTCCGTCAGGATCGGTCGTGGTGGCGTCCGGCAACGGGTCGGACCCAGCGTCCGAACGTGCCTGCGCCATCATCTCGGCAGTGCGCGTCGCGGTGCCCGACGGCGCATCGACCTTGTTGGGGTGATGCATTTCGATAACTTCGACCGACTCGAACCACGGCGCAGCAGTGGCCGCGAACTTCATCATCAGCACAGCACCGATAGAGAAGTTCGGGATGATCAAAACACCCACGCCGGGGTTAGCGTCGAGAAGCGTCTTGACTTCGGCGATCTTGGCTTCGTCGAAGCCGCTGGTGCCAACCACTACGTGGATGTCCCGTCCAACGCACCAACGGACGTGGTCCAGCGCAACGTGCGGCTGAGTGAAGTCGAGTGCGACCTGCGCTCCAGCGTCGGCGAGAACGTCAAGGGAGTCGCCCATGTCGACTTGTGCCACAACGTCGAGACCGTCGGCGGCCTCAATCGCCGCGACTGACGTCGAACCCATGCGCCCCTGAGCGCCCAACACCGCGACCTTCGTCATGGCAACAGATTAGTCAGCCGGTTCACATTTCAAGGTCGCGGGTGACGTCGATGAGCGCTTGAAGTCCCTGCTCCACCTCGGCGAACGACGTGGTTAACGGCGAGAATCCGAGCCGCACCAGGTTCGGTGGACGAAAGTCTGGAACCACGCCGCGGCTCACCAGCGCATCGGTGATGGCGCGGGCCTGGGCGTGGCGGACGGACACCTGTCCCCCGCGTTGCTGGTGATCCCTGGGAGCGACAACATCCAGCCCGGCATCCTCAAGCATGCTGATCGCGAAGTCAGTCAGTTTCAGCGACTTCGCCCGAATCGCAGCAATACCTGCGGTTGCCGACAGGCGGACACCCTCCTGCACCGTCACAAGACCCATGACTGGTGCCGTTCCAGAGAGCATTCGACGAATACCTGGCGCCGGACTGTAGGTCGCTTCCATGCCGAACATGTCCGGCGTG
The DNA here is from genome assembly GCA_040392565.1 of Aeromicrobium sp. Lineage (GTDB taxonomy): Bacteria > Actinomycetota > Actinomycetes > Propionibacteriales > Nocardioidaceae > Aeromicrobium. Next base: position 816 of record JBEBVW010000187.1, on the reverse strand, counting down.
CTCCACCAACCACTGATGGGTTGGGTCAATGATTCGTGATGTCTCTGGGCGACATAGATAAAGGCCGGGGCGCCAGGTCCAGCGTTCAGGTACTTGTACGTACATCCAACGGCGAAGTCGACCCCGGCAGCATCCAACTCCACAGCCAGCACTCCAACCGAGTGGCACAGATCCCAGACTGCAGCTGCTCCTGACTCACGGACCTGTGAGGTAACGGCACTCATGTCGTGAACCTCGCCGGTCCGATAGTCGACGTGGCCAAGCAAGACGACTGCCGTGCGCTCCCCCAACACCTGCGGAAGATCAGCCACGTGGTCGACCCAGCGGACCTGCAGGTCACGCTCGCGCGCGACAGATTCTGCGAGGAAACGGTCTGTAGGGAATGCGTGGCGCTCAACGACCACCTCGTCGCGGTCATCGCGCAGAGAAGCCGCAGCATGCAAGACCTTGTACAGGCATACCGACGTTGAGTCGGCAATGATCGTCTGCCCCGGCGCTGCTCCGATCAGCGGAGCGAGTTGGTCTCCGACTTGGGTTGGCAGATGGACCCACCGTTCCCAGCCGCGAATCAGATCCTGTCCCCACTCACGCGAGATGAAGTCAGCGAGCCGGTCGCGCGTAGCCAGCGGAAGTCGACCCAACGAGTTCCCATCGAAATACGCCAGCACATCGCCGTCGAGTACAAACTGCTCGCGGTAGAGCGCCAAAGGATCGACCGCATCCAACTGGGCAGCCACTGAAGGAGACGTCACCGCACCATCCTCCCCGCAAACCGGGTCATGCGCAGGAGAATCAAGCACGTCTAGAAAGCGCTCG
>JBEBVW010000186.1:0-5165 GCA_040392565.1 Aeromicrobium sp. | reverse complement strand
GGTGAGGCATAGATGCCAGTGAGCAACTCGGGATCGGCCGCCTCAAGTGCGACAGTTCGCTGGAGGTCAAGTGCGGTCAGCACACGGGCCCACTGGTCGTCCTCCCCCGGACCCAAATGCGCCGTGAGCGCCACGATCGTCCACCACCAACCCGTCACCGTCCCACTGTGTCGTGAGTCCGGCGCGAGGGCGAACGGTCCATCCACAGGTGCGGGAGTACCGTGGGCAAGGTGACCGATCTGGTGATTCGCGATGAGTGGTACGGCGTCAATGCTCTGGAGTACACCGATGCGTGGGACCTGCAACGCAGTCTGCATGCGGACCGCGCGGCCGACCTCATCGGCGACACCGCGATGTTCCTCGAACACCCGCCGGTCTATACCGCTGGGCGCCGCACCGAACCGCATGAACGGCCGCTGGACGGCACTCCGGTCGTCGAAGTCGACCGCGGCGGCAAGATCACCTTCCACGGACCAGGCCAGTTGGTCGGCTACCCGATCACCAAACTGCCGTCGCATGTGTTGGTGGTCGACTACGTGCGCCGCGTTGAAGAAGCCCTGATTCGCGCCGTTGCTGATTTGGGCGTGGAAACCGGTCGGGTCGCTGGCCGCTCCGGCGTCTGGCTTCCGGCCTCAGCGGGACGTCCGGAACGAAAGATTGCCGCTATCGGCATCCGAGTCTCGAAGGGTGTCACGATGCACGGCTTCTCACTCAACGCCAACGTCGACCTCGCTTGGTACGACCGCTTCGTGCCGTGCGGCATTGCCGACGCTGGTGTGACGACACTGACCGAAGAACTTGGACACAACGCCACCGTGCAGGAGGCCGCATCTGCTGTGGCTCCGCACCTGACCGAACTGCTGCGCTGGGATCCCTATGCACCCTCGCCCGATATCGAGCACGCCGAGCAAGGCCTCAGCGTGCCCGTGTTGGGAATGCAGCGCTGATCAGCGAGTCTTCAGCAGCTTGACGATCCACTGCGAGGCAGTAGCCGCCGATTGACCGTCGTCGGTCACCTGCGAGTGGCCAGCTAGCCACCGCCCCGTCGTGAGGTTGACGCCCCGCGCGCGATACGTCGACAACAGGTTCTCCGATAGCGCAATCGGCACCACAATGTCGAGAATTCCGATATCGATGCGCACTGGAATGGCGCGCAGCGTCAGATTGCGCACGTCGTTATCACGTACCACCGCCATCAGCCGGTTCATCACATCGGTCGACTGAGGACCCGCTACCTGCGAAGGAGCTAAGCCCCCCCAAGACTTGGTGCTAGTCAAATCATTGAAGCAGCGGTCTTCCAGATGCGACCACAGCGCCCAAGCGCGCTTGCTGAGTCCACCGCGAGGAAGTTGTGCCGCCAGCACCGGATCGACGGTTGCAGCACCCTTCATGATCAACCCTGACAACGCCACGAGTTGTCCTGTGGTCTCGGCCCCAAGCGCCAACGGAATCGGCTGAAAGAGTTGAATGAGTGTGTCCATCCGACTCGGTGGAACAAACGCTGACACGCCCACCAAGTTCAGGCCTCTCGGGAGCCGGCGCTCCTTCTCGGCGACGAAGAGCGCCGCCACGCCACCTTCGGATTGACCTGCCGCGACCCAGGTACCGCTAATCCCCTTGTCCAATCGCCGAGCCGCCGCCGCCATGTCGATCGTGGAGGTAGCCAATGAGTCCCCGATCAAGTACGGATGCGGACCCGCTGTCCCCACGCCCTCGTAGTCGGGTTTCGCCACGGCAACTCCCGCTCGCAGCAGGCGCGACACCACAGCGTCGCCTTGTGTCATGTGATCAAGTTCGGTGGCGTCGGACCGCGCACTGCTCACCGCGCATACGTCGGCCGCTCCCGTCGTCATATGACTCCACGTCACCAGCGGCCACCCTCCGCGGGGAGTCTTGCCCCGTGGCACCAAGACCGTTCCACTCATCGCAACGCGCTTACCGTTGACGTTGGTCGAGCGATAGATCACGGTCGTGACTCGTCCCGCGTCGGGCAAGACGCTCACGCCAATCGCAGGACGCGAACGAATCACCGTGCCAGCTGGGCCCTTAGTCTCGGCGGCGGACGGCCGATAGAACGAATCAGAAGCTGCCGCGGCGTGAGCGGTGGTTGGGCCCGCGGTGACCGCAGTAAGAACAATCGCGGCTGCAGTGCCGACCAATCGCCGCATGTCAGCTGATGTTCTTCGGCAAGAGATCACGCGCGGGTGCCGGAATCAGACCAATCAAGGCAGTCGGAGTCGTGTCGATGGCATCGATGATCTGTCGATAGGCGTTGGCTACCGGCACCAACTGCGGCTGGTCGATCTTATCGAGCGTGTCAGCTTCGTCGTACATGTACAGCGGCCCGGCAATCAAGCTCACCACCGGAACGCCAGCCCGCAGGATGAACGACGCATCCGTGGGGATGCCCCCAATGAACTCCAGCGCAGTAGCGTTCAGCACCGCTGTGCTGCGCAGATCATTGGCCACAACAATGCCGTCGAGTTGCACTTTCAGCAGCGGACTAAGGTTCTCAAAGATACCGCGCGGTTCTGTCTTGTTGGTCGTGACCAACTTGCCGTCGAGCCCGACCGTTGCCTGCTTGCCAATGTGCTCGATCGTGGCGTTGGCGACGATGCGGTATGGCGTCTTCTTGTCGATGACGTACTTCTTGGTGAACGCGATGTGGCTCTGATAGCCGGTAAAATGGGTATCGAAGGTGGCGAACATCAGAGTCTTCTGGCGCTTGGCGCCCTTCTTGGCCAGCGCGCCGTAGTGATCGGCCAAGGCGATGACCTCGGCTGTTCCGCTCGCGTCCTCCACCGCGCCGGGACCCTGAGAATCATGGTGCGACTGGACCATGATGGTGTCCTTCGATACGCCCTCCAGGAAGCCCACCACTGTGCGTGCGGTGACCGCGCTCCTCTTGACGGTCAGTTTCATCGTGGCCGGCGCACCGGTACGGGCCAGTTCTGCACGGAACTTGGCACCTTCACCCTTGGTGATCCACATCCCCGGCAGTGTCATCGGAGTCTTCCGGTAGTACTCGTTGTGATAACGATTGGACTCAAAGTAGTCCGACAGCACACCAATCACGCCCAGCGCGCCAGCCTCCTTGGCCGGCTGGATCGTGGAGGACAGCGATGTGACGAACGGATTGGCGGTCAACATCGTCTGAAGATTCACAAAACTCAGGCCCGGATCCCACAAGAATGTGGAGAACGGCACGAGCGCCGCCAGCGGCAACTGGAACTTCAAGTCGAAGAGCACCCACTTGCCCTTGACGTCCGTCGAGCCGATGCTGCCGCTGCCGATGTCGACCACCTGTGCTGTGCGGCCCTTCGATCCGAGCGTCGAGATTCCAGGCGTCGAAGCTCCCTTGACGAACGAGTGGGATATCGGGAAGGCGTCGAACTTCTTCTTGCCCAACGCTAGCGAGTAGTTGCTGGGCTGCCAGTCAAACGACGTAGCCGTCTCATAGTGCACATTGGTGAGGCCGGCTTGGCGGAAACGTTGAGCCACGTAGTCGGCAGCCTTCTTGCCACCCACTGAACCTGTCGACCGTGGCGCAATCTTCACCAGATCGCTGATCGTCTTCATGATCGCCGAGGTTCCCGGCAGTGTGGGCGGCGGCGTGGGCGCGGCCTCGGCAGGAAGCACTGCTACCAACAACGCGCTCGTGACGGCGATCGGCAGCAGCGCAGTAGTACGGAAGGACCGGAACCTCATCGGATTTCTCTTTCACACGGGGGCTCCCCTCCCAGCACCAGACTAGAATGCCGTCCGAACAGGACGGGAATTCACTTCAAACCAGCTAGATACTGACACTATTTCGCCAGATAGATTCACTCTTAATGCATTTTCGAGTATTTTCCGTCATCCTGGTTCGATGGATGTCGACGAAACAGACCTCGCCGTGGTGCATGCACTCCAACTCTCACCCCGTGCAACGTGGACCGATATCGGCGAGGTCATTGGCATCGACTCGACCCGCGCCGCGCAGCGATGGCGCCGACTCCATGAGTCGGGGCTCGCATGGGCTGCAGTCACACCCGGCGATGACATAGTGCGCGCAGCAGTTGCCGGATCAGCAGTTGAGGTTCATTGCCCAACTCACCTGATTCCTCAGGTCGCAACTGAGGTCTCACAGAATCCGTGGGTACTTTCGGTCGAGCAGGTGACCAACCGCTGCGAACTGTTGCTCGAAGTCGTCGGTGGTGATCTCGCGCACCTGTCTCAGATCGTCCATCACGAGATTGGTCACCTCGACGGAGTCGAGCACGTCCGTATGGATGTGGCCGCCGGATTGTTTGTTGAAGGTAGCGCCTGGCGACTCGACGCGCTGTCGCCACAACAGCAACGTCGGCTGACGCAATTGGCCAGCCCTTCGACACGGGCGCGTCCTGCCTCCCCGGAGGTCACAGCTCAGCTGTCAGCCATCCTGCGCAACGACGTCCGGACGACGGCAGTCGAGATCGCGCACCAACTCGGCTGGTCCGAATCGACTGCTCGCCGACGCCTCGATCAAGTACTGGGCGTCGGTGGTCTGCGACTACGCGTCGATCTGGCGCAGCCGGCCACTGGCTTTCCGTTGACTGTCACGTCGTGGTTCCGTGTTCCGAACCGCTCACTGTCTCGAGCCGGAGCGTCGGTTGCTGAGTTGCGTCACACCCGCGTGTGCGTCGGATTGGCTAGCGGCGAAAGCAATCTGTTGGTTGGCTCCTGGTTGCGATCACCGCAGGACGTCTCCGAGCTCGACATCGACCTCAGCGCAGCGCTCGACGGCGCCAGATTGGTCGACAGGACGTTGACCGTTCGCACCTACAAACGCGCTGCCCGCCTCATTGAGGCCGACGGTCGTGCCCGATCGCTGGTGCCGTTCAGTCTGTAACCGTTAACGCATCACGAAGTGACAACTTCTTTTCAGTACGCATCAGCGTGCGTTCGTAGACCGCCGCAGCGAGCCGAATAGTGACCACAATGGCAAGCAGATTCGCCGCTACGGCGACAGCAAGCTGCCACGCCGGCACGTCACCTTCAGCCAGCCGTGCGGGCATGACCATGGCCGATGAGATGGGCAGCATCGAGAATGTGGTCTTGACGCTCTCGCTGGCGAGCACCGAAATGAAGTACGGCGCGATCAGCAACAAGTTGGCGGGCATCGTGGTGCTCTGCAGGTCTTCTTG
>JBEBVW010000185.1:0-5211 GCA_040392565.1 Aeromicrobium sp. | reverse complement strand
ATCGGCGATCGGCAGATGTTGGCGGTACACACGGCCAGCACCGCGAACCGCGGGCCGGTCACCGGCCCACCGTCGGGCGAACGTGCAGGCCAATCTCGGGGTCGACGATGACTTCCTGCGCGGCGGCAACGCCGTCGACGAGCAGCGTCGTACTGACGTCAACAGACCGCTTCACAATGCCCAGCGCAATGGGGCCAAGTTCATGGTGGCGCGCCGAACTGCCGACCACGCCGACGACCTTCTCGCCGTCGACGATCTCAGCGCCGTGGGTTGGCAGATGTTCGGCAGATCCGTCTAGAAGCAGGCGCACGAGCCGCCGTGGCGGACGACCGAGGGTGTGAACCCGGGCGACAGTCTCTTGGCCTCGGTAGCAACCCTTGTCCAAGTGCACGGCGCGACCGAGCAGGCCGACTTCGTTGGGAATGGTGCGGTCGTCGGTGTCGAGTCCAATGCGCGGAATCCCGGCCTCAATGCGAAGCGCTTCCCACGCCCACAGGCCCGAAAGCTCGGCCTGGTCAGCCAAGGCGTCGCGGGCGATGAGTTGATAACGCAACTCACCGTCGACAACGCGACCGATAACCACGCGGTCGTCGACGACGTTCAGTTCAACCCGGCTCATGAACTTCATGCGCTCAAGGAACTCGATCAGCGGCGCAGCGGCACCCGGCTCGGCGTGCGCCCAGAAAGTTTCGCCATCGTCATATCCGGCGAATCCGTGCTCAATGCGGCCCTGAGGCGACAGCAGCAGAATCTCGGTGTCGACGCCTGGAGCCAACGACTCCAGGTGTTGGGTGGTCAATGCGTGTAGCCAGGTGAGTCGATCCGGGCCGCTAATGGTGAACACGTCACGATTCGACAGGTCGACGACCGATTGGCCAGCCAACAACGCGCGCTGCTCTTTCGCGATCGTGCCGTAATGCGCTGCAACGCCCCTATCGGGTGCATCAGCGTCAACGGCTCCGGGGCGGCTAAGCAGCGGGCTGGGTGAACCCGAACTAGTCACGTTCGAGCTTCCCCCACAAGTGCGACTGCATCTCGTGGCCCTGTGCCGCCATGTCGTAGGCGTACATCAGCGCGCCGTCGACCAAGCCGTACATGCGCTGACCGGCGGTGTACTCCTTGGCGGTCGACGTGCGCGCCACCAAATCGGTCGCCAACGTGATGCGCGCGCCGTCAACTTCGCCGTACCAAACCTCGGCGTAGCCGGTGGGGTGCGCTAGAACCAACTCGAGTTGGCCTTCGCCGGTTGGGCGCAGGAACCCGGTCTCCAGCGCGCCGGGACGAATACGTTCGCCGCCCTCACCATCGGTGATCCAGGTGCGGCTGAAGTAGTGCAAGAACGGTCGGCCGTCGTGGGCGAAGATCAGCTCCTGGTCGTACGTGAACGGATCGATCGACGGATAGTCGCCCTTGCCGGTTCCGTGCCAGGTGCCGAGCAACCACACCACCGGCATCAGGTTGGGGTGTAGGTCATCGGGAATCACGAACGGCATGAGTTCAATCCTAACGATCGGCCCCTCACCCTTCCTCTTACCCTTGGAATCATGCGTGCTGTCGTCCAAGTGGTCACCCAAGCTTCCGTCGACGTCGACGGCACGACCATCGGCCAGATCGGGCCCGGGCTGGTGGTGCTCGTCGGTGTCACGCACGACGACACGCCCTCAATCGCCGAACGGTTGGCCGCCAAGATCTGGGGACTGCGCGTCCTCCCCGACGAAAAGTCGGTGTCTGACGGAGCCGCCGGAGTGCTCGCCATCAGTCAGTTCACGCTGTACGGCGATGCCCGCAAAGGACGCCGCCCGACGTGGGCCGCCGCGGCTCCCGGTCCCGTGGCCGAACCGCTGTACGACCACTTCTGCCAACACCTGCGCACCCTCGGCGCGCACGTCGAGACCGGACGCTTCGGCGCCGACATGGCGGTCACCCTGACCAACGACGGCCCTACCACCGTGCTGCTCGAAATCTCTGAATGATTTCCCCGATTTCACGTCTACCGGCACAATGTTCTGGTCCCCCAGCAGAAACCGGATGACCCCAACCCATGGTGAAGAAGATCGTGCCTACGCGCGAACGCGGCAAACGCCGAGTTGGTGGCATCCCATTTCACCGTCGGCACCGTCGCGGGTTGGTGGTTTTCGTGATCGCCCTGATCGTCGTGCCAATCCTGGCCACGGCTGGCTACGCGTACATGTTGAACAACAAACTCAACAACATCGACAAGGTCGAAACGACCATCAAAGAGGAGAACCGGCCCGACCCCGATAAGGGCAAATCACTCAACGTGCTGTTGATCGGGTCCGACAAGGGCAAGCCATTGCCTGGCCAGCCACAGAAGACCACGGTGGCTGAGGACGCTCGCGCCGCGAAGTGGCCGGCCGGCAAGTACCGCAGCGACACGCTGATGATCGTGCACATCACGTCGGACCGTAAGGCCGCTTACTTGATGTCGATTCCGCGCGACACGTTCACGATGCTGTACGACGCGACGGGCGAGCCGCAGCACGAAGAGAAGATCAACGCTGCCTTCTCCGCCTACGGCCCGCAGGGCACGCTCGCGACCGTCGAGCACCTCACGAATCTGCGGATGAAGCATCTGGCGATCATCGACTGGGCCGGATTCCGCGATCTGTCCACAGCCGTTGGTGGCGTTCCGGTCACGATCCCCCAAAGTTTCTACGACCCTAGTCAGAAGTTCAGGTGGGAAGCCGGCGAGCACCTGCTCAAGGGCGAAGAAGCACTCAAGTACGTGCGCACTCGCTACGGCCTCGCTGGCGGCGACTTCGACCGCATCAAGCGTCAGCAGAACTTCCTGCGGGCGCTGATGGAGAAGATCCTGGCCAAGGGCACGATGCACAGCCCCACCAAGCTGTTCAAGACGGTCACCGCACTCACTGAAAATCTGACCGTCGACGAAGAGTGGACCGCTGGCGACATGCGCGGCCTCGCACTTTCGCTGCGCGGCATCTCGTCAGAAGACGTCACCTTCCTCACCGCGCCGGTGGCCGGCACCGAAACGATTCCGGTCTGGGGCAGCATCGTGCGCCTCAACCAGACGATGGCCAACGAGCTCTACACCGCATTCCGCGACGACGACCTCGACACCTACCTACAGAAATACCCCGACGAAGTCCTCGGCGACGACGTCAGCTGACTCCCCACGCGGTGATTGAGGTGCGCCCACCCACCCGGTGATTGAGGTGCGCCCTTCGAGACGGCTCGTCCCTCGCCTCCTCAGGGACCGCTTGCGAGCCTCGAAATCACCGAAACCAATCAGCTCCAACCACCGAGGCGCGTGGATCCTCCTAGTTGCAGGCCGATTCGACGGGGAAGTCGTTGCGCTGGGCGGTGATGGTGGGGGTGACGGTGATCATCGGATCGTCGACCTGACCCTTTGCGCTCGTGACGTTCGCGTTAATGACGATGCTCTGACCCGGCTTGAGTTGCACCTCAACGAATGTGACGTGCCGGCCCTGCCACTCCTCGGCATACACACCCGTCGGCTTGCCGTCGACCTTCACCGATGTGAAGTGTCCTCCTGTCGGGGACACCAACCGAACGAGCAAACGCATGCGGCCCTTGCGGACGAAGTCGCCTGAGCCGGTGATGGTTGGCGGCAGTCCGGAGGTGGGAGCATTCGACGTCAACTGGGTGGTCAGCGAAATGACCTGACGCTTGTCGTCGAGGCAGTTCTGCGGCGTGCCGCTGGTGATGTCTTCGAGGAAGTACTCCATCTTGGTCGAAGCTGCATCGCTGATGAACACGCCAATGCGCGGCCTCGTGGTGTCGTCGACCCATTCACCTGACAGGTCGGTCGGCGCAATGAGCTTCTGCTCCTTGGGCTCGGCCGACCACAAACTGATGCGGTTCTCCGCGACCGCGCGAACCAAACCACGCAGCGTTGCGGTCGGATCGCCAGCGCCTTCGGCGAACTGGTCGAACACTTTCTCGGTGGTCAGCTCGAACAGATCGTCCTGCACTCCACGATCGGGGAAGGCGATGTACACCTGATTGAGTAGCGCTGCGACGGCGTTGTTCTGGTCGACCACCACGTCCTTGCGCAGTTCAACCGGACCGAGTCCGCTGAGCAGATAACTCAGCGCAAGCGGGTCGATCGTCACGACTCCGTCAATGCGCTTGCCGAACTTGCTCTGATACAGCTTCTTGGCGATTTCACCGGTACGCGGGAAGTCTGGCGTGGTGTTCACATCGCGAATGTCGGTGGCCATGCTTGATGGGAAGATGCTCCGTTCTTCCTTGGTCATCTTCACGACCGGTGCGCCTGGCGGCAGGAAGTCAGGCGCCGAGCCAGTGCGAGCCATCGAGATCTTGCCGTTCTTGGCTTCAATGACACCGAACGAGCCGGTGATGCCACCCGTGGGACGCGATTCGGCAGTGTTCTGGAACATCAACAAGTAGCGGCGAGTGCCTTTGCGACCGAGCATGTTGGGCAGCAGCTCAGCAGCAATGTCAGCGTTCGACGCGACCGAGGATGCCGTGGTCACTTTGTATTGCACAGCAGCGACCGAGCTCCGCAACGGAGCAAACAACGACTGGACGTCGATCTTTTCAAGTTCGGCGCGCGATTCGGCCAGCGCCTTGGCAGACACGTCGATGGCAGGGGCGATCGACCGGATCTTCTTGATGTCGACCCGGCCGTTCGACGGGTTGAACGCCTTGGAGTTCAGATCACTCGACAACTCAACAATCGGCGGAATGGCCGTCTGCGAGACGTGGTCGATTTCGGCGGCAACCACACTGATGGCGTCGACGTTGCGGCCCGCCCACGGAACCTTCGCCGCAATGTCCCATAGGAAACCGTCGGTCTTTCCGTGCGCCATCGCGGCGTTCTCTTGCAAGTCTTTCAGGGTGCGTTTGGCAGCCGTGACGTCGCCGTTTTCAATCTGCTGCTGCAGCACCTGGGCGTAAGCGGCGGCCTTCGACAGAGCCGTGCGCGCCTGCAGCACTTGGATCGTGAAGACGATGCCGAGAATCACCACAACGGCAGCGAGCAACTGCAACAGCGTGCGGCGGTCAGGCGGGAACCGCTTGTCGACTTGGTAACGCACCTGGTCCCACGCGTCGAGGATGCGGGGCTTCAGGCTGCGTGCCACGAGTCGTCCACCGTCTTTCATTTCGCCGTGCGATTAAGTCGGGGGGGTTACCCGCCGGGGTACGAACCGCCAGACCGCCGGGGGGAAGACCGGGAGGGGA
>JBEBVW010000184.1:0-5252 GCA_040392565.1 Aeromicrobium sp. | reverse complement strand
TAAGTCGAGAAACGCCGAACCTGGAGCTTGCCGTAACATCTCGGATCCTTCAGTAGCCTCTATGCCGGGGAACTAGGGTCAGTCGATCCGGCTAACGCAGCTCACAGTAATACGAAGCTTCGTAGATGTTGAGGTTGAGGTACCGGTTGAACATGCCGTGACCGTAGGTCACCCCGTTCTCGACAGGGGTGCTCGAATTAGCTTCGTACTCGATCACATTGATCCTTCCACCGCCAACGTGAAAGACCGATACGGGGTTGCCTGCAACTCCCGAGCGCGCTTCGCAGACATACTCCCCTTTGGGAAAACCGAGCGGCTGCGCCCCAGTGCTGAACCAGAGGATGATGCAACCAGCGAGGACAATCCAGGTCATCGGATTCGATAGGAATCTCTTGGCTCCCGATTGGCTTACGTGGGTTGGGTGCTGTCTATCTGCCGCAGTCATAGTGCCCAATCGATCGGTTGTTTGAGATTGCTGTTGAGGTCGCTGAATGGTCGCTGTCCCTGGGCTGGACCAGGCCACGGGCCACGACTGGGGTGGCTCAGCGAGTAGATGAGTTCTTGCGGGAGTGAACTGAGAGCAGGCTTGAAAGCCTGTGCATGCTGCCCTAGGAGAATCACCCCAGGTCGGTGCTGACTCCTCGCGACGTGGGAGAGTGTGCTTAGGATCAGAGGCTTGTAGATCTTCATATGGCGCCGAAGGCTCGCATCTCTTGCTTTCCGCCCCTTCGCACTGGATGTGCTGGCAGTAGTCAGAGCGCTGTTTAGAAGTAGCACACCTTCCTGTGTTGCCCACCGCACCAAATTTCCATCACGGGGGGGCGAGGTCAACTCACCCGTGAACCAAAGATTCCACAATATTCGCTGAAGTGATTCAGGCGGTGTGACGCTGCGCGCAGAGAACGCCAAGCCATCTGCAACACCTGTTCGACTTGGGTCCTTCTGGTCGGGAACAGCAAGTTCGTGTGGGTACGGATCCTGGCCGATCATAACCGCTCGCACCTTGTCTGGAGGCGTCTCATGAAAAGCCCGGAAAACCAGGTGTCTATCCGGGTATGTGACTATCCCACTTGGCTGGGACGAGAACAGACTGTCTACTTCCGCATAGAGCGCGGGAAAATTGGGAGCTACCGTGGATCGTGAGAGCACCGCCTCCCACTTGCGCGGCATCTCAGAGTAGACCATGCCTAAACCATAGTTGTTTGCTTCGCCGAGCGTCCATCCGAGCCAGTTTCCCGAAACCAGCACACGTATGCAGCCTGGCCGTCAAACGGCGCAGAACCCGAGCACGTTGGTTCCAGACTCCCGCTAGCTGCGATCACCGAATGGGTCGGGACTGATGCACGTTCAGGTGACAGCTGTTTCAGCCAGCGAAGTGAAGCCAACTGATGCCCAATCAGCTCAGCTGCCTTCCCGAACACACGTGCCCAACTTAATGACTCCCAGATCAAATGAGCAATGTTCTTTGTGGGACTTCCTTGGCTGGGCGTCGTTATTTGAAGCCATAGTCATTTCCGGCTCAAGCCGGAGATACGCCCATCCCCAGTTGCCATACTCGCCCTGAGTTCTACAGCCGTATCCACAACCCTCATAAGAGGTCTTCATCTGTTCGATGAAGTCAAACATTGCGGAGCAGACCCTGTTGCCGTTAAAGGAGAGTGAATGCTCCACGCACACTGAGTTGTATGCAGCGACATGTGCATTGATACATGCAAAATAGTCCTCATCGGGTTCGCAGATCCTATTGGTGGTGCTTTCCACATGGTAGTTTCCGGTTGCCTGAAGGCTTTGAGTTGCGGGCTTAGCTTCCTGATCGATCACTTCAACGGAGTAGTTGTTCTGAAAGCCGATCACAGCAAAGGTGAGAAGGGACGCAACTGCAAGCGGAAGCCATATCCACGTTCTAAACACCCTCCAGCCTTTTGCCAACCGCCACATTATGAGAGCGCTGGTAACTGCAAGGATCCCACCAGAGGACCATGCGCGAGATAGGACTGGGAGTTCCAGGCCTGCCATCCTCATTGCGAGAAATTGGCTAATGGTTACCACTAGACCTATGAGAAAGAGAGTCGACCACCCGCTTCCCAAGTTCTTGAACCACCACGGTCCTTGTTCCTTGGGGGGAGCCTTAACTGAATCGACACCTGCACTGGAGCCCATAAAGAAAGACTACCCGCTCACCGATGAACCACACTGGTGACCCAGAACTCATCATCGGATAGACGCGAAGACGGATCTGCTAGGTATTGCTAGCGACCTCTGAACTTGCAATCTTCGGCCAAGCAAAGCACAAACTACCCTGCTGCGAACGAGACCAGAGATCTGTCAAAAGTCCGAACTACAGCACTTCAAAGTCCACAAAACTCAGCTTGTCGCCCTTTTTCCTAATGGAGCAGGTGAGCGTCAGGTCTTCGTTGACTTGACCGCTCTCGTCAGTGAAGCGGAACGGGGCCGTCAGGGTCGAAACCTTATCAGTGGCGGTCACTTTCCATCCACCCTTGATATTTGGTTTATTAGGAAACTCTTCCTTCACGCGCTGCAGGCAAGCAAGGTAAGTGTCACGCTTCTTAATCCCTGTGACAGTTTCGTTCTCCTTGCGAACAACTGCAGTGACTTCAGTCTCGCCAATGATCACCGTCTTACCAGCTACAGGCTTCGTCGAGACAACAACCCAGTCGGACCGAGCTTTACCCTTGCCGCCAGTGGGGGACTTCAACGAAACCTCGACCCCGACAAGCTCCATGGCCTCCTTGAATGAGTCGCCTTGAAAGCCCCGGAAGTCCTCCATAACGTACTTCTCGGTGTCATCTGCCGCGTATGCTCCAGGGCCCGGAGCAGCGAAGGTGGCACCGACAGCTAGGGCACTTGCGACGAACAAGGCAACAGTAACCCGGGCTGTTCTCATACAGAAGACAATAACTCAGCGCCGCCCAATTCAGTCATTACGGATACGAGGGATACTCTGCGTCTAGTCGTTGATCAAGACCACCCTGCTTGGCCGGTGTGTTCAATTCGACGAGTGCGATTGGAAACTTTGCTCCAGGAGCCTTCTGCTAGGTCATGCATCACAAAATCATCACGTTAACTATCTTTTGGCACATTGAAGTCAGAGGTTCCTGGCAACATCGAACTCATGACAAACCCTGAGACGAACAACCAACCTCAACCGCAATATGCAGCACCTGCACCCCAGGTCGCTCCGCAGAAAAAAGAAAAGAATGTTCTCGGCATCGTTGCCCTGATCACTTCGATCGTGGGTTTCATTTTCGCCTGCATCCCCGGCGCTCTCATCATCGGATGGGTGCTACTCCCAATATCCTTCATCCTCGCAATTGTCTCGCTCTTCATGAAAGGCAAAGGCAAAGGCATGGGGATCGCCGGCCTCATCATCTCAGTTGTGGGCACGATCGTCGGCGTAGTCGTGTTTATTTCGGTAGTGGCTACCTCGTTCGACGAAGCATTCTCCGGCGGTGAGACCACAGTCGCAACCCCAGAGGGAACCGAAGACGAGGCAGGAGACGGCGGCGAGGAGCAGGGTACTCGAGCCAATCCCTACCCGATCGGCACTGCGATCACCCAAGGCGACTGGACCGTCACCATCAACAGCGTCAACCTTGACGCCACTGCGGAGATTACCGCGGACAACATGTTCAACGACGCTCCCGATGCTGGCATGGTCTACATTCTTGTGAACGTGACAGCGACCTACAATGGGACCGACGCAGAAGGCGCCTCCCCGTGGTCCACTGTGAACTACGTCACTGTAGACGGAGTCACTATTGACGGCACTGAGAAGTTCATCTCGCCCCCCGACGCGTTCGACATCACCACCGTCCTCTACGAGGGTGCATCGACCACCGGCAATGTGGCTCTTCAGGTGCCAGCCGATACCGCTGGGGAAGGCGTGCTCGCAGTGAACCCAACAATGATGGGTGACAAAGTGTTCGTCGCAGTCCAGTAGTTTCACAATGACTGAGCCCCCTTCCAGCAACAGCCGGGAGGGGGCTCAGCCATACTCGAAGGTGAGGGTGGGCTATTCCTCGCGGCTACGCAGAACCACACATCATGTGAAAATGAAGCAGAACACACCTGAGCGGGTCAAAGCCACAGCCGAGCGGACCCTGGCACTTGCTCATCGGGCGCAGCCAACCCATAAAGAGGCAGAAGGGGCATGGGAGACAAGGTGCGGGCGAGCCGGCTGCGAGAGGACCTTTACTACGGACTCTCGCGAGCGCCGATACTGCAGCGGACGGTGTCGGCGACTGATAGAGCAGGCGCGAGCACACCAGTCGAGTCGTGTCTCCGCGCTTCTGCTCCGTATTCGTTCAGCAACGAACTGCACAAAGGCGTTCCTTCCAACTCATGCGGCTCATCAGTATTGCTCAAGCCGATGTCGGAAACGGGCGTACCGCAAACAAACAGATAGTCCAGTCCGCGAGGGTCAGCTGGAAGCTGCGCCGCTCTCACCTGTGCAGGTTCAATGGCTGTGACCATTAGTAGTTGAGCCGAGGATCACCCGAAACTGTGGGTTTGGTAGCTTCTAATTGGGAACCAATAGCCACAGTAAATTCAAGAGAATTTGGGTATCTTTGCACGGCAAATGCTTCGCAGGAACCTGACAGGACCTCCCTTAATTGAGATAATACGCCGATGTGGCTTCGCCACAAGAGCAGTTCCTAGCCTTAAAGAAAAGGACAACGCTGGACTACAGCGGCACAAGTTATGACGAGAACACTAAAGGTCAGCACGCTGTCTGCGATGACCGCAGTAGCTGCTTTGCTAGTCGTTGGTTGCAGCTCGACCAACACCGAAGCCCCTCCAGCCAACGAATCAGTTGAAGAGGTCGAATCGACTACCCCTGAAACCGAAGAAGTCGAAGAAGAGGCAGCGCAACCTGAGGCCTCACAAGAGGGGTATCAGGCAATCTACGACGAGTATTCTGCAAGGTTGACCGCTGAATGCCCAAGCCTTTCAACGACTGAGTGTGCTGAAATCTCGACCGAGGGCGTCAGCAAGATGGCTGAGTACATGTATAAGGCAAAGGGCACCGACGGCCAAATGGCAACTTACGAAGAGTGGGCGAGCAAGCTCATGGATGTCTACATGGCATCGGCCCAGTAACTTAATCGGTCACGTTGGCCAGTAGCCGACTACTCATGAGGCTGGCGGGAGCCGCGTCGAGAAAGCTGGTACTAGGACTTTTTCGACGCGGCTCCCGCAGTTAAAGCGCACCCAACGTTGACCCCAGCTCG
>JBEBVW010000183.1:0-5391 GCA_040392565.1 Aeromicrobium sp. | reverse complement strand
GAACAGGTTCATTCCACCCAGTTCTTCGATATTGCGGTTGCCCCGCGAATCGAGGAAGACGACCTGATCGCAGCCGTGCGCAGCACCTTCGCGCTGCGGCAAGAGGCTCGCTGCGTAGTTGCCGCCGCACTTGGCCGAGCCAGTCCCGCCGGCACCTGCCCGCGAGTAGTTCTCCGACAGCCAAATCGAAACCGGCCTCACGCCGCCCTTGAAGTAGGCGCCCGCAGGAGAAGCGATAACGCAGAACGTGACGCCCTCAGCCGGCCGAACACCCAGGAAGGACTCCGAGGCGTACATGAACGGACGCAGGTACAGGCTTGTCTCGCCGCCGGCGGGAACCCAAGCACGATCGGCTTCGATCAGTGCAGCGATCGAGCCAAGGAACCAATCAGTCGGCACCTCAGGCAAAGCCAATCGGTGCGCCGAACGCTGCATCCGCGCAGCATTCTGATCGGGCCGGAACAACTGAATCGAATCATCGGCGTGCCGGTAGGCCTTGAGTCCTTCAAACACTTCCTGCGCGTAGTGCAGGACTGAAGCCGCTGGATCAAGACTGATCGGGCCGTACGGCACGACCCGCGCGTCATGCCAACCGGCGTCGGGCGTCCAATCGGCCAAGAACATGTGGTCGGTGAAGTGCTTGCCGAAGCCGGGGTCGGCGAGAATTGCCTGTCGCTCAGCATCCGATCGCGCTGCGGTGTTGGTTTCAACGCGGACGGAGAAGTCGGTGGTCATGTTAATCACCGTAAACCTTTCAGGGGTGGAGTGGAATCGGGGTTAGCCCGCCACTACGGAGTCGGCCACGCGCGATGCGATGGCCGCTCCCACCTCCTCGGTGCTGCGGATCGCGCCTGCGCGTTCAGCTATGTCGGCTTCGACTGCGGTGGCGATCTGAGCAGCCGCAGCCGGGTGGCCCAAATGATCCAGCAACAGGCTGGCCGACAAGATGGCCGCAGTCGGATCAGCCTTCGACTGACCCGCGATGTCGGGAGCTGAACCGTGCACCGGCTCGAACATCGACGGCGCGGTGCCGTCAGGGTTGATATTGCCGCTCGCGGCCAGGCCAATGCCGCCAGTGACGGCCGCAGCAAGGTCGGTGATGATGTCGCCGAAGAGGTTGTCGGTGACGATGACATCGAAACGTGCCGGGTCGGTTGCCAAGAAAATCATGGTGGCGTCGACGTGCAGATAGTCGACTGAAACTTCTGGGAATTCCTTGGCGACAGCGTCAACGGTGCGGCTCCAAAGGTGGCCGGCATGCACGAGGACGTTGTTCTTGTGGACGAGGGTGAGCTTGCGGCGCGGACGCGCCTGTGCGCGAGCGAACGCGTCACGGACGACGCGCTCAACACCGAACGCCGTGTTCAGGCTGACCTCGGTGGCAACCTCGTGAGGCGTACCAACGCGAATGGCGCCGCCATTGCCGACGTAGGGCCCTTCGGTTCCTTCACGCACCACGACGAAGTCGATATCGCCGGGGTTACCGAGCGGAGTCGGAACGCCCGGGTACAACTTTGACGGGCGCAGGTTCACATAGTGATCAAGTTCAAAGCGAAGCTTCAGTAGCAGTCCGCGCTCCAGCACACCGGACGGAACGGTGGGATCACCGATCGCACCAAGCAAGATGGCGTCGTGGCCGCGAATTTCCTCAGTGACCGTCGGCGGCAGCGTTTCGCCGGTCGCGTGCCAGCGCCGTGCGCCCAGGTCGTACTCGGTGCGGTCAAACGCAATTCCGTGCTGGGGTGCGATGACGTCCAGGACGGAAAGGGCTTGTGCGGTGACCTCGGGGCCGATGCCGTCACCGGCAACTACCGCGAGCGAGTAGGTCTTCTGAGTCATAGGTCTGATCCTAGGCAGCGAATCTCATGATGTGAAACTCGGGTCTTGAGATATGAGAAGGGTGGGTCAGTTGTCGTCTGGTCGATCCGACGGCTCAAACTCGAACGACGGCGCGTCCTCGCGCAGATGAGCTGGGCCCCATTCGATCCGACGATTCGGCATAGGACGAGTGGCGGTCATTGGTTGCTCGGGCATTTCGGTATTCCTCTTCGGTTCCAGATGGATGGGAGTCCATCGGGCCCGGCAGTGACACCGACACCTGCACGGAGGATCGCTCCGATGTGGCAGGAGTATCAGAAATCAGCGACGACCAGATCGTGATCGTGGCTTCGGCAGAACTGCCGGGCCACGATGTGCGCTCAGTGTCGACTCAACGCAGAAACTCCGCGACAGGGATGTGGCCCACCTGAGGGGCCCTGCCGCGGCTGCGAATAAGTACGTACTGGTGCTGCATAACACCGCCAGCATACGACATCGTGCGGCCCTGTGGACACCACCTCAGAAAATCGTCCGCGTGTCGGGATGCCACCGCGGCCGACCGTCCACTCGATGACACACTGGACCCCATGAGCGCGCCTCCGGAGATTCCCGATCTCGTCGCGAGAACACTCGACCTCTCCCGGCAACGCGGTTTCATCACCTCAACCCGCCACGAAACGGGTCGGCTGCTGGCTGCTCTGGCGGCGTCGCGCACTGGAACGTTGGCCGAACTGGGCACCGGCACCGGCGTAGGTTCGGCGTGGCTAGCGAGTGGAGCGCCGAAGGAAGCGCGCATCGTCAGCGCCGAACTCGACCCCGCCTTAGCGCAGGAGGTGCAAGACCTCTTCAGCGATGTCGACAACGTTCACATCGTCGCCGGCGACTGGTCCAGCTTGGAGCAATACGCCCCTTTCTCGCTTTTATTCGTCGACGTCGTCGAGGTTATGGAAAGCATCGACGTCCTGGCCGATCTGCTTGAACCCGGCGGCATCGCCGTTCTCGATGACTTCGTTCCCAGCGCATTCTGGCCGCCGATTGTCGATGGTCACGTCGACTCAGTACGCGAGCGCTGGCTGACCGATGAACGCTTCGCGGCCGTCGAGATGCTGATTGATCCCGATGCCTCCTTGCTCATTGCTACTCGACGCTAGACAGTGAGGTCATGACGACCCCTGCCGAACGCCACCTGTCCACCGCTACCACTTTTGGTGAAGTCGTGAATGCGACGACGGACTGGGATGCGCCAAGTCCAGTACCTGAATGGAGCGCACGCGACGTTGTCGGCCACCTCGCGCAGGATCGGCTCATGGCGTTCATTGGCCGCGATCCGCAGTGGCAACGCAACTGACTCATCAGATCGCTTCGGTCACCGAATCTGATCGGGTCGCTGGCCGCGTGGGAAACATCGTCATGAAGAACTGAACTATCGGCCCGATGGTCGCGGCGTAGAGCACTGTTCCGATGCCGACTGTGCCACCCAAGACGAACCCCACGGCCAAGACGGACAGTTCCATAACGGTGCGCCACAGCCTGATGCTGTGTCCGGTGCGACGAACCAGCCCCATCCACACGCCGTCGCGTGGACCGGTTCCGAGGTCTGCGCCGATATACAACGCGCCAGCCAAACCATTTCCGACGACACCGCCGACCAGCAATGCGATCCTGGCCATCATGTCGTCAGGTGTCGGCAGTACGGCAAGGCCTGCGTCCGCCGCCAGGCCGATCACGATGATGTTAGAAATCGTTCCGATTCCGGGCTTCTGCCGCAGCGGTATCCAGAACAGCATCACTACGGCACCCGTCACGATGACGACTTGGCCGAAAGTCAGCGGCACATGTTTGGCGACGCCCTCGTGGAAGACGTCCCAGGGGTCAAGTCCAAGAGTCGACTCGACCAGCATCGCCATGGTGAACCCGTAGAGCGCTAGACCGAAGAACAGTCGTACCAGCCGACGCGTCATCGAGTCACTGCCGAGTGAAGGTCCTGGTCGCGCACGACACCAGTCTCGTGCAAGTGGCTGCGCGGCGGATCAACAGCCCCGAGGCCATCGGCCATGACCAATCGGGCCGACCAACCGATCGCAACGACGGACAGCACGAGAACGAGGATGAACACAGACTCAGGATGGCGATGATTGGCATTGGAATACATAGCCAATTGTGAAATAGTGGCCTCATCATGGCATCGACAATTTCGGCCCGCCGGCTGGCAGATGCGCTCCCCACAACCGAAGTTGCCGGTCCTGCATATCGCGCGCTCTATGACGGCATCCGGCTGCTGATCATCGACGGCCGTATCGCTGACGGCACCAGGCTTCCCAGCGAGCGCGAGTTAGCGACTGCGCTGGGCGTCAGCCGAACCACCACGACGCGGGTCTACGCCGAACTGCGCGAAGCCGAGTTGCTGGAGTCGCGCCAAGGCTCAGGAAGTGTGGTGCGACTCCCGCTCGGCCAATCCAGCACCAGCAGCCTGATGGCTGACTCCAACGATCCGGACACCATCGCGCTGACGTATTCAGCTCCTGTCGGTCCGCCGGGCCTCACCCGCGCCTTCGAACGCGCCGTTGAGCGACTTCCGGGCTTATTGGCGACAACCGGGTACTTGCCCGACGGATTGCCGGGCCTGCGTGAACAGATCGCTGCGCGCTACGCAGCATCTGGTCTACCCACGGATCCCGATCAGATTATTGTCACCAACGGCGCGATGGGCGCGCTGTCCCTGACTGCTCGAACTCTGGTTTCCCCTGGTCAGCGTGTGCTGGTGGAAGGTCTGAGTTATCCGCACGGCACCGATGCCTTCGCTGCGACCGGCGGCCGACTCTCGGCGTTGGCGGTCGGCGAAACTCCCTGGGATCCCGAGCAGATCGAATCGCTGTTGAGTCGCACGAACCACAGTTCGGCGTATCTGATCACCGACTTCCATAACCCCACCGCCGCCGTGATGGACGACCCCACCCGCACGGCAATCGCGGCGTCTTTTCGACGCCACCGTGTGACGCCCGTGATCGATGAATCACTGCGCGATATCAATCTGGACGGTGTCGAAATGCCATCGCATTTCGCCCTCTACGACCCCAATGCGCTGCTGCTGGGGTCGTCCTCGAAGTTGTACTGGGGCGGACTACGGGTGGGCTGGATTCGAGCGCCTCGACCGCAGCTTGGTTCGTTGATCCAGGCCCGCATGATCGACGATCTCGGTACCTCGGCTTTCGACCAGCTCGTCCTGTCCGAACTGCTCGACGACGGTGGCCAGACGGCCGCAGCCAGTCGAGCGCGTGCCCGCGCCGCCCGTGATCACCTGCTGGGCGAACTGGCTCACAAGATCCCCGAGATCGAAGCACCCTGTCCCGCCGGCGGACTGAATCTGTGGGTGAGGCTCCCCCGCCGGATCTCCTCTGACATCACCACAGCCGCGGCCGGCCACGGGCTATTACTGACCCCGGGCCCGCGGTTCTTCACCAACGCTCCGGCGGCTGGCGAACGCTACCTTCGCCTACCCTTCACCCTCACCCACGACCAACTGACCGAAGCAGTCCACCGCCTACGCGCATCAATCGACGACGTGCTGCAAGG
>JBEBVW010000182.1:0-5403 GCA_040392565.1 Aeromicrobium sp. | reverse complement strand
GTTCCGCGTTGTGGTCTCTCAGTGCTCAAGACACTACACCTAGTGGCCGACAGAATCACATAACCGAAGATGTTGTGAGTCACATAGATGAAATTCCCAGGTCGACCCAGCTCAGCACCCATAACTCCGCGCCAATTCCACGCCGTGTCGGCGTGTCGGCGCTCACATGTGCGCCGCCTACTCGACCGGGTCTCGGAACACCCCGCAGCTCTACCATGAGCGACGTGGAATCAGCCCCGATCGACCTCCCCAGCGACGAAGCCCCACGCCACCTGGCAACTGTTCTCGAGGCAACGCAGATAACGCCAGGGATGCGCAGAATCACCTTCGGCGGTGCCGGCCTGGCCGACTTCGCATCAAGTGACCTACCCGACGAACGGGTGCTTGTCCGGTTCCCACTCGAGCCCCCGCACGCGCGTAGTTACACAGTGCGCCGCTGGAGCGCGGCCACCGGCGAGCTCGATATCGACTTCGTTCTGCACGGACACGGCGGGGCGGCGCGCTGGGCCGAGACGGCTATCCCCGGCGACACCGTGCACCTGTCGAGCGCCAACGGATGGTTCCGCCCGCCCGAGAACATCGAGTGGCTGACGTTGCTCGCCGACCACGCCGCACTCCCCGCAGTCGGCCGAATTCTCGAGAGCCTGCCGGCCGGGATTTCCGTACAGCTGATCGCGCAGATTCCCGATCCGAGCGAGCAGCAGAGCTTCACGACCGCAGCCGACGCCGACATCCGATGGATCGGTGACGCCGACTCCCTTCTCACCGAGTTGGCCGCCGATCCCCTACCCCCCGGCACCGGATACGTCTGGTGCGCAGTCGAGGCCGCAGCAGCGCGCAAGGTTCGCGCCTACCTGCGTCACACGCTGAAGATCCCCGCGACCGCCATGCACACCATGGGTTACTGGCGCGCCGACAAGGAGAACTGGGAACGTCGCTATGCTCTCGCCGCGGAGCGCATCGACGAGGCAATGGGCGCAGCAATGATGGCGGGCAAGGACTTCGAGTCCGTTCGTGATGCCGTCGACGCCGCCATGGAACGCGAAGGCCTGTAGCGCGGCCGACCCCGGCTGACATGAAACGAGGGTCACGCCCGTCCGGCGTGACCCTCGTTCGAGAACTGGTACAGATTATGCGTTGACGAGCGTCTTCGTGGCGTCGACCAGGTCTGCGACAACCTTGGACACCTGTGCGACAACCTCAGCGTTCTCGCGTGCGTGCGAGGTGCCGAACTTGTCGAACGTGCTGGCGACAGCAAGAGCGGAATCGCTGAGCACGTTGCCGCCGGCGATGCCGACAGCCTTGACCGTGTCGTCGTTGGCCCACTTCGCACCGTTGCCGCTGGGCGATGCGCTGATGACTGCAACCGGCTTGCCGGAGACAGCACCCGCGCCGTAGGGACGCGAGATCCAGTCGATGGCGTTCTTGAGGACAGCGGGGATGGTGCCGTTGTACTCGGGGGTGACGAGCAGGAAGGCGTCGGCATTGCCGGCTGCGGCACGCAGGGCGTCGACTGCGGGGATCGATGCACCTTCGACGTCGAGGTCTTCGTTGTAGAAGGGAACGTCGGCGAGGCCTTCGAAGATCGTCAGGGCAGCACCCTCCGGCGCAGCGGACACTGCAGTCTCGGCGAGCTGACGGTTGACGGATCCGGCGCGCAGGCTTCCGACGAGAACGAGAACATTGCTCTGTGACATTGGGTGATTCCTTCGAGATTGGTGCGGTGGGCGGCTCTGGTTGAAAGTTATACCCCCTAAACGGACCACGGTCCACTTATATTCCGCAGCCATGTAACCTCGACCGGGTGAGCGCAATCCCCCTACCCCAGATCGGCGCGCAACCGGCCGAGCGCGGCGACGCCGCACGTAACCGGGCACTTCTGCTCGACGCCGCAGCGCTGCTCGTGGCCGAACGCGGAGTCGACGCCGTCACCATGGACGCCGTCGCGTGCCGCGCAGGTGTGGGCAAGGGCACAGTCTTTCGCCGCTTCGGCAGTCGTGCTGGATTGATGCAAGCACTCCTGGACCACACCGAGCGAGAGTTGCAGCACGCCTTCATGTTCGGTCCGCCGCCACTGGGGCCTGGCGCGCCGCCGATAGACCGACTGGTCGCCTTCGGTCGCGCCCGCATCGCCATGGTCGAGGTCCAGGGCGACGTTCTCCGCGCTGCCGAGAACGCGCCGGAGTTTCGCTTCGGTGGCCCGGCCCGCTCGCTGAGCATCGCGCACGTGATCAGTTTGCTCCGCACGGCCGGCGTCGAGGGCGATCTGGAACTTCTCGCCTCGGCACTATTGGCGCCACTCGAAGCGTCGTTGGTTCTGTACCAGGTTCGCGACCTCGGGATGACGACGGAAAGACTCGCTGACGGTTGGGAAAATCTTGCCCGGCGCGTTACTCGATGTTGAAGACCTCGAACACATTCCAGCGCCTAGTCTGAGCCAATGCGCATCGCAGCCGCCGTCCTCGGCCTCCTCGCCATCGCAGCCGTCAGTGGCTGTTCCAGCAACTCGGAAACACCGGACTCGGTCGCCGATCCCGCAGGGCGGGTATTCATCTCCACCCAGGTGGACGGAACCCCGATTCCCGGCGGCGGCCCACTGTCCCTCGACTTCACGACGCCCGGCCTGGTGGCGGCGACTGCCGGCTGCAATACAGCGAGCGGCGCAGTCGAATTCACGGACGGCAAGATCGCCACCGACACGATGGCCACCACCATGATGGCGTGTGAGCCCCCCGTCATGGAATCCGACGCTTGGGTGACAACGCTCCTTTCCGCACAGCCGTCCTGGACACTGTCCGGTGACACACTCACCCTCACCACAGACACGATCACCGTCACGCTTGCCGACAAGAAGGTCGTCGACCCGGACCGTCCTGTTCAGGGCACTGCCTGGACCGTGACGTCGCTCATCACTCCCGACGCCGTCACATCCAGCCTGGCACTCGAAACCTCGGCGCCGGAACTCACGATCGCCGCCGACGGATCGGTCACCGGCAGCACCGGATGTAACCGCACGATGGGGTCGGCAACGGTCACCGACACCACCATCACCTTCGCCCCGATGGGTACCACGAGGATGGCGTGCGAGCCAGAAGTTGCCGACATCGAACGGCACGTCCTGACAGTGCTCGACGGTGAGGTCACCGTCGCCGTCGACGCCGGAACCATGACGCTCCGCAAGCCCGACGGCAACGGCTTGATCCTGACAGCCCAGGCTTGATCTAGCGAGTCCGACTCAGACGTTCTCGGCCAGCCAGCGCCCCAATTCGCGGGCGCTGGCATCGATTTGGGCCGGCCAGTCCAGAGCGGAATCGTCAGCCTGATCGCTCACATGCTTGACCAACCGGCACCGAGCACCGGCGGCCCGCGCCGCGTAGGCGACCGCAAAACCTTCCATGTCCACCAGATCGGCCCGCTGCGCGAGCGCATCCCGGACGGCCGCGTCGGAGACAAATGCGTCGCCGGTGGCCAGAACCGAATCGTCGCCGTCGACTAAGGCCAGTCGATCCACAACCTCGTGGCCGAACGATCTGATCGCCGCACTGCTGATGTCGTGATTGATCACGACACCCGGAACGAACAGCCCGCCGTGATGCACGTGCAGCGCGCCTGCAGTGCCGATATTGACGACCAACGGCAACTCTCCGGGAAGAAACCGTGCCAGCGCCGACGCGACTGCCGTTGCCGCACTGACCTTTCCGATACCAGTGATCACCAACTCGCACTCCTGCGGAACGTACGCCGCCTCCGCCTTGGTTGCGCTGACCACCAGAACTTTCTTCGCACTCATGCGCGAGACGATACCTGTCGCTAAAGTTCCCTCATGGCCACATTGCGCGAGAGCATCATCGACGAACTAGGCGCGAAGCCGTCCATCGAGCCGGCGGCCGAAGTCCGCACCAGGGTTCAGTTCCTGAAGGACTATCTGCTGTCCACTCCTGCCAAGGGATACGTGCTGGGCATCAGCGGCGGGCAGGACAGCACACTGACCGGTGCGCTCGCTCAGCGCGCGGTGACAGAACTGCGTGAGGAGGGCCACGACGCCGAGTTTGTTGCCGTTCGATTGCCGTACGGCGAGCAGGCCGACGAGTCCGACGCGCAGATCGCGCTCGGTTTCATCAAGCCCGACCGCAGCCTGACCGTCAACGTCAAGCCAGGAGCCGACGCCACAGCCCGTGAAGCATCCGAGGCCCTGGGCGACGGTGAACTGCGAGACTTCGTGCGCGGCAACATCAAAGCTCGGGAGCGCATGATGATCCAGTACGCCATCGCCGGCCAATTGGGGTACATCGTGATCGGCACCGATCACGCTGCCGAGGCCATCACGGGATTCTTCACCAAGTTCGGCGACGGCGGAGTCGACATCACCCCGCTGACCGGCCTGAGCAAGAGGCAGGGCGCCGCACTGTTGCAGGAACTGGGCGCGCCCGAGAGCACGTGGCGCAAAGTGCCCACCGCAGACCTCGAAGACGACCGCCCCGCCCTCCCCGACGAGGTGGCGCTTGGACTCACCTACGCCCAGATCGACGACTACCTCGAAGGCAAGGACGTCTCCACGGAGGTATCCGACAAACTCGAAAAGATGTACCTGAACACCCGTCACAAGCGGACCGTTCCGGTTACCCCGCTCGACACCTGGTGGCACTAGCCGGCCAGGCCCCACCTACATGCACGCGGCGCCCACCTTCAGAGAGGAAGGTGGGAGCCGTGCTTCGTTCTGCTGTTATCAGCTGGCCGAGAGGCTGCCGAAGATGTTGCCCAGGCTGCCGAACGGGCTGGCAGGCTCGTCCTTCAGCGCGAAGTTCGTGGTGCAACCGTTGAACTTCACGGCGTCGACGTTCGTGGTGGTGCCGATGTCCCCGCGGCCGATGCTTACGCCGTAGTGCTCAATCGTGGCGTCGGGGTTGCCTGCGATGATGTCGTCAAGATCGGACGGAACGTTCTTGGGTGCACCCACGATATCGCGGGTGCTGATCCACTTGCCGTTCTGGATATTGGTGTGCGTTCCACCGGTGGCGGTGTCAACGGAGTCGTTTCCGTTTGCTACCCAATACAGCGTCGCGAATCCGTTCTCGCCCTCTGCCGAGTTGGTAGTGCCGGTCAGACGCAACTGGAACGAAGTCTGCGAAGCGGCGGCCTTCTCCGCGAAACCGATCTCACTCTTGGCCGCATCGGCGAGCGGGATCGAGCCTGCGGAGTGGTACCACGCCGAACGGTTGTCAGGGGTGGCCTTGACGATCTCCAGCTTCAGCGAACCATCGTCATCGACGATGTTGGTGTCCGAGTAGAAGGCAAGCTGGTTCTTCTCGTCGTCGAACGGAATGCCCCAGCCATTGGGGGTTGTCTCGGTCGACAGTGCCGAGCAGGTGAAGCCTGCGGCGGGGGCATCGGAAGAACCGAGTG
>JBEBVW010000181.1:0-5522 GCA_040392565.1 Aeromicrobium sp. | reverse complement strand
TCATCTCGCCATGGTTTCGAGGCCCTCGTTCCTCGGGCACCTCAACCACCGGGGTTCGGGGTGGGTTAGGTGTCGGAGTTCCAGGCGGCGAAGCCGAGGACGATCAAACGCATTTCGCGGCGCGCTTTGCGCTTGATGTCCTCTTCGATGTCGGTGCGCCCGTCGGGCGTCTGCACGACCTGTTCGGCGCGGTAGACCATATTGCGAACGAACAGACCGGACGCCATTTTGACGTCGTCGCCGGACCAGTTCTCGATATGCGGCAGACGAGCGAGGACGACTCCTAGTTCAGAAATGAACAGTTCGAGTTCACGCTGAATGGCCTCGCGGACAACATCTGAACCGCTGGCACGCTCGCGAGCAACAAAGCCAAAGTGCGCCTTGTTCTGTTTGACCACGCGCACCAGGATCTCGGCGGATGCCTCGATGATGTTGGCGATCGTGTCTGGATCCCGCTGCGCATCGCGGATCATCCGGCGCAGCGTGGAGAACGACTGCTCCACCAGCGCAAGCCCGAGTTCATCCATCGATTCGAAGTGCCGATAGAACGCCGTAGGCACGACGCCAGCCTCGCCGGCGACCTGCCGCAAGCTCAATTGGGCGAACCCGCGCTGCTGCGATAACCGCAGCGCCGCGTCCATGATCGACTGGCGCGTGCGCTCTTTTTGCGCCGCGCGAGTGCTCTCACCTGCGGTTTCAGTCACTGGGACACCCTAGGGCTTTCTAATTCAGTGAACACGTGTTTCCTGAGTGCTCCGGATCACGAGACAGATTACTTGCGCGTACCGTCGATTCGCTGCATTATTTCAGTGTACGCATGTTCACTGAATCAGGAAGGGAGCCGCTCGCATGGGAGTTATCCGCACTGCACTGGCCTCCGCGCCCGTTCGCGCCCTGACGTCACCCCACCACCCCGATCATTACCTCGAGCGCATCCACCCGCTCGCGACTGCTGAGGCCGTCCGTGCCCGAGTCGTTGACGTTCGCCGCGAAACCGGCGATGCCAGCACCGTGGAATTGCGCGCCAACGGCGCATGGTCCGGCTTCAAGCCCGGCCAGCATGTGCAGTTCGGCGTCGAGGTTGATGGCACCCGCAAAGTCCGCGTCTTCTCCGTCAGCTCCAGCGCTGCCCGTTCGGGCCGCCGCTTTACCCTTTCGGTCAAGGCACATCCCGACGGCTACGTCTCACAGTTTCTGCACAACGAGCTGAAGCCGGGCACGATCGTTTACCTCTCGCAGGCCGAGGGCGAATTCGTCCTCCCCGACGAGGTTCCCGAACGACTGCTGCTGATCAGCGGCGGGTCGGGCATCACTCCGGTGATGTCGATGATCCGCACGCTCAAAGACCGTGGACACACCGGGCACGTGACGTTCTTGCACTACGCGCGCTCACGCAATGACGAGATGTTCACCGACGAACTCGACGCACTGGCGTCCGACAACATCGACGTCATCCGCGTCTACACCCGCGAACCAGAAGCCGACGCCTCTCTGTCCGGCCGGTTCACCCTCGACCACATCGACGGCATCGACTCCGATCTGACCTTCGTCTGTGGCCCCGCAGGCCTCATCGCCACGGTGCGCGACAGTTACGCCGAAATCGGTGCATCTGATCGGCTCCGGATGGAGTACTTCAAAGTGCCGTCGGTCGATCTGGATGCCGCCGACGCCACCGGCACTATTTCGTTCGATTCCAGCCAGACCGAGGCCACCAACTCCGGCGCCACGATTCTGGAACAAGCCGAAGCAGCCGGGCTCAAGCCCGACTTCGGCTGCCGCATGGGCGTGTGCAACACCTGCGCCGTCAAGAAACTCAGCGGCGCTGTCCGCCACGTCGTCACTGGCGAAATCTGCGCCAACACCGACGAGACCATCAAGGTCTGCGTCCAAGTTCCCGTCGGCGACGTTGCCGTCGCCCTCTAGGAGGATTGAAATGTCCCGCAGCCATCCCCGCATCCGAAACAGCGTCACTCAGTACGACGCCTCCGGACACAACCAGGCTCCCCTGCCACTGGTCGGAGCTTCCGATCAGCGCGCCACCGTCGGCCTGTCGTATATGACCTATGAGCAACTCGACGAGTTCGGCACCGAGCTGGACGCCATTCGCCAGCGAGTGCTCGACGATCTCGGCCAGGCCGATGCCAACTACATCCGCCGCGTCATCCGCGTGCAGCAGGGCGCCGAAGTGCTGGGTCGCATCGCGATCCTGGCCGGCGTCTTCAATCTTTGGGTTCTCGGTGCAGGCGTGGTTCTCCTCGGCCTGTCCAAGATCTTGGAGAACATGGAAATCGGCCACAACGTGATGCACGGCCAGTACGACTGGATGAATGATCCGATGATCGACGGTCGTCGCTATGAGTGGGACAACGTCGCGCCTGCTCAAGATTGGAAGCACGGCCATAACTTCCTGCACCACACGTACACCAACATTCACGGCAAGGACCGCGATATCGGGTACGGCTTGCTGCGCATCGACGAAGACCAACTCTGGTACCCCAACCATCGGTTCAACCTGCCGCTGGCGTTCCTGCTGATGCTGTTCTTCGAGTGGGGCGTGATGTATCACGGCATCGAACTCGATGAGTATCTCAGCGGCAAGATGTCCAAGGACGAGTTCACCACCCGCAAGCGGCGTGCTTACGCCAAGGTTCGTCGCCAGCTGTTCAAGGACTACGTGTTGTACCCGGTCATCGCGTGCGCATTGATCCCGTTCGTCGGCTGGTGGGCCCCACTCGCGGTCCTCGGCGCCACGTTCGTCGCCAACATCATCCGCAATATCTGGACCTTCCTGATCATCTTCTGCGGCCACTTCCCCGCTGAAGTTGAATCATTTGCCGAAGAGGACGCAGAGAACGAGTCGCGCGGCCAGTGGTATCTGCGTCAGCTGCTGGGATCGGCCAACATCTCCGGTTCGCGGGCCTTCCACGTGCTGTCGGGCAATCTGAGTCATCAGATTGAGCACCACCTGTTCCCCGATATCCCGGCACGCCGCTACCCCGCGGTTGCTCGCGAGGTGAAAGTGCTGGTTGCCAGGTACGGCCTGCACTACAACACCGGCCGGATGTCCAAGCAGTTGTGGAGCGTCGCCAGCCAACTTGCGTCGTACTCCCGCAAGCCAAGCGATCCGTACAAGCAGGGCAAGAGCCCGGAAAACAAGGCTCTGCGACGCGCCAAGCGCGAACGCGAACTGCAAAACGTCGCCTGACCAATCCGATCGGCGTAGGCTACCGAATCACTTCTATGAGTGATTTCGCCAGCTCTGCCGACCATGTCAGGTGGCCGCGTATCGCGCGGACGCCGCGTCCCCGCCTGCGCGCCGGTATCGCCAAACGTATTCTTCGACCGACCATCAATACGGTCCCGGTTCGACTGACGTTCCCAGACGGCACCGTCTGGGGGTCAGGCGAACCGGGACGTTCTCCTGAAATGCGGGTTGTCCGTCCGCGAGCGCTCTTCGGCCGACTCGGCGCCGATTCCAAAATCGGACTGGGCGAGGCCTATATGGCTGGCGACTGGACCGCCGGAACCGACACAGACTTGGCAGATCTGCTCACGCCATTTGCCCAACGCCTCACCACCCTGGTTCCGCCGGCACTGCAACGGTTCCGCGTCATCGTCGATGAACGTCTCCCCCACTCAACGCGCAACTCCCGCAGCGGTTCGCGGCGCAATATTGAGGCCCACTACGACCTATCCAATGAACTGTTCAGGCAGTTCCTCGACGACACGATGTCGTACTCATCGGCGTGGTTTGCCGACTCCGATGAGCCTCTCGAGACAGCCCAACTGCGCAAAATCGACGGAATCCTCGACCAAGCCCGAGTAGGCGAAGGCACTCGCGTGTTGGAGATCGGCAGCGGCTGGGGCGCCTTGGCGCTGCGTGCTGCACAGCGGGGCGCTCAGGTCACCACCATCACGCTGTCGTCTGAACAAACAGCGCTTGCGCGCGAGCGATTCGCCGCCGCCGGCTATGCCGATCGCATCGACCTTCAGATACTCGACTACCGCGATGTCACCGGCGAGTTCGACGCCATCGTGAGCGTCGAGATGATCGAAGCTGTCGGCGAGGAATATTGGCCCACGTACTTCGCCACAATCGATCGGCTCCTAGCGCCCGGAGGGTCGGTCTCGATTCAAGCCATCACGATGGCGCACCACCGCTACTTAGCGACCCGCAACTCCTACGGCTGGATCCAGAAGTACATCTTCCCCGGCGGACTGATCCCCTCCGTGGAAGCGATCACCCACACCTTGGATCGACACACGTCGCTGGCCTTGGTCGACCAACGATCGCTGGGCACCGACTACGCCAAGACGCTGCGGCTGTGGCGCGAGCGATTCACCGAGAACTGGCCGCAGATTCACGCCGCCGGTTTCGACGAGATATTCCGCCGCATGTGGGAGTTTTACCTGGCGTACTGCGAGGCCGGTTTCGCCACCGGCTATCTGGACGTCTGGCAATTACGCCTGACTCGCCCCGCCGAGGCTCAGGCGTAGAAGACCCGCTCAAAGATCTGTCGGGCTTGGCGGGTCGTACGTAGGTAGTCGTCGACCATTTTCTCGCTCTTTTCGGCGCCATATCCGAGAAGGTGAGCGACGCCGGCTCGATCGTCGGCCTGCTCAACCATCGACTCAGCAGGCTTCGCACGCATCAACACGACGGCGTTACGGATGCTGCTCACCATGGTCCACGCCGCCTCCAGCCCGTGCGCGTCGGCGGGGCTGAGGAGTTCGGCTTGAGTTGCCGCGTGCAAAGCGTCGATCGTCCGTGTGGTGCGCAGGCCCTCGACGGCGTGACCGTGTTTCATCTGCAGCAACTGGACGGCCCACTCCACGTCAGCCAGACCGCCTCGACCGAGTTTGAGGTGGGTGTTGGGATTGGCGCCGCGCGGCAGGCGCTCTGACTCCACGCGGGCTTTGATGCGACGGATTTCGCGGTCTTCTTCGGCCGTGGTGCCGCCGTCGGGGTACCTCAACGGGTCAATCAGCTCGGTGAACCGTGAGCACAACGCTTCATCACCAATACACGGGTTCGCGCGCAACAGGGCCTGGGCTTCCCACACCGCCGACCACTTTTCGTAATACGAGGCGTACGCGTCAAAAGTGCGAACCAGCGGGCCGTTCTTGCCTTCGGGGCGCAGTTCGGCGTCAACCTCCAACGGCGGATCATCGGCCGGCGCGGCAAGATTCTTACGCAGGTCGACAGCGACCGCCATCGCCGCGGCCTTAGCCGCTTCTAGGTCGGCACCTTCAAGCGGATCGTGGACGAACATCACATCGGCGTCCGACCCGTAGCCCGCTTCGAAGCCGCCCATCCGACCCATCAACACAATCGCCATGCGCGTCGGAAATGGCTCGCCCTTGTCGGCTTCGACAGCAGCGATGGACGCTTTCAACGCACCTCGCAGCGTCGCGGTGTTGACGTCGGTCAACGCCGTGCCCACCTGCAGAATGTCCAAGCGGCCCTGCACATCGGCCATGCCCACGCGCGATAGTTCGCGCCGTCGGATGCGACGCACGGC
>JBEBVW010000180.1:0-5551 GCA_040392565.1 Aeromicrobium sp. | reverse complement strand
CCATCGGAGACCGGTGCGCAGTCCCAGCGACGCAGCGGATCGGCGTACATCGGCTGATCCAGCACGTCGGCCGCCGTGGTCTTGCCGCGGCGGATGGCGTATTCGTTCGCCTCGGCGTCGGTCATCGAGCGAGCCACGACGTCAGCCATGTCCTGCTCGGTCCAACGCCCCGCCTCCAGCCCGGTGCGGGCCTGAATTCCCGCCAACGAAACCGCGTCGGCCCACAGGGGTGTGGCGGTGTACGGATCGAGTTGCAAGCTCATGGTGCGGCGCAGCGTGCCAGCCGATGCCTTGCCGAAGCCGTACACGAGTGCGCTGTCGACCTGGCCGGTCTGAATCTTGACCCACGCCTCGTACAACGCCCAGGCGCCGTCCATTTCGACGTGCGATTCGGTGACCGGAGGCAATGCGCCGATCGCGTCAACGGCCTGGACGAAGGAGAACGAACGCCCGGCCAGGTAGTCGCTGGAGCCAGAGCACCAGAAGCCGATGTCGTCCTTGGTCCAGCCGGACGTCTCGAACAGTTCGCGGAAGATCGGAACCAGCAACTCCACGCACGTGGGCGAGCCGCCGAACTCTTTCATCTGGCGCTGGGCGAACCCAACAATCGCAACGTCTCTCATAGGTGCACCTTGTAGCTCTCGAAATCGGCGTCCGGTTCGCCGGTCGGCTCGAAGTGGCTGATGTTCTCGATCGTGGTGCCCCATTCATCCTTGGGCTTCCACACGGCCTTGACCCGCATGCCCATGCGCACCTCGGAGGCGTCGACGCCCAAGATGAGGTGCAGGAAGGCGATGTCGGCTCCGTCGAGCAGCACGTAGGCCGACACGTACGGCGGCTTAATGCGCTGGCCGGGGAATGGCACGTTGACGATGCAGAACGTGGTGACGGTGCCGGCATCGGACACCTGGACCTCGTCGGTCGTGGGCACGCCGTCGGTGGGGCAAGCGCCGCGCGGCGGAACGTAGACCTTGTTGCACTGGGGGCATTTCTGGCCGAGCAGTTTGCCCTCGGCCAGGCCGCGGAAGAACGCCGACTCTTGTGCCGAAGCTGCGTAGTCGTACTTCAGGACGATCGGGGAGATGATGCCCTCGACTGCGTCGCCAGTAATCGGCTCGGGCTCAGAGGCAGGAACGGAAGCCTCGGGAGCGAAGTAGCGAATGTCGGTGATGGCTCCGACGAGTTCATCGGACCAGACGGCGCGCACGCGCATGCCGGTCGTGATGTCGGCTGAACTATCGACAGCAACTGCGTGAAGCAGCGGTCGGTCGGTGCCGTCCAGCAGGATGTGCGCGAACGCGAAAGGTCGATCCAACGGCTGGCCGTCTACGGGTTCGGGAACCCATGACCAGCTCTGCACGACGCCGCTGTCGCTGACCGGAACGAGGTCGGTAATGGCAGCGTGAGTCTGTGAATCGAACTCTGGCGGTGGGACGGCAATGGTGCCGTCGGACAGGCGGCCACCGAAGATCTGGCGGTGGCGCAAGCCCGTCATGAACTGGGACAACGTGGGACCCAGGGAGCGCGTGTACGGAAACTCAACGCTCAGCGGTGCATGAAGTGTCGCTTGGTCGGACATATTCCGAAGTGAAACACGTTCTAGTTTTGGTCGCAACCGACTCGCCACGAACCGGCCTGATCGTGAGATAGTCGTGGCGGAAAAAGTAGAACGTGTTCTACAGTGGCGGACATGATCACTTCCGATGCCATCGTTTGGAATGCTCCAGACGACGACCACCCGGCTCGCCGTGCATCTCAACGGTCGTACTCGGCCGTCGCCAAGGGCGACCTCGACGAGTGGCTGACCGTCTACGCGCCGGACGCCGTGATTGAAGACCCCGTCGGGCCGTCGATGTTCGACCCCGAAGGCAAGGGTCACCGCGGCCACGAAGGAATCCGTGCGTTCTGGGAAGCAGCCATTGCGCCGATCGCGTCATTTGAGTTCGTCATCAACGACTCATTTGCCAATCCAGGCAGCAACACCTGCGCCAACATCGGCCAGATCAAGACCACATTCCCTGACGGGAGTTACAGCACCACCGACCTGATCATGGTTTACGTCGTCAAAGA
This sequence comes from Aeromicrobium sp., assembly GCA_040392565.1. Classification (GTDB taxonomy): domain Bacteria; phylum Actinomycetota; class Actinomycetes; order Propionibacteriales; family Nocardioidaceae; genus Aeromicrobium. The sequence goes on along the minus strand of JBEBVW010000180.1, from coordinate 3,481 downwards.
AGACGGCCAGGTCGCATCAATGCGTGCCTACTGGGAGCCCGAGCGCTCCATGCAATCTTTCACCGCCAGCGGTGATGGGGCCTCTTCCACAGCAGCAGGAGCATGAGTATGAGCGTCTTTGGAACTAACGTCCTCGAAGGCAAGGTCGCCTACGTCGCCGGCGGTACGCGCGGCTTCAACCTGTCGATCGCCAAACGCTTCGCTGAGCACGGCGCGAAGGTCACGGTGATGAGCCGCGACGAGGCGCGCTGCGCTTCGTCGGCGCAGGAAATCATCGACGCTGGCGGCCAGGCGCTTGGTTTGGCAGCCGATGTGCGCGACTACGACCGTGTCGCCGAAACGATGGCGCAGACTGCCGAGACCTTCGGTGGCCTCGACATTGTGGTGGCCGGACAGGCGGGCAACTTCTACGCCCCGGCAATCGGCATGTCGTCCAACGGCTTCAAGTCCGTTATGGATATCGACTTGCTGGGCACCTTCAACTTGTTCCGCGCCAGCTTTGAACATCTGCGGCGCCCGGGTGCCTCGCTGTTCGCGATCACCGCGCCTGAGGCCGTCAAGCCGTTGCCGTTCCAGAGCCACGTCTGCGCGTCGAAGGCAGGCGTCAACGCGCTGATCAAGAGCCTGGCCATCGAGTGGGGCCCCGGCGGCGTGCGGGTCAACGGACTCAGCCCCGGCCCCATCGAGAACTCGTGGGGGATGGACAACGTCATCGCCACCAAGCCCGGAATCAAGGAGCGCATCACCGAAGGTGTGCCGCTACGCCGCTGGGGAACGCACGATGACATTGCTGACGCAGCCTTGTTCTTGGCCTCGGAGGCCGCGTCCTACATCACCGGCACCATCTTGGACGTCGACGGTGGTGTCACGATCAAGTCCACCGGTCCCGAAGACATGGATGCGATCAACTTCGAGAATCACCCCCGGGTGAAGGGTGCTGGCCGTGGCGATCGCTGATGTGCTGACCGACCCGGCGTTCCATCAGGGTCCACATTCGGGCCAGATGCTGCTGCATTCGCTGAAGCGTCACCGCGATGTGCCCGTCATGGTGCTCGGTGAACGCAGCATCACCGGGGGCGAAATGCTCGACGAGATGAGCCGCTACACCCAGGCGCTTGAGGATCTGGGTGCGGGAACTGGCACCGCGGTTGGACTGCTCGCGGCCAATCGCCCCGAGGTGCTGGTGTTCATCGGTGTCGGCCAGACCCAGGGCTACCGCCGCACGGCGCTGCACCCGCTCGGGTCCTTGGACGACCACGCGTATGTGCTTGAGGACGCTGGCGTCACGGTGCTGATCGTCGACAATGTTCCGGCTTACTTGGAGCGTGGCGAATCGCTTCTTGAGCGAGTCCCCAGCGTCACGAAGTTGATCACCATCAACGAACTGGCCGAGGCCGCCGCCAAGTACGAGGCGCAGCCGGTAGTGGCAGCCGATCTGGACCCCAATCACGTTGTGGGAATCACCTATACCGGTGGTACGACGGGTCTGCCGAAGGGCGTCATGGGAACGGCCTCCAGCATCGCCGCAATGACCCACGTGCAGCTCGCCGAATGGGAATGGCCCGAGCAGCCGGTGTTCTTGATCTGCACGCCGTTGTCGCACGCGGGTGCCGCGTTCTTCGCGCCCACGATCGCCAAGGGTGGCCGGTTGGTGGTGCTGCCGAAGTTCGATCCTGCCGAGGTGTTGCGCACGATCGAAGAGCAGAAGATCACCGCGACGATGCTCGTGCCCAGCATGATCTACGCGATCTTGGACCACCCCGATTCACACACCCGCGATCTGTCGAGTCTGGAGACCGTCTACTACGGCGCGTCGGCCATCAACCCAACTCGGTTGGCTGAGGCCATTGACCGCTTCGGTCCGATCTTCGCGCAGTATTTCGGTCAGTCCGAATGCCCCATGGTCATCTCGTATCTGGCCAAGGCCGATCACACGCCCGAGCGGCTCGCTAGCTGTGGCCGTCCAAGTGCCTTCCTGCGCACCGCGTTACTCGGCGAAGACGGCCAGCCGGTTGCGCAGGGCGAGCCGGGTGAGATCTGCGTTGCCGGGCCGGTTGTTGCCGGTGGCTACTGGAATAAGCCGCAAGAAACGGTTGACACGTTCAAGGACGGTTGGCTGCATACCGGCGATATCGCACGCGAGGACGAAGACGGATTCTGGTACATCGTCGACCGGGTCAAGGACATGATCGTCACCGGCGGTTTCAACGTGTACCCGCGTGAAGTCGAAGACGTCATTGCCACACATGCGGCCGTCGGTCAGGTGGGCGTTATCGGTGTTCCCGACGAGAAGTTCGGCGAAGCCGTGACCGCGATCGTGGTGCTCCGCGATGGCGTAGACGGCAGTGATGAAGCCGTCGCCGCGATGACCACTGAGATTAAGCAGCTCGTCAAGGAACGCAAGGGCTCGGTGCAGTCGCCCAAGCAGGTGATTGTGACGGACTCGATTCCACTCACGGCGCTGGGCAAGCCTGACAAGAAGGCGTTGCGGGCTCAGTTCTGGTCCGGCGAAAGAAGCGTGGGCTGAGATGAGTATCCTCGATCGGTTCAGACTCGATGGCCAAGTGGCCGTGATCACTGGCGCCGGTCGGGGGATCGGCGCCGGCTCGGCTGTCGCGCTCGCTGAGGCGGGCGCGGACGTCGTCATCGCTGCCCGCCATTCATCGCAGCTTGCTGCTGTCGCCGAACAGGTCGAGGCGGCCGGGCGACGCGCGCTGGTCGTCAAGGCGGATCTGAGCGATCTGGAGCAGACTGCCGCGTTGGCGCAGACCGCCTTCGAGGAGTTCGGGCGGCTGGACCTCGTGGTCAACAACGTGGGTGGCACGATGCCGTTGCCGTTCTTGGACACCGACGAGGACTTCCTCGTGGATGCATTCAAGTTCAACGTGGCTACGGCGCACGCACTCACCCGAGCCGCCACCCCGCTGATGTTGAGCGGCGACAATCCCGGCGGGTCGATCGTCAATATCTCTTCGGTGATCGGTCGCGTTTCTGGCCGCGGCTATTCCGCCTACGGAACCGCCAAGGCGGCGCTGTCGCATTGGACTCGCCTGGTGTCGAAGGACCTCGCCCCCAGAATCCGAGTCAACGCCATCGGTGTCGGCTCAGTGCTCACCAGCGCCCTCGACTACGTCGCCTCAGATGAAGCAGTCATGACTGAACTTGTCGACAAGACGACCCTCAAGCGCATCGGCCAAGTCGAAGACATCGCGGCCACGGTCGTCTACCTCGCCAGCCCCGCCGGCTCATTCCTGACCGGCAAAATCATCGAAGTCGACGGCGGCCTCGACATCCCCAACCTCGACTTCAACCTCCCCGATTTGTGACGTAATCGGTCACACCAAGCCTCGGGCGTGACCGATTTCGTCCCAAATCGCGGGGATGGGTTTCGGCTAGCGGCCTTGGAAGTGGGGGGTGCGCTTCTCGGCGAAGGAGCGGGGGCCTTCCTTGGCGTCGTCGGAGGCGAAGACGGCGGCGCCGA
>JBEBVW010000179.1:0-5574 GCA_040392565.1 Aeromicrobium sp. | reverse complement strand
GCATCTGCCCGCCGGATCCGAAGGCGAACTGCTGCTGCGCGGACCCCAAGTCATGCAGGGCTATTTGGACGACGAGCAGGCAACTGCCGATGCAATCGACACCGACGGGTGGCTGCACACCGGCGACGTCGGAGTGATCGACGACCGCGGCTATCTGCGCATCACCGACCGCTTGAAAGACATGTACATCAGCGGCGGATTCAACGTATACCCCGCCGAGGTGGAGCAGGCACTCGCGCACCTCGACGGCGTCGTCGAATCGGCCGTCATCGGCGTGCCGGACGACCGACTCGGCGAAGTCGGCAAGGCCTTCGTGGTGCGCCGAGACGGCAGCAGCATCGACGAAGCTGCCGTCATCAGTTTCGCCAAAGAGCGACTCGCCAACTTCAAAGTGCCGCGCCAAGTGGCATTCATCGAGGTTTTGCCGCGCAATCTTGGCGGCAAAGTCCTCAAGACCGAGCTGCGTTCAGCCGAAGGGAAAGATCATGACTGAACAGACCACCCCTGAATTGGGCCCCGACACCCAGCCGATCGCCTATGAAGTGGTCGACCGCGTCGCCCGCATCACGCTGAATCGGCCGGAATACCGCAACGCGCAGAACTCGAAGATGACCTACGCCCTCGACGCGGCGTTCCAGAAGGCCACCGATGACGACAACGTTGCCGTGATCGTGCTGTCGGGCAATGGCAAGCATTTCTGCGCCGGCCACGACATCGGCACCCCCGAGCGCGACGCCGACCAGACGTTCGATCGCAAGGCCGTCATCTGGTGGGACCACACCGACAAGCAGGGTGGCGATTTGCGGTTCGCCCGCGAGTCCGAGGTCTACATGGGCATGTGCCGCCGCTGGCGCGAAGTGCCCAAGCCGGTCATCGCGATGGTGCACGGCGCGTGCATCGCTGGCGGCCTGATGCTGGCGTGGTCGGCCGACTTCATCGTGGCTTCCGACGACGCGTTCTTCTCCGACCCGGTCGTCCGAATGGGCATCCCGGGCGTCGAATACTTCGCGCACCCGTGGGTCATGAACCCCCGCGCGGCCAAGGAATTCCTCTACACCGGCGATCGCTTCACCGCCCAGCGCGCGCTTGAGTTGGGCATGGTCAATCAGGTCGTTCCGGCCGATGAACTCGACACCACAGTCACCGCAATGGCCGGCCGCATCGCCCAAATGCCGCGCTTCGGCTTGGCTCTGACGAAGAAGGCCGTCAATCAGGCGGAGGACCTGCAGGGGCTGCGCGCAGGCATGGATTCAGTCTTCGGGCTCCATCATTTCGCGCACGCCCACAATGCCGAAACCTCCGATGATTCGCTCGGTGGACTCGACGCCAAGTCGATGGCGGCCCAGAACAAGCAGCAGGCCGGAGAACAAGGGTGAATCTGGACCTGTCCCCCGCTGAGATCGCATTCAGGGACGAAGCGCGGGCCTGGCTCGCCGCACATGTGCCAGCCGAGACGCTGCCGTCGATGGACACAGCCGACGGTTTCGCAGCGCACCAGGCGTGGGAGCGCAAACTTTCAGATGCCCGCTGGTCGGTCGTTTCGTGGCCCGCTGAGTTCGGTGGCCGGGACGCTTCGCTGATTGAGTGGGTCATCTTCGAAGAGGAGTACTACCGCGCGGGTGCGCCGGGGCGCGTTTCCCAAAACGGCATCTTCCTGCTCGCGCCGATCATCTTTGATCACGGCACTGCTGATCAGCAGCAACGTTGGCTGCCCTCGATGGCGACGGGTGAAACCATTTGGGCCCAGGCCTGGTCGGAACCCGAAGCAGGTTCGGATTTGGCGTCGCTGCGCTCTACTGCGACTCGTACCGACGGCGGTTGGCTGCTGAACGGTCAGAAGACCTGGTCCTCGCGTGCGTCCTATGCCCATCGCGGCTTCGGGCTATTCCGCTCCGATCCTGAGTCAGCGCGCCACCACGGCCTGACCTACTTCTGTTTCGATCTGCACGCCGATGGCCTGACGGTTCGGCCGATTGCCCAGTTGGATGGCGAAGCAGGATTCGCTGAACTGTTCTTTGACGATGTGTTCGTCCCCGATGCCGATGTGCTCGGTGGCGTCGGCGACGGCTGGCGTGTGGCGATGAGCACCGCCGGCAATGAGCGCGGACTGTCGCTGCGATCGCCCGGCCGCTTCTGCGCCGCCGCCGACCGCCTCGTCGATCTGTATTCAGAAAAGCCGAACCCGGCCTTGGGCAACGACGTCGTCGACGCCTGGCTGCGTGCCGAGGCCTACCGCTTGTACACCTGGAACACCGTCACCACGCTGGCCGACGGCGGCGATGTGGGCGCGAACGGTTCGGTGAACAAAGTGTGGTGGAGCGAGTTGGATGTCGCCCTACATGACACTGCCCTCAACTTGCTGGAAGCAGAAGGTGAAGTCGAGTCGGCTTGGACCGACGGATACTTGTTCTCCCTGTCTGGCCCGATCTATGCCGGCACGAATGAGATTCAGCGCAACATCATCGCCGAGCGCATCCTTGGCCTACCCAGAGAAGTTCGGGCCAGCGAGCCGAAGGGAGGCGGTGGCAAATGAAGTTCGAACTCACCACCGACCAGCGCGATTTCATGACATCGCTGGACCGACTCATCGCCGCATCCGATCCCATCGCCATCAACCGCGCGTGGGGCGAAGGCGATGTGGCACCAGGTGTCGCGCTGTGGGGTCAATTGACCGACATGGGCGTCCCTGCACTCCTGATTCCCGAATCCGACGGCGGCGCCGATGCCACACCCGTCGAGATGATCTGCGCCTTTGAAGTGCTCGGCCGCCACGCCGTGCCGGGCCCCTGGATTGAGAGCGCGGCCTTCCTGGCCACCGCCCTCACTGGCGAAAACCGCACCGCAATCGCCGAAGGCGCGATCGCCACCGTCCACGTCCCCCCAACCACCTGGGCCCTCGACGCCGACATCGCCGCCCGCATCTACGCCACCGGTCCCGAGATTTGCGCGGTTGCGCACCTTTCTGAGGATCAAAATGGTGCGGAAGCGCGCAATTCTATCGACCCTACGCGGCGCCTGATTGATGTCACTGCTGCTGAGCCTGTCGAGATGACCAACGTCGACCACGCGCACGACCTCGCCACCCTCGCAGCAGCTGCCGAGTTGCTGGGAGCCGGCGAGCGAGTTCTGGCTGACTCGGTTGAATACGTCAAGCAGCGCACCCAGTTCGGTCGACAGATCGGCTCCTACCAGGCGATCAAGCACCAGCTTGCCAATGTCCGAATCGCCCTCGATTTCGCTCGTCCGCTGGTTCACGGCGCGGCAGTCAATCCCACGCCACAGTCGGTGTCGGCGGCAAAGATCCAGGCTGGCGAAGCAGCTCAACTGGCGGCTCGCATTGGGCTGCAAGTGCATGGCGCCATCGGCTACACCGCCGAGTACGACCTGAGCCGCTGGATCTTGCGGATCCGCGCGCTGAACTCGGCGTGGGGCACCCCCACAGCACACCGTGCTCGATTGCTAGACATCCTGACGGCAGCGAGCTGACGATGGTCGATCTAGTTCCCACCCGCGAGCAGGACGAGCTGGCCCGGACCGTCCGCGATCTACTGGCGAAGCGTGCTGACAGCGCCGCAGTGCGCGCTGCGATGAAGTCGGCCGACGGCTTCGACCGCGATCTGTGGGCAACGTTGTGCGAACAGATCGGTGCCGCCGCATTGGCGATCTCCGAGGAATCGGGTGGGGCTGGATTCACGATCGCCGAAAGCTGGCTGATTCTCGAACAACTCGGGTGGTCGCTGGCGCCGACACCTCTGCTCTCATCGGTCGTTGCCGGCACGGCGCTGGACGCAGTCGGTGCGGCCGAGCTTGCCGCAGAGGTGGCCGGTGGCGCAGTCGTCACGCTGGCCCGCGCAGACCTGAAGTGGGACGGCTCGCTTCTTTCAGGCGCGATCTCACCTGTCCAGTGGGGAACACAAGCGGACTATCTGCTGCTTGCTCTCGCAGACGGGGGCGCCACGACCCTTTTGCTGGTCGACCCCACGTCCAGCGGAGTGACCCGCACACCACTGACGCCACTCGATCCGACAACTCCATACGCGCGCATCGAACTCGACGGAGCCGCTGCCACTGTGTTGTCGACCAACGCGGAAGATGCCGTGGCTGCGGCCGAACGAGTTGGCTTGCTGGCCAACACCGCGTTGCAGGTCGGATGCGCACAGCGCGGACTGGACCTCACGGTTGCCTACTCCAAAGAACGCGAACAGTTCGGTCGTGCCATCGGATCCTTCCAGGCCCTCAAGCACCGGATGGCCGATATGCACGTCCTGGTCCAGATGTCGCGTTCGGGCGCATGGGCCGCGGTGCAAGCGCACGTCAACGACGCCGCCGACGCAGCAGACCGACTTGCTGCCGCGGCTGGCTCCTACTGCGCTGAAGCTGCACTGACCATCGGCGGTGAAACGGTGCAACTCCACGGCGGCATCGGTATCACTTGGGAACACGATTCCCATCTCGTTCTGAAACGCGCTCGGGTACTGCATGACGCCTTCGGCGCTCCCCATCGACTCCGCGAAAGATTGGTGCCTACGTCATGACCGTTCCCAACGTCTTTGAACCGGCCAAGATCGGGCCAATCTCGGTGCGCAACCGGGTCATTAAGGCCGCGACGTTCGAAGGTCGCGCGCCGCACGGTCTGGTCACCGACGAACTGATCGACTACCACCTGGCGCCGGCGCGTGGCGGTGTCGGACTGACCACCGTCGCTTACCTGGCCGTCGCCCCCGAAGGCCGCACCCAAAAGGAAGGCATCGTCGTCAACGACGAGTCCGCCCCCGGGCTGGCGCGCATGGTCGACGCCATTCACGCCACCGGCGCCAAGATCGGCGGCCAGCTCGGCCACGCCGGGCCGGTGGCGAATGGGCGAAGCAACGGCGTCCACGGCATCGCGGCCTCCCGCATGCCGTCGCCGCTGAGCATGCAGATGATCCGCAAGGCCAAGCCAGCTGACATCGCCCGCATCACCGACGACTACGCACGCGCCGCCAAGATCATGGTCGAGACCGGCTTTGACGTCCTCGAAATCCACATGGCTCACGGCTACTTGCTGAACTCCTTCCTGGCGCCCAAACAGAACCGCCGCAAGGACGAGTGGGGCGGGTCGCTGGAGAATCGCGCCAAGTTCGCTCGCAATGTGGTGAAGGCCGTGCGCGAGGCGGCTGGCCCCGGAGTCGCTGTGACAGCAAAGATCGGCATGACCGAAGGGTCGCCGGTCGGATTCGCAATGCCCGAAAGTTTGCAGTTCGCGCAAATGTTGCAGGCCGACGGTCACCTCGACGCCCTGGAGTTGAGTGCAGGCAGTTCGCTGCTCAACCCGATGTACCTGTTCCGCGGCGACGTGCCGCTGAAGGAATTCGCCGATTCGATGCCGTGGATCGTCAAGCGGGGCATGCGCTCGCCGGTGGGCAAGAAGTTCTTCCGCGAGTACCCGTTTGAAGAATGGTTCCTGCGCGACAAGGCGTTGGAGTTCCGCAAGGCTCTCGACATGCCATTAGTCGCGCTCGGCGGTATCAACGACAAGGCCACGATGGATCAGGCCATGGCCGACGGCTTCGAATTTGTCGCCATGGCCCGTGC
>JBEBVW010000178.1:0-5603 GCA_040392565.1 Aeromicrobium sp. | reverse complement strand
TAAGCCGGATTCTGTAGTGAGCGACCATCCATCTGGGACGCCCATTGCTGGACGCCTCGTGCAACCTACCCGCTGACATTGGACGAGCAGCCCGTCAGCTGTCTGGTTTTGCTCCCGGTGGGGTTTACCTAGCCACGACGGTCACCCGCCATGCTGGTGAGCTCTTACCTCACCGTTTCACCCTTACCCGCACCTCCCGAAAGAGGCCGCTGGCGGTCTGTTTTCTGTGGCACTGTCCCGCACGTCGCCGTGGGTGGCTGTTAGCCACCACCGTGCTCTGTGGAGTCCGGACTTTCCTCGACCAACCGAAGCCAGCCGCGGCCGCCCGGCCGACTCATTCGCCCCTGAAGCGTACCGACACCACATCTCAGGTACGCTGGGAGCAGCGAAAGGGAGTAGTCCCCAACGGCTGCGTCGACATACTGAACTCCTCGGGGTTCCGGTGCAGCAGGCCAGTGAAACTGCTGGCGGACGAGACTTTCGACCGGACACATGTGTAGGTGCCTGGTCGAACCCTTTTCCCAGGCTCTTCGTCCAGGCGGACGAGGAGCCTTTGATATGTCAGCCATCGCACTGAGTGCAGTGCTGGTCTTTTTTGCCGAATTGGGCGATAAGAGCCAACTGATGTGCATGACGTTCGCAACGCGCTACCGGGCCCGCACCGTCATCATCGGCGCCATCGTGGCGACGGCAGTGATGAACCTGGTCTCGGCGCTGGCGGGCGATCTGATTGGCGATGCAATGCCCGAACGAGGCATCCGCATTGCGTCGGGCGTGTTGTTCCTGCTGTTCGCGTTGCTGACGCTGAAAGATCTCGACGGCGACGACGACGTCTCGATCGCGGAGAAGGCAGGTCGATCTGCAGTTCTGGTGGTCGCTCTGGCCTTCGCGCTGTCTGAACTCGGCGACAAGACGATGCTCGCCACCATGACGCTCGCGACGCAGTACCACTGGGTGTGGATCTGGATCGGCAGCGTTCTGGGCATGTCAGTGTCGATCGTGCTGGCCGTGCTGGCCGGTCGAGCCTTGCTCCGGGTTGTTCCAGTCAGGGTGGTGCATCTGGTCTCGGCAGCACTGTTTGCTGGCCTCGGCATCTGGATGCTTCTTGGCTGACCAGCGCCGATAGGGTCGATGCGTGCTGATCGTGCTGCCGCCCTCGGAGGGCAAAACCCGTCCCGCCGATGGGCCGGTCCTCGATCTGGCGACGATGTCGTTCCCAGAGCTGACGGCCACCCGCGAGCAGTTGCTTCGGGCGCTAATCAAGACGTCCGGCACCAAACGAGGCGCCGAAGTTTTGGGGCTAGGTCCGACGCAGGCCGATGCGCTTGCCATCAACGTGGGACTGCTCGATGAGCCCACCGCGCGTGCCGATGCAGTGTTCACTGGGGTGCTGTTTGAGGCTGCCGATCTGCCATCACTGTCGGCAGCCGCGCGACGCCGCGCCGACGAGAGCGTCACGATCGCGAACGGCTTGTTCGGGCTGGTTCGCCCGGGTGATCTGATTCCGGCGTACCGACTGGCCGGCAATGTCACGCTCCCCCGCCTCGGCACCGTCGCCTCACGGTGGAAGCCGGTTTTGCCGATGGTTTTGGACGCAGCCTCCGACGGCGGGCTGGTCATCGATCTACGCTCAGGCACCTACACCGCATTCGGTGCTGCACCCGCTGATCGAACTGCCACCATCCGAGTGCTGCAGGAGCGAGACGGCAAGCGCTCGGTGGTCAGCCACTTCAACAAGGCCACCAAAGGTCGCATCGTTCGCGAACTGCTCCAGTCAGACGCCACGCCCACCACGCCGACCGAACTGGCCGCCACCCTCCGCGACCTGAACTGGACCGTCGAACAGTCGGCCAACCAACTCGACGTCATAGTGACCGAAGTCTGAAAATTTTCCCCGCGATTTGTGACCCAATCGGTCACTTTTCGTCGTGACGCTAAACGATTTCGTCACAAATCGCGGGGGTGGGGGTCAGTCTGGGACCACCGAGAAGTTGCGGAGGGATGGGGTGCCGTCGGGCCACCATTGGACCGTGGTGATTGAGGCGGGGGCGAGTTCCATCTTGTAGATGATGGGCATTGGGGCGTCCAACGCTTGGCGCATCATCATCTTGATCGGCGTGACGTGGCTGGTGACCACGACGGTTTGGCCTGGGAATTGCTCTACTAGACGCAAGCGCGCTTCGTGGACTCGGGCGTCGACGGCGTCAAACGTCTCGCCGCCCGGCGGTGCGACTGCGGTGGACGCCAGCCAGGCCTGGAGATCATCTGGCCAGCGCTCCATGATCTCCATGAAGGTGCAGCCGTCCCACTCGCCGAACGCGGCCTCGGCCATACCTGGCTCCAACGTGACGGGGAGCCCCACAGCGTCGGCCACGTGCTGTGCCGTCTCCTGCGTGCGCTGTAGCGGCGACGACACAATGGCGTCGATGCGGTGGTGTGCACGGATCCAGTCCGCAGCGCGCTCTGCCTGTTCGTGACCGTCGTCGGTGAGACCCGGGTCAGAGCCGCCGCTGCCGCAGAACAGTTTGCGGACGGTCGACGACGTGACGCCGTGACGCAGCAACACCAAGGTGGTGGGCTCGCCATGGAGTTTGCCGCGCCAGCCGATCAGCGGGTTCGAGCCGGGCTTGGACTCGATGGGCGCCTGCGGTGGCGTGGGGGCAGCAATGCCCACGACGCCTGAACCACCGGACGCCTCGTCATCAAGCGCGGCATTGGCCAGCGCGTCGGCCGCGGAGTTGCGCTCGCGCGGCACCCAAGTCCAGGTGACGTCGTCGGGCGGTAAGAGCCGGCGCGCTTGGTCGGCTAGCGCCTGCATGTCGGGATGTTTGATCTTCCAACGGCCAGCCATCTGTTCGATGACCAATTTGGAGTCCATCCGGATCTCGACCGCTGCATCTGGCGCGTGCTCAGAAGCCAACTCCAGCGCACCGATCAACCCGCGATATTCAGCGACGTTGTTGGTCGCAATGCCGATGGTTTCGCCGCGCTGAGCGATGATCTGGCCGGTGTCGGCGTCACGGATCAAACAACCGTAAGCCGCCGGGCCAGGATTACCCCGTGATCCGCCGTCCGCTTCGGCAATGAGTCGCTGGGTCACAACCCGGACTCGGCGGTGCGCACCAAGATGCGGCTGCACTCTGGGCAGCGAAGCACCTCGTCGTCGGCCGCTGCAGCGAATTCACGCAGGTCAGCGCCGTTGATCTCAAGGCGGCATCCGCCGCAGGCGCGGGCACGCAGCGCGGCGGCACCGACACCGCCCTTGTTTTCGCGGATCTTGTCGTAGAGCGCCAGCAAGTCCGCCGGCACGTTGGGAACCACGATTCCGCGGTCGGCGTTCGCAGCTGCCAACTGGTTGTCGATCTGCGCGAACGCAGCGTCACGCGCGTCGGAATGCTGCTGGATCTCCACGTCGATGGCGGCGATGTCAGCAGTGACTTTGGTCAAGCGCTGCTGCGCTTCTTCGAGCTGCTCCATGACTTCGAGCTCAGCGTCTTCCAGCGTCGAGATGCGGCGCTCAATGGCGCCCAGTTCGTGCTGGAGTGACTCCAAATCTTTGGGGTTGGTGATGACCCCTGAGTTCAGTCGCTCCTCATCGCGCACCTTGCGCGCTTTGACGGTTTCGACCTCGTTTTCGGCCTTGCGCTGTTCGATCTCCAGGTCGCTAGTCTCGGTGGCTGCCTCCACTCGACTGCTGTCGAGTTCGGCACGCGCACGCTGCAATTCGGCAATGCGCTCCAACTCCGGAAGCGTGCGACGCCGATGCGTCAGTTGGGCGATGGCCGAATCCTGAGCTTGGACGTCAAGGAGGGCACTTTGAGCAGCGGGATCGGACTTCACAACGACACCGTACCCGGCACATGAGCAACCCACGGATCGGTGATCCGCCCGGACACCCGCACCTCGATGTCTGGTAGGGCGTTCTGCAGTGCGGCAGAGACCACGGGCAACCAGGTCCACTCCGCAGCCCAGTGCGGAACGTCGATGATCGCGCAGCCGCCGGCCTCCAGATGTTCGCTGACTGGATGGTGTCGAAGATCAGAGGTGACATAAACGTCGGCTCCGGCCGCCGATGCAGCGCCCATCAAGAAGTCACCCGAACCGCCACACACTGCGACAGTCCTAATCTCACGGTCCAAGTCTCCGGCGACGCGAGCGGCACTCGCGTGATCGGGCAGGGCGGCACTCACGGCCCTCGCGAACTCGCGCAACGACGTGGGCTGACTCAGCACGCCGATCCGACCGCTTCCACGATTCTGCTCGGGCCGAGGCGCAATCTCGACCACCTGATGTGCCACCTCTTCATATGGGTGAGCGGCGATCATCGCGGCCCGCACTCGTTCACGAAGTCCCTGGTCGGCAACGAGTTCCAGTCGCAACTCGTCGACCTTTTCCAGCTCTCCGACCCGCCCAATGGCAGGATCTGCGCCGTCGAGCGGACGGAACTGGCCGGTGCCTTCGCTGTGGAACGCTGCCCGGTCGTAGTCACCGACGCGACCCGCGCCGGCATCGTGCATCGCAGCCAGAACCCGGTCCGCGTCGGCCCGCGGTACATACACAGTCCAGGCGTCCAGAGCGGGCTCAGGGTCCGGGTCGAGTGGACGCAGATCGCTGACTCCCAACGCCAACGCCATTGATTCGGACACTCCGAGTGCGGGGCTATCTGCGTTCGTATGGCAGGTGTGCAGCGCGATGCCGTTGCGGATCAGGGTGTGGGCGACGCGGCCTTTCGGGGTCGACGCAGCCATGGACGTGACGCCCTTGAGCCACAACGGATGGTGCACCACCACCAAGTCAGCGCCCCATTCCACCGCCTCGTCCACAACGGTCTGAACCGGGTCGACGGCGAACAGCACCTTGTGCACGGGATTGTCGGGGTCGCCCACCACTGTGCCCACGGCATCCCAGTCGTCGGCGCGACGCGGGTCGTACCACTGATCGAGAATCCCGACGACGCCGCGAACTGTGTTGACCGACATAGGTCAGAGCCTAGTCGTGCTGCGCGGCGGCATCCTCAGCGTCCAACCGGCGTCGCCGCGTGACGAACCAGACTGAAGCGACCACGGCAAACGACAACGGCCACCACGGGATTCCCGACCCTTGTGACTCATCGACTGATTCATCGACGTAGTCGGTTTCCGTCGTGGCTGATGGGGTAGGCGCGGTGATCTGAGGCCCGAGATCGGCGCCACCTTCATCGACGGCGCCTTCGACTTCATCCCGCAGGTTTTCGGCATCTTCCTGGTCTCGGGCCGCGTCGCGAGCCGCGGCTTCACCTGCCGACTTGCCGGCCTCGTAGCCGTCCTCATATCCATCGTCTCGACCATCGCTGTAACCGTCGGCAGCGCCGCGATAGAAACCGTTCTCGTAGGCGCGCTGAAGCTGCGGTTCGTCCGGATACGCCACGTCAGGAGTGGGGTCGGCACTTGCAGAACCGCCGAACGTCAACAGGAAAGCAGCGACGAGCGATACCAGGATCGCAAGAGACTTAGTCACGCCTGCTCAACGACCCGCGTTGACGCTAGTGACGTTCGGAAAGTTGCAGTGTGTGGGCGAAGAGGGACTCGAACCCCCGACCTTCCGGGTGTAAACCGGATGCTCTA
>JBEBVW010000177.1:0-5606 GCA_040392565.1 Aeromicrobium sp. | reverse complement strand
TCGAATTCAACGCCCGACTCTACGATCGCCGCCGCGTAGAAACGGCCCAGTGCCGCGAGGCGTTCGCCGGTGTTGAATAGCCCGGCGTTGAAAAAGTAGGGCGACGTGCGGCCGGACTTCAACGTGAACGACCCGAATCGCAGAACGTCGAGATCCAATGCGAGTTCAATGAACCCGCGGCGGTGATCAACGGTCACGTCAGCCGACCTTCTTGGCGTGGCCTTGGGCCTTCTTGCCCGACAGTGGACCGGTAGGTGGCGCCGTCTTGCTCTTGTCCAAGGTGTCGACCAGGTGGCCGATCGCGACCTGGCGGTTACGCGTGTGGAACAACTCCGAGCAGGTCAGGAGGGTGATCTTGCGTTCGGTGGGCGGGAGGTTGTCCCAGTTCTTATCGGGCACCGGCCACAGCGGCCACGACGTCGTGAAGTCGACGGTGATCGACTTTCCGCTGTTCTCCAGCTCGTAGGTGTAGATGTGGGTGCGCGTCTCAACGACGACTTTGTCGCCCTTGCGCAGTTTTAGGAAGTCGCGGAACGGCTCGCCATGTGTTACTCGGTGACCGGCGATCACGAAGTTGCCCACGGCTCCGGGCTTCTCGCCCTTCTTGTACATTCCCACGCCCTTGGCCAACGTGGCTGCGTCGAAGCCCTTGATGATCGGAACCTCGTAGTCCTTACCGAAGCGGTCGACCCGCAACAGGCCGACAGCATCGCCATCGATGCCGTCCTCCCACTGGGCGAGCAAGTCGTGCTTGACGTCGGCCTGCGCCTGCTTCGCGACGATGTTGGTGCCGTAGTACTGCCAGAGGAACCAGCCAAGAAGACCAAGCCCCGCGGCGATCAGCAAAAGCCCAAAACCGGTGATGATTCGGC
This sequence comes from Aeromicrobium sp., assembly GCA_040392565.1. Taxonomy (GTDB): domain Bacteria; phylum Actinomycetota; class Actinomycetes; order Propionibacteriales; family Nocardioidaceae; genus Aeromicrobium. The sequence continues at coordinate 4,734 of JBEBVW010000177.1, read as the reverse complement.
TGCGGACAGTGCGGCGAGGACGGCGCCTGGGCGTGCGCGTCTGTGGCTCAGCCGTGAGAGTCATGCTGGCTATTCTCGCACCTTCGACCCAACTGCGATCCACGCCGCAGTACGGCCCAGCGGCCAGCCCGTGCGAACTTGGCCGATTCCGTGTGTCTCTGGTCTAGCGGAGGGGTACAGTTCAGACTGTTGCCCCGCCGTTTCACCCCCCGAGAACGGCGGGGCGACTTCATGTCTGGGCCCGCGTAGTGTCGAGAGCGTGAAACACAGCGCCGCACGCATCTCGGACTTGGGCACCACGATCTTCGCCGAGATGAGCGGGCTCGCTGTAGCAACTGGTTCAGTCAACCTCGGTCAGGGTTTTCCCGATACCGACGGCCCGGCCTGGATTATCGATGCCGTCAACGACGCGATGCGCGCCGGCCGCAATCAATACACGCTCGGCCACGGCGTACCCGAATTGCGCGAGGCCATCGCTCGTCATCAGCAGCGGTTCTATGGCCTCACTGTTGACCCGGATACCCAAGTCGCGGTGACCACCGGCGCCACCGAAGCTATCGCCGCCGCGCTACTCGGCCTGGTCGATCCTGGCGACGAAGTCGTGCTGCTTGAGCCGTACTACGACTCCTACGTGGCGATGCTCAAAATGACGGGAGCAGTACGCCGGCCCGTCACGCTGCGAGCGCCCGACTTCAGGCTGCCTGTCGATGAACTTCGTGCCGCGGTCACACCCAAGACGCGGCTGATCATGTTGAACACGCCCCACAATCCGACCGGCGCCGTGCTCACCCGCGAGGAGCTGCAGGCCATTGCCGACATCGCGATCGAACACGATCTCGTGGTGCTCTCCGACGAGGTCTACGAGCACCTGACGTTCGGTGTCCCCCACATTCCGATCGCCACACTGCCCGGAATGGCCGAGCGGACGCTAACCATCTCGTCGGCCGGCAAGAGCTTCTCGTTCACCGGCTGGAAGGTCGGCTGGGCAACCGGACCCGAGCCACTGGTCGCCGCGTTGCTGGGCGCGAAGCAGTTCATGACCTACATGTCGGGCGCACCCTTCCAACCTGCCATTGCCCAAGCGCTCGACGCCGCCGAGGACATCGTGGTTCCGCTGCGCGATGAACTGCGCGCTCGACGAGATCAGTTGTGCACCGGACTGGAGGCGCTCGGCTTCGGTGTCCTTCAGCCTGAAGGCACCTACTTCGCCACCACCGACGTCCGCCCGCTCGGCTTCACCGACGGCCTCGACTTCTGCCGCAAACTGCCCGAACTCGCTGGCGTCGTCGCCATCCCGCACCAGGTGTTCTACGACAACGTCGACATCGGGCGCCCCCTCGTCCGCTGGGCCTTCTGCAAACAAGAAGCCGTCATTGCCGACGCTCTCGAACGGTTGTCCCGTTTGGGCTGAGGGCCAGTTCGTCGCATGTCCGAACCTTCGGTAGACTCGTTGCGGTTCGGCGGGCGATCCTCGCTGGACCTTCGCCGCCTTAGCTCAGTCGGTAGAGCATTTCACTCGTAATGAAAAGGTCGTCGGTTCGATTCCGACAGGCGGCTCCAGGAAAAACTGGACCTTGACCACTAGCCACGGTCGCCTCCTTCGCCTAAATCCTGCTCCGAGGCTACTCCCGGACGTTCGAGGCGAGCGACACCGACGCGATCCGCGTCCGTTCCCAGGAACGTCACGTAGGTGTTTGTCGTGCTGATATCGGCGTGCCCGGCCCACTCCTTCGCCGTAGACACGGGCACGCCAGAAGCGAGCCACAAACAGATCGCGGTGTGCCGAAGATCGTAGAGCCGCCGCCCGTCGCTGAACTCGTCCCAACCCGACGATGCACGGAACCGATTAGCGTGCAGCGTCCCGCCCCGATCAGTCGTCACCAACAGATCGTCCGGCTCCTTACCCTTTGCCATGTCGCGAACGATTTGAGCCACCTGTGAAGGGATCGGGGCGAACCGGGACCGACCTGACTTCGGCACTTTCGCTTCACCACCCTCAGGACGCGACCGCTCAACCCGCAAGCCAGGGACCGGCACGTCAACAACGTCGCGCACCCGCAACTCCCGCACCTCAGACGGCCGGAGGCCGGTCCATCCGAGCAGCCGGACGATTTGCCCCAAACGCTCACCGCCACGCTCGGCTACCCGCGCAGCCACCACGTCAAGCTCGTACTCGTTCAGCGGCCGCGCGCGCTTCGGCGGATCAACCCGACGAGGCGCACGAACGTTCTTCACCGGGTTGACGCCCACGGCTCGAACCTCGACCACCAGCCACTCAAAGAACGTTGACAGCGACGCCCGACGCCGCACGACAGACTCACGGCCGACCTGATCGCCCCACTCACGCAACAGACGCGCGATGTGGGCCGGCGTCACGTCGCGCGCCACCACCCGGCCGAACCAAACCGGAACCGACTTCACGAACTGCTCATCAGCAACCACTGTCTTCGGCGCGACCCGCGACACTCGCAGATCGAGCCACTGCCGCAGCAGAACACGAACCTCAGCACGACCAGCCCCAGCGTCGACCCCCGAGAAGGTCAACAATCGACGCTGCTCGGCCTCCCACTCCTTAGCCTCCCTGAGCGTGCGGAACGTCTTCTCACCGGCATAACCACCCCGACCGACCACGACCCGCGCCGTGTAAGTCACTCCGCTAGTGCGTTCATTACGCTTGATGCTCACGGCGACACGTCCAACGGTTCAACCGTCACGACAATCTCGTCACGTGGCACGCCGAGCGACACAAGAAACTCGACCAACGCCGCCACATCACCGGACTCCGCCAGATCGAGAACCTCAGCCACGAACGGCATCACACTCGGCCAGGAGATCCCCGGAAACGAAAACACCACCCTGTCCATCACGCCGCACCGTCCTGACGACGAGGGACCCGATGAGACTCGAACGCCTCGTCAACGAGATCCGCAAACTCGACCCGGTACTCCCGACGCTTCACCGCTACCCGATCCCGGAACTGCACGCCCCGAGCCGTCGCATCATGAGCCAGGAAGTCCGGCAGCGCCGCTAGCAACTCAGCCTCATCCGTCGCGCCCGTCAGCGCAGCGAGAGACGACAGCATCCCGACCGCGAGCGGAGTCAACTTCCGCAGATCACCGCGTTGCTGACCAGCCCTGACCAGTTCCGGACCGATGGCCGCTTCCTCGAACGTCACGGCCTGAACAACCTCCCAGACCGGCGACACTGGCCACCGGGCTGTATTGGAATCACCTGTCGGCGTCCGGAGCGTCAGCCACTCGGCGGTCAACTTCTCCCACAGCCGCGCCGATGCCGCCAAGACTTCCTCAGGAGTCGTCAAGGCAACCTCCTTGAGGTAGCCGCGGTGTACCTCGAACTCAACGCGCCACACCTGCTCACCCGGTCTGTACGCCGCCCCCCACACATTCGGCCACCAATCCGTGCCCTTCGACGCCGACTCCTTCGTCTTGTCGTAGAGCCGCGCCTTGATCGGCTTGCCCGAGCCGAAGTAGAGCGTCTCCAGTTGCTCGCCGTCCTCGTACGTCTTCCGACTCCTGGCCCGACACTTGAAGTCGACGCGCTGCTCAGCCCGCAGATCAAGCCCGTGGAAGTCCGCGAACAGATCAACCCGGCTCACCTTCCACTCGACCGTCAGGCCGAGCGTGGCCACCAAGTCATAGAGCCAGACCAGTGCCGCTGCAGAGCCAACGCTGTGAAGGAACTCCGCCCGGAAGCGCACAAGGACATCCGGGAACGACTCACCCGAAGACACCAGCCCGATCAGAGCGCGACCAGGAGCGTCAAGCCGAAACCGATAGTTCTCGAAGCCGCCATAACCGACGACGACCTCATGAGCACCAAACACGACGGGAAGCCCGTCAGGAGCCAGAGCACGCGCAGCCGCCGCCCGCTCCCGCTCACCGGCCAGCGCCTCGACCAACTCGACTGGAACGGGTGAAACACCCGTCAGGTAGAGCGAATCAACCCCAGAGGCGAGCAACACCAACGATGACTCAGTCATCACAACCACCAACTCAGACGAAGCAACAGGGACACACCCGCTCCGTCACAAAGGCGCGACGAACCAGGGGTCACCTGCCGTTGGCGATCGGCTTGCTCTGCTTCAGCGGCTCTTACTTTCGTGCTGGTGGCCGCCTGCCGGGGAGCGCAACTCCCCTTGACATTGTTCACCGCTCGGCTTGTACCGTCCGAGAGCCCGGTGACGGGATTCTCACCCGCAAAATGGCCTCCTGGCTCCGCCCGAGAGCGACGCCAAACCCGGCTGGTGTGCCGGGCTGCCCAACTGATTCGGATTACTGCCGACCATTTCCTGACTGCAGTCCCAAGGACCATCACTGGCCCTCGACAACAGACGCTAGCACCGTCCCAAGACAAAAACCCAGAAACAGGACCCATGTATTTGTAGGGTCCTGTGTTACTAGCACCGGACCCTACGTCCAGCCACTCGCACCGCGTCCTCACGTCGCTGTCCGGCGCGCGCGTGCGTGCCGTGCTCGGGCTCCGCCCTTGCGCCCGGCGCGCCCACCCGCATCCGGTCAGCGACGACGAGACCGGGGTACTAGGAGGCCCAAGACGCGAACCACCGGGGCGCGCACTGACGACCGCATGGCGCCCCTCCAACACGCCGCAGAGCGCGAGCCAGAGACGAAACGATCCGCAGAATGACTGCGCCGTGCGGAGCCTCGGGGGGGGGGGGGGGGGGGGGGGGGGGGGGGGGGGGGGGGGGGGGGGGGG
>JBEBVW010000176.1:0-5683 GCA_040392565.1 Aeromicrobium sp. | reverse complement strand
CCTTCGTCGGCACCAACCTGCTGCAGCCCCAGCACTTGCACGGTGGGCTTTGGTAGTGCGATCTGGCCATCTAGAAGCCTCTCATTTGGGCCTCGGGTGGGTTGCGTCGTGCTGAGAGGTGGTGGTCTTGGTCAGCAAGCTTCTGGCGTGGGTGATTGCTGTGGGCGTGTCGGGAAAGATCAGTCCATCGGCCCGCAGTTGGTCCGCGATTCCCAGTAACGCTAAGACGTCGTCATGGCCTGGCGTAATTCCCGAGAGTATGACCGTGATGCCTCGGTGTTCGAGTTTGGTGATGGCGTCGCCGAGGACATGGGCGCCGGTGGCGTCCATGGTGGTGATTCTGGACATTCGTAGGATGACTACCTGGACATCGGTGACATCGGTGAGCTCGATCAGGAGCCGGTGGGCTGCTGCGAAGAACAGTGGTCCGTCGAGGCGGTAGGCGACGATGTGTTCGCTGAGCAGAGCGTGTTCTTCAGCCGTGTGGTCACCGGCCTCCAGGGGCACTTTGTCCAGGCGGGCGCTACGTGCCACGGCGCGGAGTGCGAGAACGACGGCGACGCCGACGCCGACGCCGACAGCAGTGACAAGGTCTACCGCAACGGTGACGGTGAAAGTCAAGATGACGATGAGTGCGTCGGCGCGGGTCGCGCGGATCAAGGTGCGTAGTGATCCAGCTTCCACCATGCGGACACAGGTCGCGAACAGCACGCCGGCCAGAGCGGCCAATGGAATATCTGACACTAAGGGTGCGGCCGCGAAGATCACGCCGAGCAGGATCATGGAATGAGAGACAGCAGCGAGCCGTGATCTCGCTCCGGCGCGCACGTTGACCGCAGTACGTGCGATCGCCGCAGTCGCAGGAACCCCACCGAACATGGGTACCACGACGTTCGCCAGACCCTGACCGAACAGTTCTCGGTCGGGATCGTGCTGTTCACCCACGCTCATCCCGTCCGCGACCGTCGCGCACAGCAGGCTTTCCAAGCCTGCGAGCGCAGCAACAGCGAAGGCAGACATCATCAGGGCGCCAATTGCACCGAGATCCACAAATCCCAGGGAAGGCGCGGGCAGGCTGGCCGGGAGGTGACCGAGGGGGGCGAGTCCCAGGTCGAACAGCCGCGCCAACAAGGTCACAGCGGCAATGCCGAGGAGCGAGAACGGCACCCCTGGCCGCCACCTCGCACCGCCGAGCATCAGAGCGGCGACCGACAGCGCGACCACCGGCGGCGCAACATGCGGGTCGCGTACATAGTGGCCCACAGCGTCCGCGGCGATGGCCCAGACTTTTTCGCCCGAAGGGTTGGCGATGCCAAGCGCTGCGGGCACCTGTTGCAGGACGATGACTACGGCTATGCCCGCGGTGAAGCCCTCGATGACCGAGACCGGCAGGTAACGCATGTATTGCCCGACCCCTGCGATGGCCGAGGCAATGAGGACAAGACCGGCGATGGATCCGACCATCAGCACACCCGATGGTCCATACTGGTGCACAACGGGAACCAACACGACGGCCATGGCACCAGTGGGTCCCGAGATCTGCAGATTCGACCCACCAAAGACCGCAGCGACAATTCCGGCCACAACAGCGGTCGCCAGGCCGGCCTGCGCGCCCAGACCAGACGCGACGCCGAAAGCCAAGGCCAGGGGTAGCGCGACGATCGCAACGGTCAATCCGGCGATCAAGTCCCGCCTGGGATCTCGCCCTACCGCGACAAGATCGGCACTTCCGGGGAGCAGTTCAGCAAGTCTGACCCGTGACTGCCGCACAACCCCCTTGGCAGTGCGATAGGGGGACGAAATGTTCACACCGTCTCGACCGAGTCCCGCAGTTCGGCGAGCAGTCCCTCTTGATCAGCCAGCATCGAGGCAAGGATCCGGCGCCCCGACAGCAGTAGATGGGCCACGTCGGGTGTTGCCAGCGTGTAGAGGACGGTCGATCCGTCGCGTGAGGAACTGACCAGACCGACGCGGCGAAGGACCGCAAGCTGCTGGGACAAGTTGGAGGACTCGACGTCGATGTCAGCCAACAGTTCATGTACGGGACGGGGCCCGCCCTGGAGCAGTTCCAAGACTCTGATGCGCACTGGATGACCCAGGGTCCGGAACAGCTCCGCCTTGGCTTGGTAGAGAGGCACGCTCGAGCTCATCCCGCACGCTCCATCAGATCGCTGAAAACATCACATGAAGACTACATCACTTGAAGAAGTCTTCATATACGGTAACGTACATCGAGATTCATAGGTCTGCGCACACGCGCCGACGCTTTCCAGCCGAGAGGAACCTTCGGGCGATGACCGACGTCGATCAGGCACTGGACGCTGCAGGACTCACCAACCCGCACGTCCGCGACTACGTGAAGCACTGGGCCGGGATCACCGGTGCAGCCCGTGTCGAGGTGGTCGGTGCCGCCGATGACGCTCGCCTGATCGCCGAGGCTCTCGAGGCCGGAGAGCTCGAGCCGGCCGGCGAGGGTCTCTACTACTCGCGCAGCTTCCACAAGGACACGGCCCGCTCCGAGGAGCGAACCGTCGTGGCCACGTCCGATCCGAAGGACAAGGGCGTCTACAACAACTGGAAGCCGTCGGCGGAGATGACGCCGCTGCTGACCGAGCGCATGACCGGCGCCTCGGCGGGCAAGACGATGTACGTCATCCCCTACCTGATGGCCCCTCCGGGCAACGAGCTGGCTCCGTGGGCCGTCGGCGTGGAGCTGACCGACGCCCGGCCCGTCGTGCTGCACATGATCCGCATGTCGCGCGTCGGGGTCGAGTTCGTCGAGAACCTCGACGACCCGAACATGTTCGTGCGCGCCGTGCACGTGGCCGGCGACCTGGAGAACCTCGGCCAGGGCACGCCCGACGACCAGCGCTACTTCGTGACGGTCGCCGATGAGCGCACGATCCTGCACTTCGGTTCGTCCTACGGCGGCAACGCGCTCCTGGGGAAGATCGCCCACGGTCTGCGCCAGGCGGCCTATGACGGCTGGACCAGCAAGAAGTTCCTCGGCGAGCAGTACATGCTGATCGGTATCCACGACAAGGAGACCGGCAAGGATTACCACATCTGTGGCGGCTTCCCGAGCGCCTCGGGCAAGACGAACCTGGCGATGATGCTGGCGCCCGACGCCCTGGGCGAGCGCTATCACGTCTCCTTCTACGGCGACGACATCGCGTGGCTGTGGGTCAACGAGACCGACGGCCGCCTGTACGGCATGAACCCCGAGTACGGCGTCTTCGGCGTGGCCAAGGACACCAACGAGGGCACCAACCCGACCGCCCTGCACTCGATCGACGAGGGCACGCAGGCGATCTTCACCAACATCGCCTACAACCCCGACACCAAGGAAGTCTGGTGGGAGGGCCGCACGCCGCAGCCGCCGGCCGACACGACCGGCTGGCTGGACTGGAAGGGCAACCCGATCGCCGAGCGCACGCCGGAGCAGGCCGACGAGCCGTGGGCGCACCCGAACAGCCGCTTCACCACGACGCTGGACAACGTCCCGAACATCGCCACGGACTACAACGCCGCGGCCGGTGTGCCGATCGACGCGATCATCTTCGGCGGCCGCACGCGTGACCGCGAGCCCCTGATCCGTGCGATCCACGACCTGGCCGAGGGCGTCTACGACGGCCTGACCCTGGGCGCCGAGGCCACGTCGGCCGCCGAGGGCAAGGAGGGCGTGCTGCGCTACGACCCGATGTCGAACCGGCCGTTCATGGCCTACGGCGAGGGCGACTACGCCCAGCACTACCTCGACATCATCGGTGCCGCGACGGACCAGCCGATCTTCGCCCACGTCAACTGGTTCCAGCGCGGTGACGACGGCCGCTTCCTGTGGCCGGGCTACCGCGACAACCTGCGCCCGCTGCTGTGGCTGCTGCAGCTGCGCAACGGCGAGGTCACGGGCCGCCAGACGCCGGTCGGCATCATCCCGACCAAGGAGGAGCTGAACCTCGAGGGCGTCGACATCACTGCTGAGGACCTCGACACGATCCTGTCGATCGACATCGATCGTTGGAAGCAGGAGATGGGCTACCGCGAAGAGCACCTCGCCCAGTTCGAGCGTCTGCCCGAGGCGATCTGGGAGGCCCACCGCCGCGTGACTAAAGCACTCGATACCGAATAAGCACTGCCAGGACCAGCCAGCACGCTGAGTTCCGGCCTATGCTGTCCACCGTTCTGTAACTCCTGTCAGCAACAGCGCTTTGGCACTCATGGAATAACCGGTGGCAGAATCTGAGTCAGCGGAGTTCGTCCCCGGAACTCACCCTGAGGTCCACCACGCCGCACTCCGCCACCACGAATACGCAACGGAATCTCGACCTCAAACCGGTGATGTCGCCGGTTTGAACAACGACCTTCTGGTGGAGCATAGGAGATTCGAACTCCTGACCTCTTCGATGCGAACGAAGCGCGCTACCAACTGCGCCAATGCCCCTCAACCCGGCGAGTCTAACAGGGCCGATGAGTCGCTTTGAAGCAGATCAGCCGTTGACTGCGCGGCGCTGTTCGCCAGCGTCGGGAGTCTGGTCGGCCTTCGCCGGGAGCTCGGTGTTCTCACCCTCGACGTGACCCGAAGTCCAGGTGCCGGGGGTCGAGAAGTCGATAGTGCGCACCGTGCGACCGGCGCGCGGCTTGGTGACGTAGGTGGGGACGGTGATCGGCAGCGGATCCCACAGCGCTTCTCCCGAAGTGGAGGCGCTGGGGACAGCAATCACTACCTGATCATCGAGAGAGTCGACCTCAAGCTCAGCCTTCTCCATCACGTGGACGCGGCCAGGATCGACGTCTTCGAACTGTCCGGACACGATGATGGTGTCTTCATCGGCCATCGCCAACGGGGCGTCGTCGGCACGCTCAGCGCGCCGGGGCTTGGAGAGGCCAAGTTCGCCGCGAACCTGAATCCGGCACGCAACCAACCAGGCTGCGATCAGCGCGGCCGGCGCGATGATGACAAGTTCTGGCAGCACGCCGACAAGCGCAACGACTGTGGTGACAATCAACAGACCGATCAGCGTCAGCAAGGTGCGACGGCGCCGACGAGCCGCAAGGCGAGCTGCCGGGCGGTCAAGAGTTCGAGTGGGGCGAAGCGCAGTGGCTTCTTCTACCTCGGCCTCGGGCTCCTGCACTGCGGGAGCTGCTGGGCGGTTCGGTGTGATGACTCGACCAGTCGATCCTGCTTCTTCGACGCTGGCGTTGCGGCCTGCTTCGTCATAGCGGCGCAGCACAAGCGGCACGAAGTACGCAGCCCACACTGCGACGACGAACGCGATGATCAAACCGCTGCTGGCACCCACAATCAGAACCGTAGGCAATGGCTGACTGTTCCGAGCGGATCAGCAGTGCGTGTCGCCAGACTTTCTGTTGCCGATGTGACTGTTGTGACTTGCAATCCACATCACTGGGTCACCAGCGAGGTCATCCACATCTGCCGATATCGCCGTATTCACAGCAGTCTCGACGTCCACTCGAAGGGTGCACCCCACCCCGGTGGTTGAGGAGCCGGATCACCCCACCCCCGGTGGTTGAGGAGCACGAGGAACGAGGGCCTCGAAACCATCGAAACGCCAACTGATGATCTCGAGGCTCGTACCTCGCACCTCGATCACCGGTGGTGGCGCACCTCGATCACCCCACCCCGGTGGTTGAGGAGCCCGAGGAACGAGGGCCTCGAAACCAT
>JBEBVW010000175.1:0-5693 GCA_040392565.1 Aeromicrobium sp. | reverse complement strand
GGTGCTGCTCGGGCACCTGGACCGTCTGCAGCCGACGCTCGCGGCCGGGCTGCGCACGATTGCCGCCGACCCTTCGACTCTCGACGCCACCTGGCCCACCCTCACCAGCATCGCGATCGACCACGCGGTGGCCGAACCGGTGTCGCTCGACGGCGGCATGGCCGTGATTCCGGCCCGCTTCGGTTGGGATGACGTGGGCGACTTCGCCGCCTTGGAAACGCTGCGCGGCTCAGACTCCAACACGCTCTTCGTCGACGGCGACGGCCTCGCCCTGGCGTCCGACGGCACCCTCGTCGCCGTTCTGGGACTTCGTGACGTCATCGTCGTGCGCACCCCGGACGCCGTCCTCGTCACCAGCCGCGAACACACTCAACGCGTCGGCGAAATCCCCAAAACCCTCAAGTCCCTCAACCGCTCCGACCTGACCTAAGCCACCCGCTGATCGAGGCCCCACCCGCTGATCGAGGTGCGGGCTTACAGCCCCACCCGCTGATCGAGGTGCGAGCTTGCGAGCCTCGAGATCAAGGAACCCTGCAGCCCCACCCGCTGATCGAGGTGCGAGCTTGCGAGCCTCGAGATCAAGGGAATCGAGGGAATCAATGGAATCTGAGAACTAGACCAAGTCGATCAGGCGGCCACGCAGGTTGCTGGACGGGAGGAAGGCTTGGGCAACTTCACCGAGACCGTGGATCGTGAGGGTTCCGTCAGCGTCGCCCGCGTACATCGATTCACCGCGCTTAAGAACCAGCGTCTCGCCAGACCCGTTGACGACTTCGACCTCACCGCCGGTACACACCACAATGCGGTGCTCCGAATCGGGCAGCTCGACACCTTCGCTCTGACCGGTTGAACACTGCGCCACAGCCAATGCGAACTCTTCGACGTTCGGCGAGAACAACTCGGTCGAGGTGCCCAGCAGTTCGGGCGTGACCCGCGCAAGCCGTGACATACCGGCGTCAAGCGATCGCACCAGTTCCGGCGGATTGACGAACTTGGACGTGAGACCGCCGCGCAGCACGTTGTCGCTGGCCGCCATGACCTCAACGCACAACCCACGCATGTGCGCGTGAATGATGCCGTCGGCCAAGAACGCGGCCTCGCCCGGCTGCAAGGTCAACCGGTTCAGCAACAGCGACACCAGCAATCCGACATCATCGGGATGATCCTCAGCGATATCGACGACAGTCGTATAGGCGCGCTTGATGTCGATGTTCTCATCGACCAACCGTCGGCATTGCGCCACGACGTCGTGGATGACGTCCGCGGGCTGGCCCTCGGTGAGCAGATCTTCGACGAGGCGGACGATGCCCGCGAAGCCGGGATCGGCAGCCAGATCGTCGTGCATGCGACGCGTAACGGGCAGGTCGAGACCCTGCAACACCCGCAAGATCTCAGCGGTCGGCCGGAAGCCGACGAGGGTGTCGAAGGTGGTGATGGCGTAGACCATCTCCGGCTTGTGGTGCGGGTCTTTGTAGGTGCGCTTCGGGTCGTCAAGCGCCAGACCGGCCGCTTCATCAGCGGCGAAACCCGATGCTGCTTGCTCGGCACTGGGATGCACCTGCACCGACAACGGACGTGCCGCCGCCAGCAGCTTCATCATGAACGGGAGCCGACCAGCCACCTGCGACAGCGGCGTCTGCGTCCCGCTCGGATCGACGGCAACGGATTCACCCAACGGGTGCGTACCCATCCACTCTTCGGCTACCGGACTGTTGTCCCCTTGTTCACCGGCAAACCGCGGAATATCGACGGCCGAACCCCAGTCATAGCCCTGGCGTGGATTCTGCAGTCTCAGCACTCAGTACGCCCCCTCAGACGAAACCACGGCACGCAAGGTTCGCCACAAGATCACCAGATCGCCGACGAGGGACCAATTCTCGACGTAGTAGAGGTCAAGGCGAACAGTTTCTTCCCAGTCCAGATTCGACCGGCCCGACACCTGCCACAAACCAGTGATGCCCGGGCGGACGAGCAGTCGTCGGCGCGCAACATTGGCATATCCGGAAACCTCAGACACCAACGGTGGCCGCGGACCCACCAGGCTCATATCGCCCTTCAACACGTTGAACAGCTGTGGCAGTTCGTCGATCGACGTGCGACGGATCAACTTGCCGATCTTGGTGACGCGCGGGTCGTCGCGCATTTTGAACATCACTTCATTGCCGCTGTCGGCCTGCAGATCGGCGAGCCGCTCTTCGGCGTCAACCACCATGGAGCGAAACTTGATCATCCCAAAGTTATGGCCATCCAGACCCACCCGCTCTTGGCGGAAGAACACGGGGCCACGACTCGTGAGTTTGATCGCCAGAGCGGTGACGAGAAAAATCGGCGAACCCACCAGGATCAGCGCCAAGCTGCCGGCACGATCAAAGATTCCCTTCACCCAGCGAGCTGTGCCCCGATATGACGGCGCTTCAACATGCAGCAACGGAAGTCCGGCAACAGGGCGCACGTGCACGCGAGGGCCAGCGATATTGGCCAATGACGGAGCCACGATGATCTCGACGTCAAATGGTTCAAGGTCCCAGCCCAGCTGCTGAACCATGTCCGAATGGGTCGCGTCGGTGGAGCCCACCAGCACAGCGTCAACCTGATTCTTGTCGACCACAGCGACCACTTGGTCCAGATCGCCCAGCACCGGCAATCCGAGAACCGTGCGCGGTTGCGATGCGGCCGGCACGCAGACACCCACCAGCTTGTAGCCGAAGTGCGATGTCGTTCCCACCACGTTGATGATGCGCTCAACGGCTCGTTCGGTACCGACGATCAGAGTGCGGCTGGACATTTCACCGCGTTGGCGGCGCATGACCAGCCATTGGCGCCACGCCCAGCGATTGAGCACCAGCAGCAAGACGCCGAAGGCGACAGCGACAAGAACGTAGGAACGCGGCACCTGCGATTTGGTCATAAATCCGGCGAACGCCACAACGGCGAACCACATCACCGAAGCGACAAGAATGCGCTTGTACTCGTCAGGCCCGGCGCCCAGCACGATCGGATCGCGGGTTCCGGCCATCGCGAGCGCAATCAGCCATACGCCGACCAGAACCACCGATGCGAGAATAGGGCCCCAGTCATACGGCGACTCTTGCGTGGGATCGACCGGTCCCAGGCTAACGGCCCAGGCGATGTGTGCCGTCAGAAAAACCCATACCAAGATCACGACATCGGAGGCCAGCATCATGCGGGCATACCGCTTGTGCCAGTCCGAATCCGACCTCGTGTCCACGGGCCCCGTCCCCTCCGTTTGTCGAGGCGACCGGTCGGGATTACCGAGGTCAGGCGCTAGCAGCACTTGGCTTACGTCGCAGCACCGACTTCACGGTGACAGCCATGGCCATCAGGCAGACCGTGACTCCACCGACCAGCAGCGTGGGTCCACCGTATCGCGCGAACTCGCTGGTCACGGACGAACGGACGCCAGTGTCGGTCAGGGCGAGGGCGATGAGCGGGAGCACAGCAACAACAACCGTGCCAGCGAATGCAAGGACGACGCGGGTCATGCTTGCAGGCAGTTCCTTGATCACTTCGCCATCACTCCATCAGGGGGTATGAAGTCCGTACAAAATGGACAACGTGTCAGGGCCGCAAGGGTTATGTCACTCCGGTAAAAATCCTGTCGGGACACCAGTAGGGTGACTGCGACGAAAGGAAAATCGTGAGCGGCGAGAAGCGTGCACGTTTAGTGCGCAGATTGAGTCGAGTCGGCGTGGCAGCCGTCCTCGTAGGCGCCATTGCAGGGTTTGCGGTGAGCCAACTCATCCCTCAGCGCTATGAAGCCACCGCTGACGTCCTGGTCACTCCCAGTCCCGGCGCGACTGGATCGGACGTCATCGACGATCGTCTCCTTGAGTCATACGCCCAGGTGCTGAGCGGACGACAGACTGCCGTCGCCGCACTCAAAGCCGCCAAATCATCGCTGTCCGCTGGCGAAGTCGACGATTCGGTCAGCGCGCACGTTGTCTCCGGCAGCACAATCGTTCGCGTCACCGGGCGCCATAGCGACCCCGAGATTGCCGCAGAACTCGCCACTGCGGCGGCGCAGGTATTCACTGCGCAACTCATCAAGGACAAGTCCGCCGTCGGTCCGGGCACAACAACCAAGAAGAAGTCCACCGCTACCGAAGAGACGATCGATCCCACAACCGGAGCCACCACCGAAACCCCGGCAACGACGAACGATTCTTCAGATTCCAAGTCGTCGGAGAAGACATCGCCCGTGCAGGTAGCGGTCAGCCAGGAAGCGGTGATCCCCAGTTCTCCGGTGTCACCGAACCGCGGAGCGTGGACGCTGCTCGGCGCGCTCGTTGCGCTGCTGATCGCGGTGCCGATGTCGATGATGCGGCAGACCACTGATCGCCGCATTCGATCTTCCGAAGCTTTGGCAGATCTGACCGGCCTGCCGCTCATCGGTGCGTTCGGTTTCGACCGTGATGCCGCTCGTCAAACGTTGGCCACCGATCTTGACCCGAGTCACCCCCGGTTCGAAGCGGCCCGCATCATGCGGACGAACCTGCAGTTTTTGGACGTCGATCAGTCCAGTTCGGTGTTCACCATCACCAGTTCGGTGCCCGGTGAAGGCAAGACCACGGTCGCGGCCAACGTCGCTGTTGCCCTGGCTCGCGGCGGCCAATCGGTCATCTTGATCGATGGCGATCTGCGCCGGCCCCGTCTGGCCGCGCTTTTCGACGTCAACTCATCGGTCGGCCTCACCAGCGCACTGGTGGGCAAGGCGCCGTTGGAGAAGGCCATCAGCGCTACCCGCGTGCCCGGCCTCGACGTGCTGCCAAGCGGTACCCGTCCACCGAATCCCGCGGAGTTGCTACAGACCCAGGCGATGTCGGACCTGCTCACCGAGCTGAGCCGTATCTACGACGTCGTCCTGATCGACGCTCCCCCACTCCTGCCCGTGACCGACGCTGCACTTCTGGCAGGCGCATCCGACGGGGCGCTACTGGTCGTGCGTCACGGCCGCACCACTCAAGAGCAGATCAGCACGTCCATCGACCGGCTCGACGGAGTGGGCGCGACGTTGTACGGCACGGTGCTGACTATGGTTCCCGCGCGCGGTGCAGACAAGTACGGCTACGGCTACGGATACGGCGCGCCGCCAGCAGCATCCGCTGGACGTCGAGCCGACGACGGACGTCGGGCCCGCCGCTAGGTCGTACAGGCGTTGAGGCGGTCGGCCACGGCACGCACTGCAACGTCGATTGAGTCGGCCGTTTCGCGGTGCACCTTGGGGCTGCGCCGATAAGGGTCGGAGATGTCGCGGTCGCCCTGGAATTCGTGGCGGTGCCGAGCAGCGTGGGCCACGAGTTCACGAGCATCGGTGATATCGGGGAAGGCTTCGCACAACCCGGCGAACTCGCGCAGCGTGAAGGTCCACCGCAAAGCACGCGGCTCATCTTCCAGCACTCGCGCACGGTGCGATTGCTCGGCTGTAAGAATCAGATCGGCCGATTCGACCAGATAAGTGTCGATGGGGTGCGAACGGAACTGATCGGCGCTCAATCCGAACCGACGCAACTCCATCTCAGCCATGCGATCCATCGGATGGCCACGCCAGCCTTGCACTCCAGCGCTGGCGACCTCGAAGCGTCCGTGGTCGAGACGATCGCGTAGCAGCGCCTCCATCATCGGCGATCGGCAGATGTTGGCGGTACACACGGCCAGCACCGCGAACCGCGGGC
>JBEBVW010000174.1:0-5721 GCA_040392565.1 Aeromicrobium sp. | reverse complement strand
GCCAAGGCCACGGTCGGCGAAATCTCCGACGCACTTGAGAAGGTGTACGGGCGTCACCAGGCTGTGATCCGTACGATCTCAGGTGTGTACCGCACCGAAGCTGGCCAGGCAGGCAATCTTGCGAAGGCCATTGAGGCAACCGACGAGTTCGAGCGCGCCGAAGGCCGTCGTCCTCGCATCCTGGTGGCCAAGATGGGCCAGGACGGACACGACCGCGGCCAGAAGGTCATCGTCACTGCCTTCGCCGACATGGGCTTCGATGTCGATGTGGGTCCGCTGTTCTCCACGCCCGAGGAAGTTGCTCAGCAGGCCGTCGACGCAGACGTGCACATTGTGGGCGTTTCCTCGCTGGCAGCCGGTCACCTGACGTTGCTCCCGCAACTGAAGGCAGCACTGGCTGCGCAGGGTCGCGACGACATCATGGTCGTGATCGGTGGCGTGATTCCGCCCGACGACGTGCCCACGCTCAAGGAGATGGGCGCCGCCGAGGTGTTCTTGCCCGGAACGGTGATTGCCGACTCGGCGCTCAGCCTGCTGGAGCGGCTCCGCGACAGCTTGGCCGACGCCTGACATGGTCGACGTCGATCAGCTGACCGCCGACGTCCTTGCGGGCAAGCGTGCCGCGATGTCGCGGGCCATCACACTGGTCGAGTCCAGCCGTGCTGACCATCGGGCGGCCGCGCGTGAGTTGCTGACCGCGCTCACGCCGTCTGCTGGCAGCGCCGTGCGCATCGGCATTTCCGGCGTACCCGGCGTCGGTAAGTCGACTTTTATTGAGGCGCTCGGTCAGTACCTGACTACCGAAAAGGGCTTCAAGGTCGGTGTCCTCGCTGTCGATCCATCGAGCGTGCGCACCGGCGGTTCAGTGCTGGGCGATAAGACCCGCATGGCACAACTGTCGGTCAATCCCAACGCCTACATCCGGCCGTCGCCGAGTGCTGGCACGCTCGGTGGTGTCGCCCGTGCCACCAGCCAGGCCATCACGATTCTGGAATCCGCTGGCTATGACGTAGTGCTGGTGGAAACCGTTGGTGTGGGTCAGTCCGAAATCACCGTGGCCGGCATGGTCGACACCTTCTTGTTCCTGACGCTGGCCCGAACCGGCGATCAACTCCAGGGCATCAAGAAGGGAATCCTGGAGATCGCCGACGTCATCACGGTGAACAAGGCCGACGGTGAACGGGTGCGCGAAGCCGAAGTCACGGCCAAAGACCTCGGCGGGGCGCTGCGCCTGGTGTACGCCGGCACTAGCGGCTGGGTGCCACCCGTTCTGACGTGCTCTGCGCTAGAAGGTACCGGCATCGACACGGTGTGGAGCCGCGTCATCCGGCACCGCGAATTCCTCGGCGACCGAGGCTTGGGCGAGAAGCGCGCGCAGCAGCAACTCGACTTCACGTGGGCCCTGGTTCGCGATGAAATCGAACAGCGACTGCGGATGAGCGACGACGTCCGCGCCGCCCGCACTCGTCTGCGTGAACAGATTCTGTCCGGCGAAGTCACTGCACCTCAGGCCGCCGACGAAATTTTGGCGGTCATCGAATCGACGCATGCTCTGCAGGCTCCGGAGTGACCCGAACCGTTGCATCGCGCGTCGGTTTGCGGCTGTATGGCGACGCCGATCTGATCTTCAGCGTCGCTGTTGCCGACGGCTACGACTTCATCAGCGAGTCAGTTGCGGTCACACAATCGGGGCAGCCAGTTGATCATCAGGAAATCCGGGGGCGCCACGGCGCGCGACTTTTTCGAGTCGCCGGCACTCAAGGTGAGGTGATCGTCGACTACGCGGCCACCGTGCGCGGCACGCTTGCGAGCGTGGCCGATGAGTTGGAGCTCGTCGAATACGGCCGTCCGTCGCGCTACTGCGAATCCGACGCGTTGTACGGAACTATTCGCCAGCAGTTCACCGAACTCACCGGCAGGGCGGCTGTTGATGCCGTCGCCGACTGGGTCCGGTCACATCTTTCCTATGTGCCCGGTTCGAGCACCGTGACCGACGGGGCGATGGCGACCTACCAGGCCAAGCGCGGCGTGTGCCGGGACTATGCACATCTGGTGATCGCCGCAATGCGGGCGCTCGACACCCCGGCCCGACTCGTGTCGGTCTATGCGCCCAATCTGGTGCCGATGGACTTCCATGCAGTTGCTGAAGTTTTCGTCGACGGTCAGTGGCAGATTGTCGATGCCACCGATCTCGCTCCCATCGAGACCATGGTGCGCATCGCCACCGGGCGAGACGCGGCCGATACGGCATTTTTGACCAAACACGGAGCCGCCGTGGATTTGCTGGAACTGCAGGTGTCTGCGTCGGTCGGAGGATAATTTCGACCCGACATGACTATTTCGGACTAGTCATAAAGAACTATGCTCGGTATAGTCCCTGTCAGGTGCTGAGGTTCGACTCACTCGGTTTCCGAGCCCATCGGGGGGTGGCTCGGAGCGGGGGCCTCGAGTCATCTTTAACGGAAGGCCGGCAGTCTCAGGGGGAGGCTCCCGGCCTTCCGCATGCTTGCCGCCTTGGAGCGTTATCGCACCGCGAGCGAACCAAAGGTGGGCGGTGTGCGGTGAATCTGGAAGCTCGCAACCTTCCACTTCCCGTTGTCTTCGCGCATCGTCAGCGTGACGGTCGACGGCACCGTCATCATGGCGTCTCGCTTGCGGCCGGTGTTGTAGACCGGGATCGATGCGCTGGCTGAGAATGATGCGACCACGCGAGGTGCGGCGCGGCTGAAGTCCTGGCGCGTGCGCACGGTCGACCAGGTGGGGTTGATCCAGACCGAGCGGTCTTTGTAGCCCTTGGTCGAGTTGGCTGGCCCATAGAAGCGATAGCCGATTCCTGGGTTGCCCTGCAGCGTCACAAGCCCGAGGTTCTCGCCGGCAGCCCTGCTGGGGCTGGATAAGAACGACGACAGTCGCGAATCGTAGGCCGTCTGCCGGGTATTGGAGCTGATGGACTTCAGCACTGCGCTGAAGTCTGAGCGCTCGTAGGACTTGCGGGGCAGCGACAGCCGCGAGTAGCGATGGTCAAAGACGAACGCGACAGCAGCGCAAGCGGCCTTCTTGGTCGACTTCGGGCCGCTGACCTTGACGGCCGGACACCAATCGACGCGGTCGCCCTCAAGCGCGGCCGCCTTGGGCCGGCCCGCCCATAGTTCACTGACCGAGCTCGGCGCGAGGTTCGGGTTGTTCTTGACGACGCTGGGTGACGGCGTGGGTGTGACGACCGGTGACGGCGTGGTCGCCGTAGGCGTCGGTGTCGTTCGTGAAGTGACGACGTTCGGTGCGGTCGCGCCATCTACCGAGCCGTCGGGACTAGTCAGTCCAAGAGCGACGGCCGAGCCGACGAGCAACACCACGACGCAGGCCACTGCTGTGATGACCCGGCTGCGCATGCCTTGAGCATAGTGAGGCAGTGCTTGGGGGTTACGGGTGGCTCTGGTCACATAATCCCTGAAATCTGCGCGGATGGATCCCGAGCCGGACAACGACACGTCGACCGCGTGGTGACTCCGCCGACTCGAATCGCGTTGTTGACCATCGTGAAGGCGCTGCAGGGCGATGAGCCGCTGGTCGCCGGTTCAGAGGGCACCTACCTGCTGAGCGTCAGCAACGCCGGACCCTCGCCTGCCACGAACGTGACGATCTGCCACCGTGACAGCTGGCGGCGGACTCCCCGGAGTCGGTGGCCCGGAGTTCTGGCTGCTGATGCTGGCGCTGCTCGCGATCGCTGGCGACACCTTCATGGTGCGCCGTCGACCGCGGGAGTGACCCGCGACGTGGCTTAGCCACAAACCAACGCCCCGGATCGAATTGATCCGGGGCGTTGGTTATTCGGGGCTTATTTGTCTTGCGTCAGGAGGTGGTCCATGCCGGGTTCCAGCCGTCGACCTCGTCGGCGCGGCGCGAGGCTGGGCCGGTGTAGATCGCCGACGGACGAATCAAACGTCCGGTCTGGTACTGCTCGAGAATGTGGGCGCTCCAGCCAGCGGTGCGGGCGGAGGTGAACATCGCCGTGAACATGTTGGCGGGGATCTCAGCGAAGTCCAGGACGATGGCCGCCCAGAACTCGACGTTGGTCTCCAACACACGGTCGGGACGACGCTCACGCAGTTCGGTGAGCGCGGCTTGTTCGAGGGCCTCAGCGATCTCAGCGCGGGGTGCGTTGAGTTCGCGGGCGGTGCGACGCAAGGTGCGGGCACGCGGATCCTCAGCGCGGTAGACGCGGTGGCCGAAGCCCATCAGTCGTTCGCCGTCATCCAGCAGCTTCTTGACGTAGGCGCGAGCATCGCCGGTCTTCTCGACCTGCTCGATCATGTGCAGAACGCGCGACGGCGCTCCACCGTGCAGCGGGCCGGACATCGCGCCAACAGCGCCGGACAGCGCTGCAGCGACGTCGGCGCCGGTGGACGAAATAACGCGTGCCGTGAACGTCGAAGCATTCATGCCGTGCTCGGCGGCGGACACCAAGTAGGCATCGATCGCGCGCGCGTGGTCGGGGTTCACTTCACCGCGCCAGCGCATCAGCATGCGCTCGACGATGGTGTTGCACTGGTCGATATCGGACTGGGGCACCATCGGCTGGCCGAGGCCGCGAGCAGCCTGGGCGACGTAGGACAGCACCATGACAGCGGTGCGAGCCAGGTCGTCGCGCACTTCAGCGGGATCGCTGATGTCGTACAACTGGCGCAGACCCCAGATGGGGGCCATCTGGGCGATGGCGCTCTGCACATCGGCGCGGATATCGCCGGAGTGGACCGGGATCGGATACGGCTCGGCGGGCGGCAGGCCCGGCTCATACGATCCGTCGACCAACAGGCCCCAGATCTTCTCGAAGGGGACGCGGCCGACGAGGTCATCGATGTCGACGCCGCGGTAACGCAGGGCCGACCCTTCCTTGTCCGGCTCGGCGATCTTGCTCTCGAAGGCGACGACGCCTTCCAATCCATGGTGGACCACTACGCCTTCAGTCATATTCGCATTCTGCCCTACGGTTGGGTGATGGAGTTCCCCGACTTCGCTATCACCGATATTGGTCGATTGCGTGCCGAGTACGTTGGCGATCCGCTCACCGATGAGCAGGGCGATCCGATCGAGCTATTCGACCGCTGGCTCGCTGACGCGGTGGCCGCCGGCGTGCCCGAACCGAACGCTATGGCGCTGGCCACTGCGACCCCTGACGGCCAGCCCTCAGTTCGTATCGTGCTGCTGAAGGAGTTCGATGCGCGAGGTGCTGTTTTCTTCACCGGATATCAATCGCGCAAGGGCCAGGAGTTGGCCGCCAATCCCCGTGCAGCAGTGACGATGCTGTGGCATCCGATCCGCAGGCAGGTCCGAATCGAAGGGCGTGTCGAGCAGGTCGATGCCGCCGAAAGTGATGCCTACTTCGCCTCGCGCCCGCGCGGTTCGCAGATTAGCGCCGCAGCCTCCCCTCAGTCGCAAGTCGTCGCCAGTCGCGAAGCCCTGTTGGCACTTCGCGACGACATCGAAGCGCGCTCCTCGGGTGCTGATGTCGAACGGCCTGCCACCTGGGGCGGCTACCGCATCGCACTTGAGGTGATCGAGTTCTGGCAGGGCAGCGCCGACCGTTTCCACGACCGCCTCCGCTTCACCGCCACCCCCTCCGGCTGGACCCTCGACCGCTTAGCCCCCTAACCACTAGCCCCCAAAAACCCCAAGATTTCCCCGCGATTTGTGACGAAATCGGTCACTTTGCCTGGCTTGGGT
>JBEBVW010000173.1:0-5727 GCA_040392565.1 Aeromicrobium sp. | reverse complement strand
CGCACACCAACACGTCGAGCGGCTTCACGACGCTGAGCAGCGCTTTCTCGGCGCGCATCATCGGCCGCAGCGCCGACCACATCGGCAATCGGCGCTCCGCTGTCCTCGGCCCGCCGGAAGGCATGCGCCAGGACATTCAAACTCTCCGGAACATCAACCAGAGCCGATCGCGCGTCGCCCGCAACACCAAGCCGATGGGCGATCCGTGCCATCTCATCGGAAAGCGGCGCGTCAATGGCTGCAGCAACAACGGCGAGCGCCGATGCTGGCGGACGTCCTGCAGCCAGAGCGGCCGACACCAGATCAAGCGCACCGGGGAGTTGCAGCCGCAATTCCTGCGAGCGACGTCGATCGGCCGCCGACTCGGCACGACGAAGCACATCTCGCACCACAGGCGCAGCCGCAACGCCTACCAACAGACCCCATGGCCAGCCGACGATCAGCAATGCCGCCAACGGTGTCAGCGCAGCGGCGAGCAGATCGGGGGCAGGGCGCTTTGCCGCTGGCTGGGTGGCCCACATTCGACGCGCTCGGGTCCTGCCGAATCCCGACGGAACCAGCAACGCAACCGCAACTGCCGCCAGCAGGGCCGCGATCACGACTCAACCGATCGAGCGACACGTTCGATCCAGGTGAGACCGACTGCCGCCAGAGCGATGCCGAGCGAGGCGCTGACGGCACCCGGCCACGTGGTGAGAACAACTCGCACCGGATTTCCGCCGATGCCCGAACCTAGTCCCAAACCCACGATCGGCAGCAGCGCCATGATGCGAGCGGTGGCCCGAGCCGGAGCCAGTTCGGCATCAACCTCACGCTGCAGATCTAAGTCGTCTCGCACTCGGTCGACAACGCGCCCAAGCGCACCAGCGATCGGTGCCCCCGATCGCTCGGCCACCTGCCAGGCAGCGCCTAGGCGGACTAATGCTTCGTTGCCAGGCTCTGCCGCGGCTTCGCGCAGGA
This sequence comes from Aeromicrobium sp., assembly GCA_040392565.1. Lineage (GTDB taxonomy): Bacteria > Actinomycetota > Actinomycetes > Propionibacteriales > Nocardioidaceae > Aeromicrobium. The sequence goes on along the minus strand of JBEBVW010000173.1, from coordinate 4,767 downwards.
CCGAGAGGATGTCGCCTCCTCGCGCCGCGGCACGTGCGGCCGGCGCAAGGGCCGGCAATTCCCGAGCCACCGAAGCGAGCGCAACTTCTGGTACCGCACCGGCGCGCAACTCGGCGACCAGGAATGACAGCGTCTCGACCACCGCAAGACGCCGAGCCGCAGCACGCGCTCGAAGCCGACCCAAACGCCAGTGACGCACCAAGACCGCTGCGGCACCTGATCCCACGGCAACCACGAGCGTGGCCGGACCGTCCACCATCACGACGCCGAGGACCGCGAGCGGAATGAATATGGCCCACGGCGAAATCACCGGACGACTCCACGCAACGCCCCTCCAGCCGATCCGCGCAGCCACCAGCCGACGTGGCGAGGGACGCCACAGTTCGACCGAACAACCAAGTGCGAGCGCACATAGCCAGGTCACAGGACCAACTCCCGCCACCGCTGCACACCAGGGCCATCGGCCGTCTCATCGACCCGGTAGGTACGTGCCGGCACCGCCTCCACATAGTCGCCAGACCTCATCAGTACCGAGAGTTGGTCAACACGTCTGATGCCGCGACCGTCCCGGTCAACGTGAACCACAACGGCAAGACCGGCAGCGAGTTGGCTGTGAACCGCCTCGCGCGGGAGTCCGGCTGCCACGCCGAGTGCCTCAAATCGAGCTGGCAAGTCAGCCGGCGAGTTGGCGTGCACTGTGCTGCACCCACCGGCATGACCGGTGTTCAGCGCAGCAAGCAGATCGACGACTTCGGCGCCACGTACCTCGCCCACCACAAGACGGTCAGGACGCATCCGAAGTGCCTGCCTCACCAGATCGCGAACTGTCACCTCGCCGGCACCCTCGACATTCGCTGGCCGAGACTCAAGCCCCACCAGATGTGGGTGATCTGGCCGAAGTTCAGTCGAGTCCTCCACGACCACCAGCCGATGACGCGGGTCGACGTTCGACAACAAGGCAGAAAGCAATGTGGTTTTGCCGCTACCGGTGCCTCCGGTCACCACGAACGACACACTCGACGCAACGAGTCGTTTCAAATCGGCGGCCGCATCGTTGGTCAACATTCCGCGCTCACGCAATTCGTCGAAAGTGAACGAGCGCCGGGCAGGGACGCGCAAGGAGATCGCAGTTCCCGGCCGAGCCAGAGGCGCCAAGACGGCATGTAATCGGGTGCCGTTGGCCAATCTCGCGTCCACCCACGGCGCAGCATCGTCAAGACGTCGGTCCGCTGACGCGGCCAATCGCTGGGCCAGGCGTCGGACTGCAGCCTCATCGGGCAGGACGAGGTCGACCAGCTCCAATCCGTTGCCGCGATCGACGAAGACCTGACGGAAGCCGTTGACCAAAACGTCGGTCACCCCGGCCTCACGTAGCAGCTCATCGAGCGGACCTGCGCCGATCATGTCGGCGCGTAGCCGATCGACCAAGGCGAGCAGTGTCTGGCTTCCGGCAACCTGGTGCTCATCACGCATCGCGTCAGCAACCGACGCCACAGTTGGCTCAGCCCCGGCAAGCACCAGACGCTGTCGGACCCGATCGATCAGCTCGGCTGGCTGGTTCATGGCTTGCTCAGCCCGACGAGATCAAGCACTTGACGCGACAACCGATTCATCGGCCGCGACCGGCCGGGCCCTCGGCCGTGGTCGACGGCAGCCTGGAGTCGACGGTCGCGCCTCATCGTTGCGATGACGGGAACGTCAATGGACGACTCGACTGCTGCTCGGCCCAAACCGCCACGCCCTCGGCGCGCAACCACAGCAGCGACGGCGGGCGTCCGCTCACTCAGCCAAACAATCTGACGACGGGCCGCAGCGATGCCGCCAATGTCATCGTCAATGACGACAACGCTGAGCACCGAGCCGCCCAGCACCGCGCCAGTCCACGCGTCGTCGGCGACAGTGCGCGGCTGATCGACGATCACCACATCGAACCCTCGGGTTGCTGCCGACCACACGCTCGCAGCACCGTCAGGAAGTCGCGGAGCATCGTCGTCGGTCTCCCACGACAGACTCGCCAGCCCGCTACGCAACGGAAGCGCCCCTGCCAATGCTGCTGGCGCGACAACGCCAGCTGCGGTGTCCAGCGACCGCCAGCGCAGACCCTCAACCGATTCGGTCCCCAACACCAGCTCGACACCAGTACCTAATGGATCGGCATCAAGCACGACCGCCGACAGACCTCTCGCGGCTGCCGTCAGCCCCAACGAACAGGCCAAGGTCGTTGCTCCCGCTCCCCCACGTCCGCCGACGACAACGATGGAGCAGCCTTCGGCTCCGCCGTCGACCACTGAGGCCAATGCCGTGACACCGGCGTGATCGTCAGCTTTCGCCAGCACACCGCTCGCCCCGATCTGCACAGCCTCTTGCCACCAACGGTCGGGTTCGTCGACGACGAGGAAGACATGATCTCGGCGCGGCCAACGCATCGCCTGCAACTCGGGAATCTGATCGGCATCCAGCACGACCGCTCGCGCCGACCGCCAGAAGCGTCGCGCTTCGGCTGCTGAGCCGACAGCGAATGGACTAATACCAACGGCCGCACACCACCGCTCTGCGGCCAGGCGCGTGTCGTCGCGCGACGTCAAGATCAAGGCAATGTCATCCATACGCCGAAACTGCCCCGCGAATGACGTCGATGCCAGTGGTCAACCGGCGATATGTGGACAACCAAACGTCGTTCAGTCCCTGTGGAGAATGGACCGACTACCCTGGAAACATGGCCAACACGGTCCCCCCTTCACATTCACGCCAACGCTCCGCGGCGTTCTTTGACCTCGACAAGACGATCATCGCTCGATCATCGACTCTGGCGTTCGGTCGGCCGTTCTATGAAGGCGGCCTGCTCACCAAGCGCGCAGTGATGCGTTCGGCCTATGCGAACTTCATGTTTGGTGCACAAGGCGCCGACCACGAGCAGCTCGAACGTATGCGGGCTTATTTGACCGACATGATCACCGGCTGGGATGTCGAAACCGTGCGGCAAGCGGTCGGTGAAACCTTGCACGCGATCATCAACCCGCTGGTGTACGACGAAGCCGTCCAACTCATTGAAGAACATCGAGCGGCCGGCCGCGATGTCGTCATCATCTCGGCCTCGGGCAGCGAAGTGGTCAATCCCATCGGCGAAATGTTGGGCGTTGACCACACCATCGCTACGACGCTGGTGGAGAAGAACGGTCGCTACACCGGCGAAGTCGACTTCTACGCCTACGGCCCGAACAAAGCGGTCGCCATGCTCGAACTTGCCGACCGATACGGCTACGACTTGGCCGATTCGTACGCCTATTCCGACTCCGAGACCGATGCCCCGATGCTGCGCGCCGTCGGTCACCCATTCGCAGTGAACCCCGATAAGGCATTGCGCAAGATCGCCGAAGAGCAGGGCTGGCCGATCCTGGTGTTCCGCAATCCGGTGTCGCTTCGCTCTCGGCTCGGGCTCGACAGCCGCGTCGGGATCGCCACCGCGGCAATTCTTGTGGGTGGCGCAGTCGCTGCCATCACCACGTCGGTCGTCAAACGCCGTCGTCGCGCCGCCGCCTGACTTTCACTTCTGCTCCTGCTGCAGGTCAGGCCCTCGTGAATTGACGAACGGAACATTACGTCCCAGTAGGGGTGTACGCCGCTAGGTAGTCGGGGTCACTATGGCTAGACAAGTTCACAGACGGTCCAGCACTCGGTACCCACGCGGCGATCACCCGTCCCCAAGGGAAGTCGTTCCGGGATATCCGCTCGCCCCACAAAGGGAAGTCGAACGACCCCGGCTCGACAGATTCGACAGGAAGCACGCTTGGTAGCCGACCCTGCTGAACCCGGCGGCGTCGAAGATTCGTTCTCGACGCCGCCGTTTCTGTGAATCGCGGGCACTAGCCCACACAACGGCTCTGAGGCTGATAACGTCACCGCGTGCCCACCACAGATCTGACTCCCGAGCTCCGCGAGCTCTATCTCGACATCATCAAGCGCAGCCTCACCGGAGCTCTTGCCGAAGACAACGATTCCGTGCTCGGCGGCGTCCGTTGGCAGGGCCAGAAGTCCTGGAAGAAGCGCGCGGCCACGGCAGTCGCAAACGCTGCTGGCAAGCTCGATCTCGAGATCGCGTACAAGAAGCCTTATGACGCCGAAGCGCGTGAATCCGGTCTCGACTGGCCGTCGCGCGCCGAGTCGATGATCGGCCTGCGCCGGATGACCAATATCCAGGAGTGCATCGCCGCCATCATGACCGACGGCGTCCCCGGCGATCTGATCGAAACCGGCGTGTGGCGCGGTGGTGCCACCATTTTCATGCGCGCCAATCTCAAGGCATGGGGCGACACGACCCGCAAGGTGTGGGTTGCTGACTCCTTCGAGGGCCTGCCCCCGCCGGACGCCGCTCGTTTCCCCGCAGACACTGGCGACGAGTTGTTCAAACAAACCGGTCTGGCTGTTGGCGTCAACCAGGTCAAGCACAACTTCGAGCGCTATGGACTGCTCGACGATCAGGTCGAATTCCTGGTCGGCTGGTTCAAGGACACGCTGCCCACTGCGCCCATTGAGCAATTGGCACTCGCGCGTCTCGACGGCGACATGTACGAATCCACGATCCAAGCGATCGAGAACCTGTACCCGAAACTGTCGCCCGGCGGATTCTGCATCATCGACGACTTCGGCAGCCACGCCTCACAGGCAGGCCAGGCGGTGCACGACTACCGCGCTGAGCACGGCATCACCGACGAGATCATCCAGATCGACGAGTTCGGTGCGTACTGGCGCAAGTCCAGTTGACTGCCT
>JBEBVW010000172.1:0-5730 GCA_040392565.1 Aeromicrobium sp. | reverse complement strand
GCTGTTCGGCGGCGTCGCGTGCTTGTTGGCGTCCGACGTCGTCGAGCGGGATATCGCTGCTGCCCTGCACTCGACCAGCGACGTTCCATGCCGTCCGGCCGTGGCGCCACAGCACCACCTGACGAGATTTCATACTCAGCCCAGATCTATCGCCGGGCAGTCGCTCCAGAGCCGCTCTAGTGCGTAGTAAGAACGCATTTCGCTGTGCTGAATGTGAACCACGATGTCGGAGAAGTCGAGCAGGATCCACTGGCCCTCACGCTGACCTTCACGCCTGACGGCCTTGGCGCCCATCGCGTGCAGACGCTCTTCAACTGCGTCCTGGATAGCGCGCACCTGCTGTGGGTTGGATCCAGTCGCCACAAGGAACACGTCCGTGATGGCGAGCTGATCGGACACGTCAATCGCGACGACGTCCTGGGCAAGTTTGTCGCCGGCAGCCTCGGCAGCAGCGCGAGTCAGTTCAAGCGCGCGGTCGGTCGCCGTCATTGATTGGTTCCAGTCTCTCGATACAGTTGATGTTTGTTGATGTACTGCACCACGCCGTCTGGCACCAGGTACCAAACCGGTTCATCGCGGTGGACTCGTGCGCGACAGTCGGTGGACGAAATCGCGAGCGCAGGGATCTCCAGTATCTGCACGCGGTCGGCAGGTAGCCCGTCCAGCGATGATTCGTCGAGGTCGTGGCCGGGCCGAGTGCAACCGACGAACTGAGCCAAATCGAACAACTCATCGTGATCGCGCCAGGTCAAGAGTGCGGCCAACGCGTCGGCGCCGGTGATGAAAAACAGATCAGCATCCGGGTGCTGTTTTTTGAGATCGCGGAGTGTGTCAATCGTGTAGGTCGGGCCAACACGGTCGATATCAACGCGGCTCACCGTGAACTGCGGATTCGCGGCAGTCGCAATGACCGTCATCAAGTACCGGTGCTCGGCCGGTGAGACTTCACGATCGGACTTCTGCCACGGCTGGCCGGTAGGGACGAAAATTACTTCGTCCAGGTCATACCAGGAACGGACCTCGCTGGCGGCAACCAAGTGGCCGTGGTGGATGGGGTCGAAAGTGCCACCCATGACGCCGATCCGGCGCCGGCCACCACTGCCGTCAGCATCGGCCACAATCGGACTCAGCTGTGCTCGCGGCCCTTGCCGAACGCCAGCAGGCCAAGCAGCAGCGACAGCAGGATGGTCAGCGCGATGGCGCCAACAGCCCACGGCTCGATGCCGATGTCACGCAAGTGGTGCTCTTCTTCGGCAGCGACGAGCAAGGAGTTCAGTGCAGCAAGATCCAGCATGGCTGCAATCTATCAGCGCACGTGTCCGTCGCCAGTCACGACGTAGGTAGTTGTTGTCATCTCGGTCAACCCCATGGGTCCGCGAGCGTGCAGTTTTTGGGTGGAGATGCCGATCTCGGCGCCGAATCCGAACTCGCCGCCGTCGGTGAATCGGGTCGAAGCGTTGATCATGACGGCAGCTGAATCGACGCCCATCGTGAACCGTCGGGCCGCAGCGATCGACGTGGTGACGATCGCCTCGGTGTGACCGGAGGAGAAACGACGGATGTGGGTGACGGCGTCGTCGAGCGAGTCAACGACCTTGGCCGAAATGTCCATCCCCAAGTACTCGGTTTCGTAGTCCTCATCGGTCGCCGGCACGACAGAGGCGTCAACGGCCTGGAACTGCTCGTCGCCGTGGATCGTGACGCCTCCGTCACGCAAGGCTGCGACGACGCGCGGGAGGAACTGCTCGGCGACGTCGCGGTGGACCAACAGCGACTCGGCGGCATTGCAGACGCTGCACCGATGGGTCTTGGCATTCACCACGATGTCCAGCGCCATGTCTAGGTCGGCGTTGCTGTCGACGTACACATGACAGTTACCGGTGCCCGTCTCAATAACAGGCACCGTCGACTCCTCAACGACAGTGCGAATCAGACCGGCTCCGCCGCGCGGGATGACGAGATCGACGAGTCCGCGGGCGCGCATCAAATCCTTGGCCGTCGACCGATCGTCTGCGGGCACAGCTTGAATCACATCGGCGGGGAGTCCGGCCTTTTCTACAGCACCCCGCATGACGTCAGCGATCACCTGGTTGCTGTGTGACGCTGATGAGGAACCGCGCAACAACACCGCGCTTCCTGCTTTGAGGCAAATGGCGGCAGCATCGGCAGTCACATTCGGGCGACCTTCGTAGATCATCCCGATAACACCCATCGGCACCCGGATCTGCTCCATGCGCAAGCCATTGGGCAGCGTGGATCCGCGAACCACTTCACCGATCGGATCAGGCAAGCCGGCGATATCGCGCACTCCCCCAGCGAATGCGGCGACGCGATCTGCATCGAGGGCAAGGCGGTCAATCACATGCTCAGGTGTGCCGTCCGCGCGTGCGGCATCAACGTCGTGGGCGTTCGCCTCCAGAATTTGAGACGTAGCAGCGATCAAATCGTCAGCCATCGCCTGCAACGCAGCGTCCTTAGTGGCGCGCGTCGCCAGCGCCAACTCCGCCGCCGCGATCTGCGCCCGGCCCGCCAGTTCCTCCACGATGCTCATATCCACATTCTCCCATCGCGCCTGCCTGCCGCGTCGACTCACCATGGACTTCTGTCACTTCTCATGGCATGTATGCCTGGTGAGTGACAGAACACCATGACCTCATGGTGTTCAAGTGATCGTCACAAGATCGTGAGGTCGTCGCGGTGGACGAGTTCGCGTTCGTACTCGGGGCCGAGTTCGGCGGCTAGGTCGTGGGTGCTGCGGCCAAGCAGTTGGGGAAGTTCGCTGCTGTCGTAGTTGACCAGGCCGCGGGCAATGACGACTCCGTCAGGGCCGACGAGGTCGACCGGATCTCCGGCGCTGAAGTCGCCCTCAACCGAAGTGACGCCAGCAGGCAACAGTGATGCGCCTTTCGCCACAAGCGCCCGGACAGCGCCTGCGTCCAGATTCAGCCGTCCCTTGGTTTCGCTGGCGTGTTGCAACCACAGCAGACGAGTGGGGCGGCGACGTCCGGTGGCGTGGAATGTGGTGCCGACAGGCTCTGCGCGCAATGCCGCGTCGACGTTGGCCGCCGACGTCAGGGTGACCGGAATGCCGGCACCGGTGGCAATCTGGGCGGCCTCGATCTTGGTGACCATGCCACCGGTTCCGACCTTGGAACCCACCCGGCTGACATCAACGCCAGCAAGATCGTCATCACCCTTCACGTCCGTGATGAGGGAGGTGCCAGGTTCATCCGGATGGCCGTCGTACAGCCCGTCTACATCGGACAACAAGAGCAAACGATCGGCATGCACCAAGTGCGCCACCAGCGCAGCCAATCGGTCGTTGTCGCCGAAACGAATCTCGCTGGTGGCGACCGTGTCGTTCTCGTTGACGACCGGCACAACACCGAGTTCGTGCAGCTTGGCGAAGGTTTGGTACGCGTTGCGGTAGTGACTGCGGCGGGTGACATCTCCGACTGTCAGCAGCACCTGGCCCACTGTGAGTCCACGCGCGGCAAAGCGTTCGGCGTAGCGCGCCATCAAGGCGCCCTGACCGACACTGGCTGCTGCCTGCTGCGTGGGCAAGTCCTGCGGTCGTGACGTCAATCCGAGCGGTCCAAGTCCTGCTGCAATTGCGCCAGAACTCACCAGCACTACTTCGTCACCGCGGCCTCGGGCGTCGGCGATCGCGTCGACCAAAGTGTCGACGCGTTCGGGATCGAGGTGTCCCGACAAGGTGGTCAGCGACGATGAGCCGACCTTGACCACAAGACGGCTCATGCCTGGTCGTCCTCGTCGTCCTCGCTCCACTCCCAGTAGGACTCGGCGCCAGACTCGCGTTGCTGTCGCTGTTCGGCCTCGAAGGCGCGCTTGGCCATGAGTTCTTCACGCCGTTGGACGTTGGTGCGACGGGTGGACTGATCGATGCGCAGATCCTCGCCGCGACGGCCCAGTACCTCGGCGCCAGCCTTGATCTGAGGATCGAAGTCGAACACCACAGCGTTGGTGAGGTCTTCGTGCAGACCGATACCGATTAGGACGTCATCGCCGGGTTCAGCACCAAGCGCCAGGAGTTTGTCCTCAACGCCCAATCGGTTGAGTCGGTCGGCAAGGAAGCCGATGGCTTCATCGTTGGTGAAGTCAGTCTGCTGGACCCAACGGCGCGTCTTATCGCCGCGCACAATCCAACGACCTTCCTCTTGGGTGATCGTGAACTCACGTCCGACGCCAGCCTCGGCAGTGGGGCGCAGGACGATGCGAGTGGCTTCGACCTTGGGCGCCGCGTCGCGAGCAGCGGTGACGATCTGCGCCATGGCAAATGACAACTCGCGCAGGCCGGCGTGGCTGGCGGCCGAGACCGGGAAAACCCGATAGCCGCGGTCGACCAGTTCATCGCGCACCATGTCGGCAATATCGGAGCCGTCGGGAACGTCGACCTTGTTCAGGGCGACCAGACGAGGGCGTTCATGAATGTCCGAACCGGTGGCCTCGGCATACGCACGCAGTTCGCGCTCGATGACGTCAAGGTCGGTCAACGGATCACGTCCAGGCTCAACCGTGGCGGTGTCGATGACGTGGACGAGTGCAGCGCAGCGCTCAATGTGGCGCAAGAAGTCATGACCAAGACCGCGACCCTCGCTGGCGCCCTGGATGAGACCGGGGACATCAGCGACGGTGAAGGTGGTGGAGCCAGCGCGCACGACGCCGAGGTTCGGCACCAGCGTGGTGAACGGATAGTCGGCGATCTTGGGCCGAGCGCGCGAGAGCGCTGCGATCAGGCTTGACTTGCCGGCGCTGGGGAATCCGACAAGGCCAACATCAGCGACGACCTTAAGTTCCAGCGTGATGGTGAGTTCTTCGCCGGGTTCGCCCTTCAGCGCGAAGCCCGGAGCCTTGCGCTTACTGGAAGCCAGCGCAGCATTGCCGAGTCCGCCGCGGCCGCCGGCCGCGATAACAAGCTCGGTGCCAGCACCAGTCAGATCGGCAAGGACATCGCCGTTGCGGGCGCGGACGACGGTGCCGTCCGGAACGGGCAGCACCAGATCTTCGCCCTGCGCACCTGATCGGTTACTACCGGCGCCGGGAGCGCCGTTCGTGGCCTTGCGGTGAGGTTCGTGGTGGTAGTCGATCAACGTCGTGACGTCAGGATCGACGCGCAAGATGACGTCACCGCCGTGACCACCGTTGCCGCCGTCGGGCCCGCCGAGAGGTTTGAACTTCTCACGATGCACCGAGGCGATGCCGTGACCGCCATTGCCTGCAGCAACGTGCAGCGTCACGGTGTCGACGAATGTCGGCACTGCCATTTCGCTGCTCCTATCTGCTGGTGGGAAGAAGAAAGGGGCAGCCCGCCACTGCGGACCACCCCTTCTTCGGAAGAGTGCTTCGCTCTTACTCGCCCGGGACGATGTTGACGACCTTGCGGCCGCGCTTCACGCCGAACTCAACCGCGCCAGCGGCCAGTGCGAACAGAGTGTCGTCGCCACCACGGCCGACATTGCTGCCGGGGTGGAAGTGGGTGCCACGCTGGCGGACGATGATCTCGCCTGCGTTGACGAGCTGGCCGCCGAAGCGCTTTACGCCAAGGCGTTGTGCATTGGAATCGCGGCCGTTCTTAGTGGACGCCGCGCCTTTCTTATGTGCCATGAGTCAGATCCCCTTCACTTGATCCCGGTGATCTTGACCTGGGTGTACTTCTGACGGTGACCCTGGCGCTTCTTGTAACCGGTCTTGTTCTTGTACTTCTGGATG